>JAKBBK010000003.1 GCA_021808525.1 Pseudomonadota bacterium
TGACCTTGGGGCTGCCGCCTTCCATCACGGACACGCAGGAGTTGGTGGTGCCGAGGTCGATGCCGATGATTTTTGCCATGTTGAACTCCGGGAAGTCTCGTGAATGTTGGTTTCAGGTCCGCGGGCGGCGCGCCGCCCGGCTTGCTGCAACAGCAGATGCAGCCGATTGCGCCGGATTCAAGCCCCCGGGGCGCCGGCCTGGGCCGAGGCCACGGTGACCATGGCGGGACGCAGCGTGCGCTCGGCCAGCATGTAGCCCTTTTGCAGCACGGCGACCACGGTGTTGGGCGCCTGTTCCGAGGGGACGCTGGCGATCGCCTGGTGGCGGGCCGGGTCGAAGCGCTCGCCGGCTGCCGGGGAGACTTCCTGGATGCGGCTGCGCTCGAAGGCCCCGCGCAGCTGGCTCAGGGTGAGCTCCACGCCCTTTTTCAGGGCCTCGATGCTGCCGCTGGCGTCGGCCAGCGCGGCTTCCAGGCTGTCCTTCACGGGCAGCAGTTCCTGGGCCATCGATTCCACGGCGAACTTGCGCGCCCTGGCGGTTTCCTCCTCGGCGCGGCGGCGTACGTTCTCGGCCTCGGCCTTGGCGCGCAGGAACTGGTCCTTCAGGGCCTCGAGTTCGTCCTGGGCCACCTTGAGCGCCTGCTCCAGCGCATCACCGTCGCTCGCGGCCTGCGCGTCGACTCGTTCGTCGGCGGAGGGGGTCGGGTCGGCGGCCTGGGCCGCCGGGCTTTCGTTCGCGGAAGTCTGGGTCATGGGTCGGCAGGGTTGGGTCGGCGCGCCGGGGAGGGCGCGCGGCTTTGCCAGGGATGTGGGGGCGCCCGCCGGGCTTTCAAGGGGGGGCCGCGCGACGCACGAACACGATGCTGTCGCGAAACCCTACCGGCCTCATGCCCACGGCCAGGCCGCTGGCCAGGAAGGAAGCCAGGCGGTCGCGCGCCACCCAGACGGCCAGCGGCCGGCCCGCACGCGCCGCCTCGCGCACCACGGAGGGCTGCACGCAGGGCGAGGCGCCGGCCGCGTGGCGGCAGCCGAACCACAGGTCGGAGCTGGTGCTGTCGATCACCCGCAGGGGGCGCAGGCCGTAGAACAGCAGCGAGGCGTCCTGGTCCTCGAAGGTCTGCCAGGAGTACATGTCCACGCCTCGCGGGAACATCGAGTGCAGCACCTGGGCGACATGCTGCTGGGAGGTGTCGGAGGTCTTGGCCACCGCCAGCTCGGTGGCGAACAGGCTCATGCTCAGGCCGCTCAGCCCGAACACCAGCAGGCCCGCCTCGAGCAGCCCGCGGCGCAGCAGTGCCGCGGCCAGCAGCGACACCGCCAGCAGGCTCAGGCTCAGCCAGGGCAGCAGCGCGCACTGGGGCGGCGGCAGGCCGCTGCGCAGCGCCATGAGCCGTACCTCCGGCACGGTGACGATGGCCAGCCACAGCCCGGCCGCCGCCAGGCCGAACAGCGCGCATCCCGCGGCCATCCAGGCTCGCGCCGTGGCGATCTCGCCGCGTTCCGAGGCCTGCTGCAGGCGCACGCCCGCCCACCAGGCCAGCAGCACGACCACCGGCAGCAGGTAGTAGGCGCCCTTGTCGCTGGAGCTGGAGAAGAACACCAGCAGCGTGAGCGAGGCATTGCGTGCCCACACCGCGCTGCGCGCCGCCGGGCCGCTGCGCACCCGGCGCGTGCGCAGCACCAGCGCGGCCAGCAGGCCGGTCCATTGAAAGGTTCCGATCAGCAGCTTGGGCAGGTAGTACCACCAGGGGCCGTGGTGGAAGTCGTCGGGGATCCGGGTGCCGAGAAAGCGGTTGATGGTCTCGTTGACCCAGAAAAACCAGGCGAAGCCGCTCTGGTGCCAGGCGGCGAGCAGTTGCCAGGGCATGGCCACGAGCAGGAACAGCACGATGGCCCAGGGGTCCAGGAACAGGCGCAGCATGCGCGCGCGCGGCAAGGGGCCGGGCGACAGCAGCAACTGCACCAGTCCCACCAGTCCCAGCAGCACCAGGGCCTCGGGTCCCTTGGTCATCACGGCCAGGCCCAGGGGCAGCATGGCCCAGCGCATCAGGGCGCGGCTTTCCCGGCGTTCGGCCAGCACCACCAGGGCCAGCGCGACCAGCCACCCCAGGCTCATCAGGGGGTCGAACAGGATGGTGCGACCGATTTCCACCCAGCCCAGCGAGGTGCCGGCGATCAGCGCGGCCGTGCGACCCGCCAGCGGCGATTCCAGGCGACGCCCGAGCACGATGCAGCCCAGGCTGGCCAGCCAGGCCGCCATCGCATCGGGCAGGCGAGCCTGCCAGGCACCCACGCCGAAGATCTTGAAGCTCAGCGCCATCAGCCAGTACAGCAGGGGCGGCTTCTCGATGTAGGGCACCCCGTCCAGGTGCGGGATCAGCCAGCTGCCGCCATGGGCCATCGCCATGGCGATGTCGGCGTACAGGGCTTCGTTGTTGTCGCGGATCGGGGGCCGGCCCAGGCCCCAGAACATGCAGGCGGCGACCAGCAGCAGCACGGCGGCATCGGCAATCCAGGCGGGCAGGGCCTGGTCGTGGCGAACAGGGGGGGGAGAGTGCGGGGGCAAGGCAGGCTCGAAAGGGGCGGGAGCAACCCGTGGATCGGGTGCACTCAGCGCAGCAGGACGCCGTGCCGCCAGAAGGCGACGCAGTTTATTCGGAAACGGTTACATCACGCCGGATGAAATGCGCCGACGTTCGGACCATATCCTGGCACAGGATGGCCGGGATCAGGCCTCCTGGGCCGTGCGCAGCGCACGGGCACGCGCCGCGCTGGCCGCGAGTTGCGCGGTGTCGGGAGGGGTTCGCGTGGGCCAACCCATCAATTCACGCTCCACCAGGTCGGCCAGGGCGCCGACCCATTGCGCATCGTCGTTCAGGCAGGCGATGTAGTGGAACTCGCTGCCGCCGCTGGACAGGAAGGCCTGTTTGCCCTCGATGGCGATTTCCTCCAGGGTCTCCAGGCAATCGGCGACGAAACCGGGGCAGACCACGTCCACCCGTCGCACGCCCGCCCTGGCCAGCTCGCGCAGGCTGGGCTCGGTGTAGGGCTGCAGCCACTCCTGCGCGCCGAAGCGCGACTGGAAGCTCAGCAGGTACTGCTTGTCGTCCAGTCCCAGGGCCTCGGCCAGCAGGCGGGCGGTCTTGTGGCACTCGCAGTGGTAGGGGTCGCCGCGCAGCAGGGTGCGCCGGGGCATGCCGTGGAAACTCATCACCAGGCGCTCGGGACGCCCATGCTCGGCCCAGTGGGCGCGCACCTTGGCGGCCAGGGATTCGATGTAACCGGGGTCATCGGCGAAATTGCGCACCCAGCGCAACGCGGGCTGGCGCCGCTGGGCGCGCAGCCAGGCGCCCACAGCGTCCAGCGCGGTGGCGGTGGTGGCCGCGCTGTACTGGGGGTACAGGGGCACGCCGAGCAGGCGCGTGGCGCCCTGGGCATGCAACTGGTCCAGCACCGCGCCGGTCGCGGGATCGCCGTAGCGCATGGCATGGCGCACCGTCAGGTGGTGGCCGCGGCGCTGCAGCTCGGCCTGCAGCGCGCGCTCCAGCGAGGCGGTGGCCACCGCCAGCGGGGACCCGGCGGGCTGCCAGATGCGCGCGTACTTGGCCGCGGTGCGCGGGGAACGGAAGGGGACGATGATGCCGTGCAGGATCGGCAGCCACACCGCGCGCGGCACCTCGATGACCCGCGGATCGGCCAGGAATTCGCGCAGGTAGCGGCGTACCGCCGCGGGGGTGGGCGCCGCGGGCGTGCCCAGGTTGAACAGGACGACGGCGGTGGTGGAGGGGCGGCCGTGTTCGAAGGTGTCGGGAGAAGGCGAAGGCATGGGGTGGCGGGCAGCGAGGCGTCGGGCGCGCCTTCTCAGCGGTCGAACACCTCGAACATCACGGTGGGGGCCGTGGGGTCGGTGGGCTTGGCGCCCAGGCAGATCTCGCCCTGGCCATGCAGCACGCATTCGTTGCGGCGCAGCGCCAGCGCGTTGTCCTGCCCGGCGTAGCGCACCCAGGTGCCGTTGCTGGACAGGTCGGTGAGCATGAAATAGCTTCCGCGCCATTCGATGCGGGCATGCTGGCGGGATACCCGGATGTCGTTCACGACGAACTCCGCAGCCTGGGTGCGCCCGATGTGCAGCACGCCTTGCGAGGCCGGCATGTCCTGGTGCACGTCCAGCCAGCTCAGGCCCAGGTGCTGGGTGGCGCTGGCGATCATGGTCGGCAGGTGGGGCATGGTCTGGCTGTTCTGCCAGCCAGCATCCCATTCGATCTGGTGTACCGGCACCGCCTGCTCGTAGCCGCGCAGGAAAATCGAGCCCAGGCTGCGCAGGCGCGCCTGCTGTTCCAGGCTCAGGCCCTCGGCTACGGCTTCACCCAGCAGGATCTGCCCGCCGGCGGCCGAGCCCGACAGGCGCGCCGCGGCGTTCACCGCGTCGCCGAAACAGTCCCCCGGCGTGAGCACCACCGGGCCGCGCGACAGGCCGATTTTCAGCGGCACCGACACCGGGGCGGAATTGTCGTGGTTCCACTGCGCGAGGCGGCGTTGGGCCTCGCAGCAGGCCTGCACCGCGGCCGCGTTGTCGTCGAACACCGCGAGCAGGCCGTCGCCCAGGGTCTTGACCACCTGTCCGCGGTGCTGGGCGATGATCTCCCCGGCCGCCTGGGTGACCTGGGTCATCAGGCGTGCCGCAACCGTGTCGCCCAGCGACTTGTACAAGCCGGTGCTGCCGACCACGTCGGCGAACACCACGGTTCTCGTCACGGGCTTGCGCAGATTGGACATGTGCGCAAGTCTAACGGGCGCGTCGCTCAGAGGGAATCGAGGAAGCTGCGCAGCTTGTCCGAGCGGGTCGGGTGCTTGAGCTTGCGCAGTGCCTTGGCCTCGATCTGGCGGATGCGCTCACGGGTGACGTCGAACTGCTTGCCGACCTCCTCCAGGGTGTGGTCGTTGGCCATTTCGATGCCGAAGCGCATGCGCAGCACCTTGGCCTCGCGCGGGGTGAGCGAATCCAGGATGTCCTTGACCACGTCGCGCAGACTGGCCTGCAGCGCGGCGTCGGTGGGCGCCAGCATGCCGGTGTCCTCGATGAAATCGCCCAGGTGCGAATCGTCGTCGTCGCCGATGGGCGTTTCCATGGAGATCGGCTCCTTGGCGATCTTCATGATCTTGCGCACCTTGTCCTCGGGCATTTCCATCTTCTCGGCCAGGATCGCGGCGTCCGGCTCGGTACCGGTTTCCTGCAGGTACTGGCGCGAGATGCGGTTGACCTTGTTGATGGTCTCGATCATGTGCACCGGGATGCGGATGGTGCGCGCCTGGTCGGCGATGGAGCGGGTGATGGCCTGGCGGATCCACCAGGTGGCGTAGGTGGAGAACTTGTAGCCGCGACGGTACTCGAACTTGTCCACCGCCTTCATCAGGCCCACGTTGCCCTCCTGGATCAGGTCCAGGAACTGCAGGCCGCGGTTGGTGTACTTCTTGGCGATGGAAATCACCAGGCGCAGGTTGGCCTCGATCATCTCGCGCTTGGCCTCGCGGGCTTCCTGCTCGCCGCGGCTCATCTGCGCGTTGATCTCCTTGAAGTCCTCCAGGGGCACCACCACGCGGTTCTGCGTGTCGATCAGGCGCTGCTGCAGCTCCTGGATGCTGGGCAGGTTGCGCGTCAGCACGGCGGCGTAGGGCTTGCTGGACGAGGCCAGGCGCTCGGCCCAGCGCAGGTCGAGCTGGTGCCCGGGGAAGCTCTTGATGAACTCCTCCTGGGGCATGCCGCAGCGGTCGACCACGATGCGACGGATCTCGCGCTCGTGGCGGCGCACCTCGTCGACCTGGCTGCGCAGCAGGTCGCACAGCTTCTCGACGGTGCGCGCGGTGAAGCGCACTTCCATCAGGTTGCGCGAAATGTGTTCCTGGGCCTTCAAGTACGCGGCCGACTTGTAGCCTTCCTTGTCGTAGGCGCGGCGCATTTTCATGAAGGCGTCGTGCACCTGGGCGAAGCGCTCCAGGGCCTTGGCCTTGAGTTCCTCGAGCTTGACCGAGCTGGCCGCCGCGGCGGCGGTCTCGTCGTCCTCCTCGGCCTCGTCGGCCAGCGCGAAGTCGACGTCCTCCTCGGCCACGTAGTCGTCGGACTCGTCGTCGGAGACCATGCCGTCGACCACCTCGTCCACCGGCAGTTCGTTGTTGGCGATGCGCGCGGCCATGGCCAGGATCTCGGCGACGGTCGCCGGGGAGGCCGAGATGGCCAGCATCATCTTGCGCAGGCCTTCCTCGATGCGCTTGGCGATGACGATCTCGCCCTCGCGGGTGAGCAGCTGCACCGTGCCCATTTCGCGCATGTACATGCGCACGGGGTCGGTGGTGCGGCCGAATTCGGAGTCCACCGAGGACAGCGCGGCCTCGGCCTCTTCCTCGGCCTCCTCGTCGCTGGAAGTGGTCGGGCCGTGCTGGTTCAGCAGCAGGGTCTGCGCGTCCGGCGCCTGCTCGTACACCGCGATGCCCATGTCGTTGAGCATGCTGATGATGGTTTCCAGCAGGTCGGGATCGGCCAGGTTGTCCGGCAGGTGGTCGTTGATCTCGCCGTAGGTGAGAAAGCCGCGGGTCTTGCCCAGCTTGATCAGGTTCTTCAGGCGCTGGCGGCGGCGCGCGAGCTCTTCCTCGGTGACATTGGAGTCGTCGTAGCCGAATTCCTTCAGCAGCTGCTTTTCCTTCGCGCGCGAGGGGCGCCGTCCGCGCGGCATCGGCGCGGCGGGGGTGGCGGCCTCGTCGGTGTCCTCGGCGACGAAATCGTCGGCCGGAAGGTCCTTGTCCGCAGCGGATTTCGCGGCGGCCTTGGCCTGGGCTGCGGTACGCGTGGCGGAAGCCTTCGCGGCCGCCTTGTCGACGACGGGTTTCTCGGCGGCGGCCTTGGCCGACGTCGACTTGGTCTTGGATGCTGGCATGCTCTGAACGGTGGTCGAGGCGCGCGCCTTGCTGGCGCTGGCGCCGGCGGCGCTGGCCTTCGGCGCGGCCTTGGTGGTGCTGCGCACGGGGGTTGCGGCGGCCTTGCTGGCCCGCGCGGTCTTCGGCGCCGGGTCCGCGGCGGTCTTGCCCGAGGAAGCCTTGGTCTTGGCGGCGGGGGATTTGGCTTGGGTCATCGTCGGATTCCTCGTACGCTTGTGCGGCTCCCGCCCCTGCGGTGGGGGGAGTCGACGGTCGTGCAACAAGTCGTGCAACAAGAATAGGCCAAGCCGCGGGCCGCCCCGGATCCGCGTCGGCCCCCGAAGCTGCGGGGTCGATGCGTTCGCGCCTTGTGCGCAAAACCCCATAGTATAGGCGGGACGGCCGATTTCAAGTCCGCGCCCTGAGCCGGGCCCCTGCCGGCGGCCGGGCGTTCACAGGCGCGGCAGGCTGCGCATGAGCTCGCGCAGGCGCAGCGAAAGGCCCTGGTATTCCAGGCGCGAGGCCGGATCGGCCAGGCCCTCGGCGGCCAGCGCCTGCTGACGTTGCTTGATCCAGGCCATTTCGATGCTTTCCAGCGCTCCGCGCAGGTCGGGTTGCAATTCCGAGGCGTCGCGCTCGAGCAATTCAGCGGGGGCGAGCGCCTCGGCTGCCTCCAGCAGGCCTTCGGCGCGCAGCGCTTCCCAGACCGAGGACGGGGTCGGTTCGGCGTGTTCATCCAGGTAGGACTCCAGCCAGCGCGCAAGTTCCCCGACGGAGCCCGGGTGAGCCACCAGCAGGTCATGCTGGGCGGCGCTGATGTCGCGCCACAGCGCGGGGTGGGCCAGAAGGATGCGCAGGGCCGTGTGCGCATGGTCGACCTTGGGGCGGCTCAGACGCTGCATGCGTGGCTCGGCCGGCTTCGCGCGCGAGTAGCCGCCCTGGGCGCCGCCGCCGGGGCCGCCGCTGCCCGCGTTGCCGCCTGCACCTCGGCCGCCACCCGCGCCGCCGCTGGCCGCGTTTGCTGGCGCCGCGGCGCGCCGGCCAGCTTGCATCGCCAGCGCGGCGCGCAATTCGTCGGCGGGGGTGCGCAGGCGTTGCGCCAGGTCGTGCAGGATCTGGCCCTTCAGCGCGGACTCCGGGATCGAAGCCAGCAGCTCCCGCGAACGCGCGATCGCCTGGGCCCGCCCCTCCGCGGTGTCCAGCGCCAGGCCGTCCGCCACGTGGTCCAGCAGGAACACCGAAAGCGGCCGCGCCCGCGCGATTTCTCGCTCGAAGGCGTCGGCGCCGAGTTCGCGCACGAAACTGTCGGGATCGTGCTCGGCCGGCAGGAACAGGAATTTCACCGATCGTTCGTCGCTCAGCGCCGGCAGCGCGGCCTGCATCGCCCGCGCGGCCGCGCGACGCCCGGCCGCGTCGCCGTCGAAGGAGAACACGATCTGGGCGCAGTAGCGGAACAGCTTGCGCACATGCTCCGGGGTGCATGCGGTGCCCAGCGTGGCCACCGCATGCTCGACGCCGTGCTGGGCCAGCGCGATCACGTCCAGGTAGCCCTCGACCACCAGCACCTGCCCGTGGCGCTGGATGGCCTGGCGCGCCTCGAACAGACCGTACAGCTCCTCGCCCTTGTGGAACAGTTCGGTTTCGGGGGAGTTGATGTACTTGGGCTCGCCGCGGTCGAGCACGCGCCCGCCGAAGCCGATGATCTCGCCCTGGGCGTTGCGGATGGGAAAGGTGATGCGGTCGCGCAGCCGGTCGTAGCGTCGCGCCACGGCGGCGCCCGCCGCCTGGGCCGGCTCCAGGGTCTGGCCCTGGGCGTCGCGCGCCACCACCAGGCCCGACTGCAGCAGCAGCTCGGCCTCGTAGTTGGGGAACACCCTGGCCAGTCCCTGCCAGTCCTCGGGGGCATAGCCCAGTCCGTAGCGCGCCGCCGAGCGCCCGCTCAGGCCGCGGCCCTTGAGGTAGTCGATGGCCCGCGGGCTGGCACGCAGGCGTTCGCGGTAGAAGGCTTCGGCCTGCTGCAGCACCTCGCGCAGGCGCGCCTTGTGGCTGCGCTGCTCGGCGGCACGGCGCTGCTCGCCTTCGTCCGCCTCCTGCTGGGGCAGTTCCATGCCCGCGTCGCGCGCCAGTTCGCGCACCGCGTCGGGAAAGCTCATCCCGGAGTGCTCCATGAGGAAACCGATCGCGCTGCCGTGCGCGCCGCAGCCGAAGCAGTGGTAGAACTGCTTGGAAGGGCTGACCGTGAAGGAGGCGGACTTCTCGCTGTGGAAGGGGCACAGCCCCTTGTAGTTGGTGCCGGCCTTTTTCAGCTGCACCGCGCGCCCGACCACCTCGACGATGTCGACGCGGCCGAGCAATTCCTGGATGAAGTCCTCGGGAATCAGCGACATGGCCTGGGCGGCGCTGCCGCCGCGGGTTCGGCGCGCCGGCCGCGGCGCGGCGGGATCAGCGCAGCGCCTCGGCGATGCGCCGGGTCACCTCGTCCACCGAGCCGACGCCGGAGATGCGGACCAGGCGTGGCGCCGCGGCGTCCCCGCTGCGCTCCCAGTTTCCGTAATAGTCGACCAGCGGGCGCGTCTGCTCGTGGTACACGCTCAGGCGCTTGCGCACGGTCTCCTCGCGGTCGTCGTCGCGCTGGACCAGGTCCTCGCCGCTGAGGTCGTCCTTGCCCTCGACCTTGGGCGGGTTGTAGCGCAGGTGGTAGACCCGGCCCGATCCGGGGTGCACGCGGCGCCCGCTCAGGCGCTGCACGATGTCCTCGTCGGGCACGTCGAACTCGAGCACGAAGTCGATGCCCACGCCGGCCTTTTTCAGCGCCTCGGCCTGCGCGATGGTGCGCGGGAAACCGTCGAACAGGAAGCCGCCCGCGCAGTCGGGCTGGCGAATGCGCTCGAGCACCAGCCCCACGATGATGTCGTCGGACACCAGCGCGCCGGAGTCCATCACGGCCTTGGCCTGCAGGCCCAGCGGCGTGCCCGCCTTGACGGCGGCGCGCAGCATGTCTCCGGTGGAGATCTGGGGGATGTTGTAGCGCGCGCACAAGCTTGCCGCTTGCGTGCCTTTGCCTGCGCCTGGTGCGCCCAGCAGGATCAAACGCATGAAGACTCCCGGAACTTTTCGTTGGAATGAAGGATTCGAATTCGCGGCCCGCGCGCGCCGCCCTCGGCGCGATGCACGCAGGCGCCCGCCTGCCCTGGGGGGCGGGCCCTGAACCAGAATAGCACGCGCACCCCGCGCCATCCTGACGGCGCCCCCGGGGGGAGTCACGAGCGGGCGACGCGGGCAGCTCAGGCGTGGCCCAGCAGGCGGCGCACGCGTTCGAGGTCCTGCGGCGTGTCCACGCCGGCCGCGGGCGCGTGCTGCACGCACAGCACCGCGATGCGCCAGCCGTGCCACAGCGCGCGCAACTGCTCCAGCGCCTCCTCGGCCTCGAGCTCGCAGGGCGCCAGGTCGGAAAAGGCGCGCAGCGCGCGCATGCGAAAGGCGTAGATGCCCACGTGGCGCAGGAAGGGCAGGCGCGGCGGCAGTGCGGGCGCGCCTGCGGCCGCGTACTGGTCGCGCCGCCAGGGAATGGGCGCGCGCGAGAACAGCAGCGCGCGCTGCCGTGCGTCCAGCACGACCTTCACGACATTGGGGTCGGCGATCCACTGCGCCTCGGTGATCGGGTGGGCGGCGGTGGCCATCTGGGCCTGCGCGTCCTCATGCAGGCGCTGCGCGCAGGCGCGGATCAGCTCCGGCTCGATCAGCGGTTCGTCGCCCTGCACGTTGACCACGATCGCATCCTCGGCCAGCCCGAGCCGAGCCGCCGCCTCGGCGATGCGGTCGGTGCCGCTGGCATGGTGGGGCGAGGTCAGCAGCGCGCGCACCTGGTGCGCGGCGCAGGCTTCGGCGATCGCCGCGTCGTCGGTGGCCACCGCCACCTGCTCGGCACCGCTGGCCAGGGCGCGGCGCGCCACGTGCACCACCATGGGCAGGCCGGCGATGTCGGCCAGGGGCTTGTCCGGCAGGCGCGTCGAGGCGCGGCGTGCCGGGATCAGCACCGAAAAGGGCAGCGCCTGGGCCGCCGGCACGGGGCCGGCGCCGCTCATGGCTGGGTGGCCGCGCCGGGCGCGGGGGTCTCGCCGGCGCCGGCCAGGGTGTCGCGGGCCTGGTCGACCAGCATCACCGGAATGCCCTCGCGGATGGGAAAGGCGAGTCGGTCGCGCGGGCAGACCAGTTCCTGCGCCGCGCGTTCGTGCTGCAGCGGGCCCTTGCACACCGGGCACACCAGCAGGTCAAGCAGACGTGAATCCATCAGGGGGGCTCCATGCGCCGCGCGCCAGGCGCGCCAGCAACCAGGGGACGAAGCCGGGGTCCGCCTCCAGGCGCAGCCCCACGGCCCACAGCCGTTCCAGCCCGGCTTGTCCGAGCTCGCATTTTAGGGCGTCCTTCTCGGTCAGCACGACCGCGCCCGGCAGTTCGCGCAGCAAGGCTTCGGGCAAGGCGCCGTGATCCGGGGCCGAGGCGGTGCGCGCGAGCGCGAGCCCGGCGTCGCGCAACATGTCGAAGAACTGCGCCGGGTTGCCGATGGCGGCGGCGGCCGACACCGGCCGCTCGGCATGCTCGAGCCGGAACTCGGCCAGGCTCAGGCGGCGACCGTCCGCCAGGTTGCGCAGATCCCCTGCCTGGCGGCGCAATGCGAAAAAGGGCGCCGCGCCCGCGCGCCCTCGCGTCGGTGGACGGGGTCCCAGCGTGGCATCGCGGCGGCGTGACCAGGGCTCGCGCAGCGGTCCCGCCGGCAGCGGCCAGCCGTTGCCGGCGCCGCGGGCGTCGAGCACCACCAGCTCCACGTCGCGCGCCAGGGCGTAGTGCTGCAGCCCGTCGTCGCTGAGCAGCACGTCCACCTCGGGGTGCTCGCGCAGCAGCGCGCGGGCGGCGGCGGGGCGATCCCGGCCCACCCATACCGGGCAGTCGCACAGCCGGCGCAGCAACAGCGGCTCGTCGCCGCTGTCCTGCGCGGGGGTGTCCGGGTGCACGGCCATGGGCTCGGCGCCGCCGCGTCGGCGGCCGTAGCCCCGCGAGACGATGCCGGGGCGACGCCCGGCCTCGCGCAGCGCCTGCGCGAGCAGGTGCACCACGGGGGTCTTGCCGCTTCCACCGGCCGTCAGATTGCCCACCACCACCACGGGCACCGGGGCGCGCCAGGCGCGCAGCCAGCCCCGGCGCCAGGCCAGCCGTCGCAGCGCGGCCGCGCCGGCGAACAGCGCGGCCAGCGGCAACAGGCAGCAGGCCGGCGCGCCGCGGTGCAGCCACCAGCGCGGCCAGCCGGGCGAGTCCTGGTTCACGACGCGCTGCGCTGGGTGGCGAAGCTCAGGCGGCTGATGCCCAGCAGGCGGGCGGCCTCCATCACGTTGACCACCGACTGCTGGGTGCTGCGGGCATCGGCGCTGATCACCAGGGTCACGTCACTGCGTCCGTGCACGGCGGCACGCAGTGCCTGCACCAGCGTGGGGACATCGCGCCCTTGCAGCGGGTGGCCCGCGATGGCGTAGCTGCCGTCGGCGGTGACGCCCACCACCACGCTGTCCGGCAGGTTCTTGGCCGCGCTGGCGTCGGCGACCGGCAACTGGATCTTGAGCTCGGTGTACTTGGAGTAGGTGGTGGTGATCATCAGGAAGATCAGCACCACCAGCAGCACGTCGATCAGCGGGATCAGGTTGATCTCGGGTTCTTCCGGGCGCGGACGCTGGAAATTCATCGCCTGGCCTTTGCGTCAGCCGCGCGTGGCGCGCCCCGACTCGATGTGGGGCTGCAGGTGGGTGGCCAGCCGGCGCGCGGCCTGTTCGAGTTCGATGCCGAAGTCGTCCACCCGGGCGCGGAAATAGCGGTAGAACATCAGGGACGGGACCGCGATGATCAGTCCGAAGGCGGTGTTGTACAGCGCCACCGAGATGCCGTGCGCCAGCAGCAGCGGGTTGCCTCCGCCGCCGGTCTGCGAGCCGAAGATCTCGATCAGGCCCACCACCGTGCCCAGCAGGCCCAGCAGGGGCGCGGCGGAGGCCACCGTGCCCAGGGCGTTGAGATAGCGCTGCAGCCCGTGCATGACGGCGCGGCCGGCGTTTTCCATGTCCTCGCGCAGGCTCTCCGGGCTGGCATGGGGGCGGCGCGCGCCCCGGAATCCGGCGGCCAGCACGGCCCCCAGCGGGGAATTGCGCTCCAGCTTGTCCACCGTGTCGGCGGGGGGCAGGGCGGTGGCCGACACCGCCAGGGCCTCGTCCAGCAGGCGAGGGGGAATCACCCGCGGGGTGCGCAGGCTGCTCAGGCGCTCGAGCACCACGCCCAGGGCGGTGATGGAACAGAGGATCAAGGGCCAGATCGGCCAGCCCGCGGCTTCGACAATGCTCAGCAAGATGGAACCCCGTGAAGATCGACAATGGGCCTGAACGCACCCGGCAGCGTGTAGTGTGCGGATGGTAATGCGCGCGGCCCGCGTGGCCTTCGGCGTCCATCCACGGTTATCCCGAAAATCTGTGGATAACAATGTGGGTAAGGCGGCGCGATGCTCCGCAAGTCTCGCAAAATCAAGGCCCGGATTTCTTGTGACCAATTTTTGAACATGGAAATACGATGAAAAATCAACAACTTGCACGGGGTGAGAAGGCTTTGCGAGCGCCTGCCCCGGCAAGCCGCGTGTTTGCTGGTCCGTGTGGACAGCTTGCCCCCGAAGCCGCGGCCCGCCTCGCTTCGCGCGGGGCCTCGGCCGCGGGTCGAGCATGGTGATGGGCCCGCGCGAAGGCGCCGGCGAGGCCTGGAGCGTGGCCGCGCTGGCCCGGGCCCTGGCCGATGCGCTATGGGCTCGTTTCGGTGTGCTCAGCGTGCAGGGGGAGATCAGCGGCTTCACGCGCGCGTCCAGCGGGCACTGCTATTTCGCGCTGCGCGATGAGACTGCCCAGTTGCGCTGCGTGATGTTCCGTCAGAGGGCGGCGCTGGTGGATTTCGAGCTGCGCGACGGGCTGCAGGTCGAGCTGCGCGCCCAGGTCGGCCTGTACGAACCCCGCGGGGACCTGCAGCTGCAGGTGGAGTCGGTGCGGCGTTTCGGGCAGGGCGCGCTGATGGAGCAGTTTCTGCGCCTGAAGGCCCGGCTGCGCGCCGAGGGGCTGTTCGAGGCCCAGCGCAAGCGCGAGCTGCCCCAGGTGGTGCGCAGCGTGGGCATCATCACCTCGCCCCAGGCGGCCGCGCTGCACGACGTGCTGGTCACCCTGCGTCGCCGCAGTCCGCAGTTGCGGGTGATCGTGTACCCGGCCAGCGTGCAGGGGGCGGCGGCCCCGGCCGAGCTGGTGCGCGCGCTGCGCGCGGCGCAGCGGCGCGCCGAGGTCGACGTGCTGTTGCTGGTGCGCGGCGGAGGCTCGCTGGAGGATCTGTGGGCCTTCAACGACGAGGGCCTGGCGCGCGCGCTGGCCCAGGCGAGCATTCCGGTGATCAGCGGGGTGGGGCATGAAACCGACTTCACGATCGCCGATTTCGCCGCCGACATGCGTGCGCCCACGCCCACCGCCGCCGCCGAGATGTGCGCGCCGGCGCGCGAGGAATTGCTGCAGCAGCTGGGTCGGGCCGCGCGCGCGCTGGTCCACGCGATGCAAGTCCGCCTGGGGAGGGAACAGCAGCGCATGGACCGGCTGCAGTTGCGCCTGCCCCCGCCGGCGCGGGTGCTGCGCGATGCCGGGCTGCACCTGCGCGACCTGCAGGCCCGCCGTCGCCAGGCGCTGCTGGCGGGCCTGCAGCGCCGCCAGCAGCAACTGCAACTCCTCCAGGCCCGGCTGCGGGGCTTGCCAGGTCTGGACCTGCAGCGGCGGGCCGCGGCGCTGCAGGGGCTGGAACAGCGCCTGCGCCTGGGCGCGTCCCGCAGCCTGGGCCACCAGCAACAGCGCGTGCAGGGCCTGCAGGACCGCCTGCGCGCCCTCGACCCGTCGGCGACCCTGCGTCGCGGCTATTGCCTGGCCTGGCAGGACGACGGATCCGTGCTGCGCGATCCGGGAGCGCTGCGCGCCGGCCAGTCCATCGTGCTGGCCACGGCCGAGCATGCCGCCAGCCTGGCCCTGGCCGAGGTGCGCGCGGTGCCCCACCCGCTGCTGGCCGGCGCCGGCTCCGACAAGCCCGGTTGAATCTTCCTAGAATCGACCGATCCGCGCTGTCGCGCCTCGCCCCGAGCCACTCCGGGCGACGGCGCGTGCTCTTGTTCAACCCTCAACCTCGAAAGGCCGCCTCATGCAACATCAACTCCCCGCCTTGCCCTTCGCCCTCGACGCGCTGGCGCCCCACATGTCGCGGGAAACCCTCGAGTTTCACCATGGCAAGCACCACCAGGCCTACGTGACCAACCTGAACAACCTGATCAAGGGCACCGAGTTCGAATCCCTGGGTCTGGAGGACATCATTCGCAAGGCCCCGGCCGGCGGCGTGTTCAACAACGCCGCGCAGGTCTGGAACCACAGTTTCTTCTGGAATTGCCTGAGCCCCGAGGGCGGCGGCGAGCCCACCGGCGCGCTGCGTGCCAAGATCGACGCCAAATGGGGCAGTTTCGCCGCCTTCAAGGAAGCCTTCCACAAGTCGGCGGTGGGCAACTTCGGCTCCGGCTGGACCTGGCTGGTGCTCAAGGCCGACGGCAGCGTGGACATCGTCAACACCAGCAATGCCGCCACCCCGCTGACCACCGGCGACAAGCCGCTGCTGACGGTCGACGTGTGGGAGCACGCCTACTACGTGGACTACCGCAACCGTCGTCCCGACTTCGTCACCACCTTCCTGGACAAGCTCGCGAACTGGAAGTTCGCGCAAAGCCAGCTGGCCTGAGAGCCTGCCCGGGCTGCCCCGGGCACACCCCCTCGTTCAGGGGGAGGTGGGCAGCCCCTGCACCCGGGCACCGGGTGCCGCCTGGTGCCCGGCGAACCAGCCCAGGGGCATTTCCAGCGCATAGCGAACCGCACCCGACGCGCAATGCGTGTCCAGGGTGAGCGGCTGCATGTCCGCCAGATTGCGGATGGCCCCCCCGGCGTCGATGAAGGCCACGCTCAGGGGCACATAGGTGTCCTTCATCCACATGCAGACGTCCTGGTCGTGGCGGAACACGAACAGCATGCCGTGGTCGGGCGCCAGCGAACGGCGCTGCATCAGCCCGGTCTGGCGCTGCCCCGGCGTGCTGGCCACCTCCGCCACCACGGCGTGGCCTCCGATGCGCAGGCGCACCGTCGGGAGTTCCTGGCCCGTGCCGGCACGAGCCGTCGGAGGCAGGGCCACGAGGCCCGCGAAGGCGACGAGCAGGCCAGCCGCAAGCCATGCGAGCCCTCGGGCGAAAGGGTTTCGGTTTCGGCGGGGCGGGAAGGACAAGCAGGGGCGCGAGCGCGGCATGGCGAGGACATCCAGGGTGGAGGGCGCCGACATTGTGCCGCGTACGGCGCAAAAAAAGAGGCGCCTGAAGGCGCCTCCCGCAACGCCGCGGGCGCGAGGCCCGCGGGCGTCAAGCCTTACTTCTTGGCGGCTTCCTTCTTTTCCATCTTCTTGGCGGCGGCCTTCTTGTGCTTCACGACCTTGTGCTTCACGACCTTGTGCGCGGCGGGCTTGGCACCTTCGGCCTTGGCCGGGGTGGCGGCCTGCGCCAGGGCGGCGGTGGCGAAGAACAGGGCGAAAACGGCGGCAATGATCTTTTTCATGACTGGTTGGCCTCTAGAGAAATTGAATTCGACCCCGAGGGGTCACAGCCGTAACGCGCGCGCTGGAAATCCGGTTGACAAGCATGCATGCGGCGCGCGCGGGCCCGTTGCCCCCGGGGAGGGGCGCCCGCGGCGCAGGGGAGTCTTGTGTCTTATAAAGGACTTCACGAATTGCGCGTGCGCAAGGCTAGAATGAGGGTCTTCTTGCACCGGAGAACTCCATGTACCAGCACATTCGCGTACCCGCCGAGGGCCAGCGCATCACCGTGGGCGCCGATCACGCCCTGAGCGTGCCCGACCAGCCCATCATCCCCTACATCGAAGGCGACGGCACGGGTGCCGACATCACGCCGGTGATGATCAAGGTGGTCGACGCGGCGGTGGCCAAGGCCTACGGCGCCAAGCGCAAGATCTCCTGGATGGAGGTTTATGCCGGCGAGAAGGCCACCCGGATCTACGGGCCGGATGTCTGGCTGCCCGAGGAGACCCTCCAGGTCGTGCGGGACTTCGTGGTGTCCATCAAGGGCCCGCTGACCACGCCGGTGGGCGGGGGCATCCGCTCCCTGAACGTCGCGCTGCGCCAGGAACTCGACCTGTACGTCTGCCTGCGCCCGGTGCGCTACTTCCCCGGCGTGCCCTCGCCGGTGAAGCAGCCCGAGAAGGTGGACATGGTGATCTTCCGCGAGAACTCGGAAGACATTTACGCCGGCATCGAATGGGCGGCCGAGAGCGCCGGGGCGAAGAAAGTCATCGATTACCTGGTTCGCGACATGGGCGTGACCAAGATCCGTTTCCCCCAGACCTCGGCCATCGGCATCAAGCCGGTGTCGCGCGAGGGCACCGAGCGCCTGGTGCGCAAGGCGATCCAGTACGCGATCGACAACGATCGCCAGTCGGTCACCCTGGTGCACAAGGGCAACATCATGAAGTTCACCGAGGGCGGTTTCCGCGACTGGGGCTACGCCCTGGCGCAGCGTGAATTCGGCGCCCAGCCGGTGGACGGCGGTCCGTGGTGCAGCATGCGCAATCCCAGGACCGGCCGTGACATCGTGGTCAAGGACGTGATCGCCGACGCCTTCCTGCAGCAGATCATCCTGCGCCCGGCCGAATACGACGTCATCGCCACCCTGAACCTCAACGGCGACTACATCTCGGACGCCCTGGCCGCCCAGGTCGGTGGCATCGGCATCGCCCCCGGCGCCAATCTTTCCGACGACGTGGCGATGTTCGAGGCCACGCACGGCACCGCGCCCAAGTACGCCGGGAAGGACTATGTCAACCCGGGCTCGGAAATCCTTTCGGCCGAGATGATGTTGCGCCACATGGGCTGGGTCGAAGCGGCCGATTGCGTGATCCGCTCCATGGAGCGCTCCATCGAGTCCAAGCGCGTGACCTATGACTTCGCCCGCCTGATGGACGGCGCCACCCAGGTGTCGTGCTCGGGCTTCGGTCAGGTGATGATCGAGCACATGTAAGCAGACCGGCGGGCGCGATGCCGCGCGGGGCGGGCCCTGGGCGGCCCACCCCGGTTTCGCGCCCTCCAGGGCGCGCGCGTCCGAGCGGACGGGCGCGCCCGGCCCGCCGCCAGGCGAGCCCCAGCCTCCCCCGTGACCCTCCCGCCCGGTGTTTGCGCCGGGGCAACAATGCGTCGAGCACGTTTGCGCGCCGCACACGGATCGCGCACTTTGTCCGACAATGGGTCCCAAGGTGCCGTGTCGGCGCCGCTGCAAAGGCGACCCTAGAATCATCCCATGTCGAAGCCCCGCAAGATCCCCGGTACCAGCCCCGGCTCGGCGGCGGTGGTGGAGCGCCAGGAGCAAAGGCTCAAGCCTCCGCCGCTGTATCAGGTGGTGATGTTGAACGACGATTTCACCCCGATGGAGTTCGTCGTGTTCGTGATCCAGCAGTATTTCTCGAAAGATTTCGAAACCGCGACCCAGATCATGCTCAAGGTTCACCAGCACGGCAGGGGGGTCTGCGGGGTGTATGCGAAGGACGTCGCGGCGACCAAGGTGGAACAGGTCATGGCGGCGGCGCGTCAGGCCGGCCATCCGCTGCAGTGCGTGATGGAAGCCGTCTAGGAGAGCATCATGATCGCCCAGGAACTGGAAGTCAGCCTGCACATGGCCTTTGTCGAGGCGCGGCAGCAGCGGCACGAGTTCATCACCGTCGAGCACCTGTTGCTGGCGCTGCTGGACAACCCCTCCGCCGCGGAGGTGCTGCGCGCCTGCTCGGCCAATCTGGATGACCTGCGCAAGAGCCTGAGCACCTTCGTCAAGGACAACACCCCCGTGGTGCCCGGAACCGACGAGGTGGACACCCAGCCCACGCTGGGTTTCCAGCGCGTGATCCAGCGCGCCATCATGCACGTGCAATCGTCCAGCAACGGCAAGAAGGAGGTCACCGGGGCCAATGTGCTGGTGGCGATCTTCAGCGAGAAGGACTCCCATGCCGTGTACTACCTGCACCAGCAGGGGGTCACGCGCCTGGACGTGGTGAACTACCTGTCGCACGGCATCCGCAAGGCCGACCCCCTCGAGCCTGCCAAGCCCGCGGCTTCTGGCGCGGGCGGCGACGAGGAGGAGCGCGAGGCCAAGGAAACCCCGCTGGACCAGTTCACGCAGAACCTCAACCAGCTCGCGCGCGAAGGCCGCATCGACCCGCTGATCGGGCGCGAGGCCGAGGTCGAGCGGGTGATCCAGGTGCTGTGTCGCCGACGCAAGAACAATCCCCTGCTGGTCGGCGAGGCCGGCGTGGGCAAGACGGCGATCGCCGAGGGCCTGGCCTGGCGCATCGTGCAGGGCCAGGTGCCCGCGGTGCTGGAAGGCGGCGTGGTGTATTCGCTGGACATGGGCGCGCTGCTGGCGGGCACCAAGTACCGGGGCGACTTCGAGCAGCGCATCAAGGCGGTGATCAAGCAGATCCGCGAGATGCCGCACGCCATCCTGTTCATCGACGAGATCCACACCCTGATCGGCGCCGGTGCCGCCTCGGGCGGCACGCTGGACGCGTCCAACCTGCTCAAGCCGGCGCTCACCTCGGGGCAGCTGCGCTGCATCGGCGCGACCACCTTCACCGAGTACCGGGGCATTTTCGAGAAGGACGCGGCCCTGTCGCGGCGTTTCCAGAAGATCGACGTGGTCGAGCCCAGCGTCGAGCAGACGGTGGAGATCCTCAAGGGCCTGAAGTCGCGCTTCGAGGAGCACCACGGCGTGAAGTACGGTGTGGGCGCGCTGACGGCCGCGGCCGAGCTGTCGGCCAAGTACATCAACGACCGCCATCTGCCGGACAAGGCCATCGACGTCATCGACGAGGCCGGGGCCGCGCAGCGCGTGCTTCCCAAGAGCAAGCAGAAAAAGACCATCGGCAAGACCGAGATCGAGGACATCGTCTCCAAGATCGCGCGCGTGCCGGTGCACAGCGTGACCACCGACGACCGCTCCAAGCTGCGCAACCTCGAGCGCGACCTGAAGAACGTCGTGTTCGGCCAGGACGAGGCGATCGGCGCGCTGTCGGCCGCGATCAAGATGACCCGCTCGGGCCTGGGCAAGCCGGACAAGCCCATCGGCTCCTTCCTGTTCAGCGGGCCCACCGGCGTGGGCAAGACCGAGGTGGCCCGCCAGCTGGCCTATGTGCTGGGCATCGAGTTGGTGCGCTTCGACATGTCGGAGTACATGGAGCGCCACACGGTGTCGCGCCTGATCGGCGCGCCTCCGGGCTACGTGGGATTCGACCAGGGCGGCCTGCTGACCGAGGCGATCACCAAGAAACCGCACGCCGTGCTGCTGCTCGACGAGATCGAGAAGGCCCACCCGGACGTGTTCAATGTGCTGCTGCAGGTCATGGACAACGGCACGCTGACCGACAACAACGGGCGCAAGGCGGATTTCCGCAACGTGATCCTGATCATGACCACCAACGCCGGCGCCGAAACCATGCAGAAGGGCGCCATCGGCTTCACCTCGCAGCGCGAGCGTGGCGACGAGATGGTGGACATCAAGCGCATGTTCTCGCCCGAGTTCCGCAACCGCCTGGATGCGATCATCAACTTCCGCTCGCTGGATGAAACCATCATCCTGCGCGTGGTCGACAAGTTCCTGCTGCAACTCGAGTCCCAGCTGGCCGAAAAGCGTGTCGAGGCGACCTTCACCGACGCCTTGCGCAAGTACCTGGCCTCCAAGGGCTTCGATCCCCTGATGGGCGCGCGCCCGATGCAGCGCCTGATCCAGGACACCATTCGCCGCGCGCTGGCCGACGAATTGTTGTTCGGGCGCCTGGTCGACGGCGGGCGCGTGAGCGTGGATGTCGACGAGGCGGGGGACATCAGCCTGGAGATCTCCGAGCCCGAGCCCAAGCCGAGGCGCAAGGAAGCCGAGACCACGCCCTGAGCCGCCGCGCGCGGCCGGCAGCCCGGCCCGCGCGCGCGCAGCCAACGGGCCATGGGGGCCTTGGGCTTTACACTTCGTGCATGCTCGTCCATCCCGATTTCAATCCCATCGCGTTCCGCGTCGGTCCCCTGCAGGTGCACTGGTACGGCATCATGTACCTGCTGGGTTTCATCAGCTTCTGGCTGCTCGCGCGCCTGCGCCTGAAGGATCCCCCCTATGCCGGCTACGGCTGGACCACCCGCGACATCGAGGACATGCTGTTCGCCGGCGTGCTGGGGGTGATTCTCGGCGGACGCCTGGGCTATGTGCTGTTCTACCAGCCGGCCTACTATTTCTCCCATCCCTCGCAGATCGCCGCGGTATGGGACGGCGGCATGTCCTTCCATGGCGGGCTGCTGGGGGTGCTGGTGGCCGCCTGGTGGTTCGCGCGCAAGCGCCGGGTCGGATGGCTGGAACTGGTGGATTTCATCGCGCCGATGATTCCTCCCGGCATCGCCTTCGGCCGCATGGGCAATTTCATCAACGGCGAGTTGTGGGGGCGCG
Organism: Pseudomonadota bacterium; assembly: GCA_021808525.1. GTDB lineage: Bacteria > Pseudomonadota > Gammaproteobacteria > Burkholderiales > Burkholderiaceae_C > Thiomonas_A. The sequence continues at coordinate 21,524 of JAKBBK010000003.1, forward strand.
CTGCTCCGGCCTGGTGGCCCGGCGCGATGATCTACCCCGAGTCGGGCTCCCTGGTTCCGCGCTACCCCTCCGAGTTGTATGAGTTGACCCTCGAGGGCGTGCTGCTGTTCGCGCTGCTGTGGTGGTTGCGCTCCAAGCCGCGTCCGCGCGGTTTCATCGCCGGCTGGTTCGCGCTGGGCTACGGCCTGGCGCGGTTCACCGCCGAATTCTTCCGGCAGCCCGACGCCTTCCTCGGCTACCTCTGGTTCGGCGCGACCATGGGCCAGCTGCTGTCGATTCCGTTGATCCTTCTGGGCATCGGGCTCATCGTCTGGTCGCGTCGCCAGCCCATGCCCGCGACGGTCGGCGCCTGAGCCCCGTCGCGCCGGCGCCTTCGGTCGGCGCCGGGTCCGTCCCGGGTTGGCGTCTCAGTCCGGCAGGGCCAGATCGGCCGGGCGCAGGATGCGCAGGCCCAGCGCCGCGCAGCGGGGCGCCAGGGCCAGCAGGGCCTTGTCGCGGGTGAGCAGGTACTGGGCGCGCTCCTGCGCGGCGAGGTCGATGAACATCTGGTCGTCCGGGTCGCTGCAGCGCCAGGGGCAGGGTGCTGGCTCGGGCAGCAGCATGCCGTGGGCGCGGGAGGCCTCGCGCATGCTTCGGCCCAGCGCGCCGGCCTCGGCGCGGGCGCGGCGAAGCACCTGCTCGCGCGAGACCACCTCGCACAGTTCCTCGAGCATGGCCGGGGTGTGCAGCCAGCGAGCGCGCCCCTCGCGCAGCCAGGCGTCGGCCTTGCGCATGTGGGCGTCGTCGAATACCAGCCAGTCCAGCACCACGTTGGTGTCCAGCACCCAGCGCGGCGTCGCGCCCGCCCGCGCCGCGGCGGGCGTGCCTGCCTGCAAGGCGGCCGGGGCCACGGCGTCCTCAGCCCTGCGCGTGCACCCAGCCCAGCTGCTGCAGCCCCTTGTAGAACATGTAGCTGGCCAGGCCCAGCAGCAGCAGGGAGAACACGCGCTGCAGCACGTGCACCGGCATGCGATGGGTGAGGCTGGCGCCCAGCGGCGCGAAGACCACGCTGGTGGCCGAGCAGGCCAGCAGCGCCGGCACGTACACATAGCCCATGGAGTAGCGCGGCAGTCCCTGCGCGCCCAGGCCGGCCGACACGTAGCCCAGCAGGCCGCCGATGGCGATCAGCAGGCCCGTGGCGGCGCTGGTGCCCACGGCCGTGCGCATGGGCACGCCGCGCCAGCGCAGGAAGGGCACGGTCAGGAAGCCCCCGCCCGCGCCGAGCACCGAGGAGATGGCTCCGATGCCTCCGCCGGCGGCCAGCACCAGCGGCGGGGAGGGCAGGCGCTGCTCGGGCGCCGGCCCGGCATCCGGCCTGGCGCCCCGGAACATGCGCAGCGCCGACATGCCGACGAAGGCGCCGAAGAACAGCGCCAGCCAGCTCGATTGCAGGCGGCTGGCCAGGTGCGCTCCGACGAAGGTGCCCAGCAGGGCTCCCACGCCCAGCCAGCGCACCGTATGCCATTGCACCGCGCCGCGCTTGTGGTGCATGCGCACGCTCGACGAGGCGGTGAACACGATGGTGGTCAGCGAGGTCGCGATGGCCATGTGCACCACCAGCTCGGGCGGGAAGTGCTGGTGCGTGAACATGAAGGTGAGGAAGGGCACCAGCAGCATGCCCCCGCCCAGGCCGAGCATTCCCGCGAAACAGCCGGTGAAGGAACCCAGGAGCATGAGCTCGAGCAGGAATACGACGGGCATGGCGTAGGGTGGGGGAGGCTGTGCGGGGCCGCGCCGCGGCCCGCGCGGCAGGCTGGAAAGCCCGGCCGCGAAGGCGCTCGCGGGAATGGGGGGCGTCTGCCCGGACCGCGCCGACCGTGGATCCCTGAACCCTTCCGGGACAGGTGGGCTAGGTCACCACGCTTCGGGAGCGTCTGCGCGAGACACTTCGCGCCCACGTGGAATCTTCCAGGCCCGAGGCACAGCGCATCGGTTCAAGAAATGCCTGATCGGCGCAGCCAGGCAGACCCTGTCGATTGTACCGGGCCGCGGCCCGCGCGGCTGCGGCCCGCGAGGCCAGGCTCAGAGCAGCTGGCCGTCCTCGTCCAGCGCGGCGTCCAGGCGCTGCTGCAGGCGATGCAGGCGCGCGCCCAGTTCGGCCGGCACCGGCGCGGCGGCGCCTTGCGCGGCGCCCCCGGTGAGCTTGGCATGCGCCAGGTTCAGCGCCGCCAGCACGGCGATGCGCTCGCGCGCCCGGATGCGCCCGAGGTCGCGGATGCTGCACATCTCGCGGTCCACCTCGGCCACCGCCTGGCGCAGCGCCTCCTGTTCGCCTTCCTGGCAGGCCAGCACATAGCTCTGGCCCATGATGCTGACCTCCAGCGTGGTCGTCGTCGGCGCGGCCATCACCTGCCCTCCGCGGCGCCAGGCGCCGCCTGCCCGTCCTGCGGGCCCTGCAGACGCGTCAGCAACTGGTCCACCCTCGCGCGCGCCTCGCCCAGACGCTGGCGCAGGCTGTCGCGCTCGGCCTCGAGTTGTTGCACGCGCTGCTGCAGCAAGGCCTGGGTGCGCCCGGCCTCGGCGTGGCGCAATGCCAGGCGTTCGACCTTGGCCTGGATGTCCTCGAGCTGTGCGTTCCAATCGGCTGCAGGGTTCATGGCGCCGATTCTATAGTGTGGGGCGGGGCGCAAGGCTTCCCGCCGCGCCCCGTGGCGCACACGCCAGCGCCGGCCGTCCCCGGCGCCGTCGTCCGGCCGCGCGCGCAGTCCCGCCCTGGTTTCCCGAGCAGCCTCCTTGCCGATCTCGATGCCGCCCCCATGACCCTGCCCGCCGCCCATCCGAGTGCCCACGACGACGCCGTGCCGCCCCCCCGCAGCGCTGCGCTGGCGCTGCTGCTGGGATTGCTGGCGGCCGGCATGCTGGCCCTGGAGCTGGGGGTCGGGGCGGCCGGCTGGTCCTGGCCGCTGGTGCGCGAATTGCGCCTGCCGCGCGCGCTGGCCGCCGCGGGGGTCGGCGCGCTGCTGGCGCAGGCGGGCCTGGCCATGCAATTGCTGCTGCGCAATCCCCTGGCCGACCCCTACGTGCTGGGCGCCTCCGGAGGCGCCGGCCTGGGTGCGCTGCTCATGCTGGTGGCCTTCGGGGGGCTGCTCGGCCTGGGCAGCCTGCTGGGCGCGCTGGCCGCGCTGGGCCTGCTGCTGCTGCTGGGCCGCCGCGCGCTGGCCGCCACCGACGAACAGGCGCCGGCCCAACTCATCCTCATCGGGGCGATGCTGTCGGCGGTGTTCGGCGCCTGCTCGACCCTGACCCTGGCGCTGGTTCCCGAGCACAGCCTGCGCGGCGCGGTGTTCTGGCTGGTGGGCGACCTGTCCGGCGCCACGCGCGGAGGGCTGCTGTGCCTGCTGGCCGCCGGGCTGGCGCTGTCGCTGCGCCTGGCAGCACGGCGCCTGGATCGCGTGGCCCTGGGCAGTGAGCAGGCCTGGCTGCTGGGCGAGCCCGTGCGGCGCCTGCGCCTGGGGCTGGTGCTGGCGGCGGCGCTGGCCACGGGGGCGGCGGTTTCGCAGGCGGGGGCCATCGGTTTCGTCGGGCTCGTGGTGCCGCATGTGCTGCGCCTGCGGGGGGTGCAGCGCATGCACCAGCAGGCCTGGGCCGCGCCGCTGCTCGGCGCCGCCCTGCTGCTCGGCGCCGATGCCCTGGCGCGTGGCGTGGCCTCGCCCTACGAGCTTCCCGTGGGCGCCATCACGGCGCTGGTCGGAGCGCCGGTGTTCGTCGGCCTGTTGCTGCGGGGGCAGGCGTGAGGGAAGTCACGAGGGAAGGCACGAGGGAAGGCGCCGCGCTGTTGCGCCTGCGCGCCGGCCAGCTGCGTGCCGGCACGCAATGCCTGGTGCGCGAGCTGCGGCTGGACCTGGAGCCCGGCCAGCGCTGGGCCCTCATCGGGCGCAATGGCGCCGGCAAATCCACCCTGCTGCGCCTGCTCGCCGGGCTGGGCGAGCCAGGGGACGCCAGCCTGGAACTGGCCGGCGAGCCCCTGCGAACCCTGTCCCCGGCGCGCCTGGCCCGGCTGCGCGGCTACATGCCCGCCTTGCCCCATGATCGTTTCGGCATTTCCGTGCTGGATGCGCTGATGCTGGGCCAGCGCGAGCCCGACGAGCCACGCGCCCTGCATTGGCTGCAGGCGGTCGACGCCCTGGAGCTGGCGCGGCGCTCCCTGCTGCGCCTGTCTTCCGGCGAACGCCAGCGCGTGGCCCTGGCGCAGGCGCTGGCGCAGGAGGCTGCATGGCTGTTGCTCGACGAGCCGGTCAGCTTCCAGGACCCGCGCCACCAGGCCAGCCTGGCGCGCCTGCTGCGCGAGCACGTCGAGCCGGGCGGGCCGCGCGCGCTGGTGTTCAGCGCGCATGATTTGAACTGGGTCGCGGCCGTGGCCACCCATGTGCTGGCGCTGCTGCCCGACGGCGCCTGGACGGCGGGGGAGGCCTCGCAGATCCTGTGCGAGCCCACGCTGCGCCGGGCCTACGACTGCGCCTGGCAGCGCATCGAGCGGCCCGGGCGCGGCGCGCTCTGGATCGCGGGCGACTGAGCACGGCGTACCGAGCGGGGCGGCCCCGCTGCGGCGTACCGGGCAGCGCTTGCGGGCCCGCCTCGCACCGAGGGCACCCGGAGGGCTCAGCGCGCCAGGGCCCCGCGGGTCGCGTCGATCACCCGACACAGCTGCTCCAGGGCGTCCATGGTACCCAGGCCCATGCGTGCGAGTCCGTCGGGATCGAGCAGCACCAGGCGCGCGTGGCGCACCGCCGAGATCTGCCCGAAGGCCCGCCAGGCCTGCAGCGCGCGGGCATCGGGGCTGGCCGCGACGATGAGCTGCGGGTCGCGCGCCAGCACGGCTTCGCGACTGACCTGCGCGGCGGCGACGCGCAGATCCCCGAACACATTGACGCCCCCGCACAGGGTGATCGCGCGATCGATGGGCTGGCGCGCGCCGATGGTCATCAGCGGTGCCGGCCAGGCCTGGAAGAACACGCGCACCGGCTTCGCGCCGAACTCGCGCTGGCGCAGCGCCTGCAGCCGGCGGGCGTAGTCGTCGGCCCAGGCCTGCGCGCGGGCGCGCGTGCCGGCCAGCTCGCCGATGCGCAGCACCGTCTCGCCCACGTCGCGCAGGCGCTGGATGTCGCTCCAGTACACCGGGATGCGCAGGCGGCGCAGCGCGGCCGCCTGGCGCGCCGGGGTCCCGGATTTCCAGGCCAGCACGAGGTCGGGACGCAGCATGGCCAGGGCTTCCAGGTTCAGCCCGAAGGCGTCACCCACCCTCGGCAGCGCATGCACCGCGCTGGGCAGCGCGGCCCCGCCGATGGTGCCGACCAGGCGCGAGCCGGCTCCCGCGGCCAGGCTCAGTTCCACCAATTGCGGCGAGAGCGCGACGATGCGGTGGGCGGGGCGCGCCAGGTGCAGCACCTGCCCGGAATCGTCCCGCACGCTCAGCGCCGCCTGGGCCGCCTGGGCAACCCGGGCCATCCGGGCGGCCGGGGCCGCGAGCAGCGCGCCGCCCCACAGCAGCAGGCGCCTGCGTGGCGCGGGGGCCGCGGCCGCACAGGCGCAAGGACTCGACTCGCCGCCCGCGGCGCTCAGGCAGCGCTGGGCCGGGCCGGGGTCTTGCCCGTGGGCAGGGCCGTCTTGGCGGGGTAGGGGCACAGGTCGGTCAGCGCGCAGCGCCAGCATTCGGGTTTTCGGGCCTTGCAGACATGGCGCCCGTGCAGGATCAGCCAATGGTGGGCATCGTGGGCGTAGGCCGCGGGCACGCGCCTGAGCAGGGCCTTTTCCACTTCCAGCGGCTTGTCCGAGCGGGCCAGCCCGAGTCGATTGGCCACCCGCAGTACATGGGTATCCACGGCCAGCGTGGGCTGGCCGAAGGCCACGTTGAGCACCACGTTGGCCGTTTTTCGGCCCACGCCGGGCAGGGCCTCCAGGGCTTCGCGCGACGAGGGGACCCTGCCCCCATGCTGCTCCACCAGGGCGCGGCTGAGCGCCACCACGTTGCGCGCCTTGGTGCGGTACAGCCCGATGGTGCGAATCAAGCCGGCCACCTGCTCCTCGTCGAGTCGCGCCATCGCCTGCGGCGTGGGGGCCGCGGCGAACAGTGCGGGGGTGGCCTTGTTCACGCTCGCATCGGTGGCCTGGGCCGACAGCACCACGGCCACCAGGAGCTCGAAGGGATTGCGATAGTGCAGCTCGCTCACAGGCTGCGGGTTGGCCTCCCGCAGGCGCGCGAACAAGGTTTCGACCTGGGCGGCTTTCATCACGGGCCACGCATGGGAGGGCTTGGAGAACCCGAAGCGTAGCGCAGGCTCAGGCGCGCGAGGCCTGGCGCAGGCGCGCACGCTCCAGCGCGGCGCGCACCATGGCCTGCTTGCGCTGCTGCGCGGCCTGCTCTGCCGGCTCGGCGGCTTGCGCAGCGTGGGGCGGGGCGACCGGCGGGCGCGCCTGGGCCTCGGCGCGCTCCTGCTCGATGCGACGCGAGCGCCGCTCGTAGCGCGTACGGGCCTGCCCTGCCTGCTCGGCGCTCCAGGCCTCCCATCCGGTAGCCTGCGCCTGGTGCGGCGGGGCGAGCATGCGAATGCAGTCGGTCGGGCAGGGCGCCAGGCAGAGCTCGCAGCCGGTGCACCAGTCGGCGATCACCCCATGCATGCGCCGGGGCGCGCCGGCGATGGCGTCGACGGGGCAGGCCTGGATGCACAGGGTGCAGCCGATGCAGGCGGCCTCGTCGATCCAGGCCAGGCGCCTGGGAGCCTCCTCGCCGCATTGCGGATCCAGCGCCAGCAGGGGCTGCCCGGTGATCGCGGCCAGGCGTCGCACGCCCTCGGCGCCGCCGGGCGGGCAGCGATTGATGTGCGCCTGCCCATCGGCCAGCGCCTGCGCGTAGGCCCGGCAATCGGCGTAACCGCAGCGCCGGCACTGGGTCTGCGGCAAGGCCTGGTCGATGGCCTGCAGCAGCGAGGCCTTGTCCGGGCCCCGAGGCGGCGCGCCGGAGCCGTCGCGCGCGCCTGGCGAACCGGGCCCCGGCATCTCAGGCGCGGCGGCGGGCCCTCGCGGGCGCTGCCTCGCTGGCCAGCGACGGCGCCGCGGCCGCGCGGTGCCTGGCGATGAACTCGGACACGCGCGGGTACACCAGCTCGCGCCAGCGCCGCCCGGAGAAGATGCCGTAGTGGCCGGCGCCGGGAACCGTGTAGTGGGCGCGCTCGGCGGCCGGGATCGAGGTGCACAGATCGTGCGCGGCCTGGGTCTGGCCGGCGCCGGAAATGTCGTCGAGTTCGCCCTCGATGGTCAGCAGGGCGGTGCGGCGGATGTCCTGCGGGCGCACCGGCTTGCCGGCGACCTCCCAGGTGCCGTGCACCAGCGCGAATTCCTGGAACACCGTGCGGATGGTGTCGAGGTAGTAGTCGGCGTCCATGTCGAGCACGGCGTTGTACTCGTCGTAGAAGCGACGGTGGGCATCGGCGTCGTCGTCGTCGCCGCGCACCAGTTGCAGGAAATAGTCGTAGTGCGACTGCATGTGGCGGTCCGGGTTCATCGCGATGAATCCGGTGTGCTGCAGGAATCCGGGATACACGCGACGCCCCGCTCCCGGATAGTTCACGGGAACGCGATAGATCACGTTGGACTCGAACCACTCGATGCTCTTGTTGGTCGCCAGGTTGTTGACCGAGGTCGGCGAACGCCGGGCATCGATGGGGCCGCCCATCATGACCATGGTGCGCGGCGTGGGTTCGCCCGCGGAGGCCAGCAGGGAGATCGCGCCGAGCACCGGCACCGTGGGCTGGCACACGGAGATGACGTGGGCGTCCGGGCCGATGTGGCGGATGAACTCCTGCACGTAGGCCACGTAGTCGTCCAGCGAGAAGGTCCCATGCTCGGTGGGCACCATGCGCGCGTCCACCCAGTCGGTGATGTAGACCTTGTGGTTGCGCAGCAGCGTGCGGACCGTGTCGCGCAACAGCGTGGCGTGGTGCCCCGACAGGGGCGCCACGATCAACACCGTGGGCTGGGTCTTCAGGCTGCGAAGCACCTCGGTATCGTCGCTGAAGCGCTTGAACCGCACCAGGCGGCAAAAGGGCTTGTCCAGCGCCACCCGTTGCTGCACGGCAACGTCACGGTCGCCGATGCGCACCGAGGAGATGTCGAAGTCGGGTTTTTCGTAGCTCTTGAGCAGGCGGTGCATCAGCTCGTAGCTGGCGGACACGCGCTGCATGCTGGGGGCCTGGGACAGCGGCCACAGCGGGTTGGTGTAGAACTTCGACGCAGCCTGCGCGAAGTCGGCCAGCGGGCTCAGGAAGGCCCGTTGCGATTCATACCAGTCGTAAATCATCGACAGCCCCGCTGATGCACTGCAGCAATTGTAGTTCTTTGGCAGCGCGCGGGCATCCGGGGGCACCCGGAGCGCTGGGCGCCCCGAGCCCGGCCGGAAATGCTTGCGTCAATGCATGACCGCGGCCATGGCCTTGGCCACGTAGTCGATGTTGCCCAGGTTCAGCGCGGCCACGCAGATGCGCCCGGTGGAGACCCCGTAGATGCCGAATTCGCTGCGCAGGCGCTCCATCTGGGCGGCGTTGAGCCCGGAGTAGCTGAACATGCCGCGCTGGGTGGTGATGAAGTCCAGGTTGCCCTGCACCCCGGCCGCCTTCAGGCGGTCGACCAGCGCGCTGCGCATGGCGCGGATGCGCTCGCGCATCTTGCCCAGTTCCTGCTCCCACTGGGCGCGCAGCGCGGGGGTCGACAGCACCATCGTGACCACCTGGGCGCCGTGGGTCGGCGGGTTGGAGTAGTTGGTGCGGATCACCCTCTTGAGCTGCGACTGCACGCGCTGCGCCTCGTCGCGGCTGGAGCACAGGATGCTCAGCGCGCCCACGCGTTCGCCGTACAGCGAGAAGCTCTTGGAGAAGGAGGTGGAGACGAAGAAATCCAGGCCCGCGGCGACGAACTGGCCGATCACCGCGCCGTCTTCGGCGATGCCTTCGGCGAAGCCCTGGTAGGCCATGTCCAGGAAGGGCACCAGGCCGCGTGCGCGCACGACCTCGATGACCTGCTGCCATTGCGGGGCATCCAGGTCGTAGCCCGTGGGGTTGTGGCAGCAGGCGTGAAGCACCACGATGGTGCCGGGGGCGGCCGCCTGCAGCGCATCGAGCATGCCCTGCACGGCCACGCGGCGGTTGGCCGCGTCGTAGTAGGGGTAGGTGCCGACCTCGAAGCCGGCCGCCTCGAACAGCGCGCGGTGGTTTTCCCAGCTGGGGTCGGAGATCAGCACCCTGGCCCCGGGCTGCAGGCGCTTGAGAAAGTCGGCGCCGATCTTCAGCGCCCCGGTGCCGCCCAGCGCCTGCGCGGTGACCACGCGGCCGGACTTCACCACCTCGGAATCGGCGCCGAACACCAGTGCCTGCACCGCCTGGTCGTAGGCGACGATGCCGTCGATGGGCAGGTAGCCGCGCGGCTTCGGGCTCTCGGCGATCAGGTTCTCCGCTTCCTTGACGCAGGCCAGCAGGGGCAGCTTGCCGTTCTCGTCGGTGTACACGCCGACGCCCAGGTTGACCTTCGAGGGGTTGGGGTCGGCCTGGAACTGCTCGTTGAGCCCCAGGATGGGGTCGCGCGGAGCCATCTCCACGCCGGTAAACAAGGAAGCGCTCATGGGTGTTCGGTCGGTAGTGATGAAAATGCGTTTCGGCGCCATCGGGCCCGCAGGCCCAGGGTGCGCGGGCTTGGCATTCCCGCCCCGCGCTCGGACGCAAAGGTCATCCCGTTCGCAGTGCTGCGACAGACGCTGTAAACACGACAGATTAACAGCTGGTGCGGACCCGGGCGCGTAAACCGCGCTTGCCGCAAAATGCGCATTTTAGGCCTGCTGGCGTTCCCGTGCCGGCCGGACGCTCCGATCCCTGCCGCCATGCCTCGTCTCGCCCTTGCCGAATCCGACGCTCCCCAGCTGTTGCGCTACGAGGATTCGCCCTTCCAGCTGCACCAGCCCTATCCGCCCGCGGGCGACCAGCCGGCGGCCATCGATGCGCTGGTGCAGGGCCTGCGCGACGGCCTGAGTTTCCAGACCCTGCTGGGCGTGACGGGCTCGGGCAAGACCTACACCATGGCCAATGTGATCGCGCGCCTGGGGCGCCCGGCCATCGTGTTCGCGCCCAACAAGACCCTTGCGGCGCAGTTGTACAGCGAATTCCGCGAGTTCTTCCCGCGCAATGCGGTCGAATATTTCGTCAGCTACTACGACTACTACCAGCCCGAGGCCTACGTGCCGCAGCGCGACCTGTTCATCGAGAAGGACAGCGCGATCAACGAGCACATCGAGCAGATGCGCCTGTCGGCCACCAAGAGCCTGCTGGAGCGCCGCGACGTGCTGATCGTGGCCAGCGTCAGCGCCATCTACGGCATCGGCAACCCGGCCGACTACCACGCCATGGTGCTGACCATGCGCGCCGGCGACCGCATCGGCCAGCGCGACCTGATCGCCCAGCTGGTGCGCATGCAATACCAGCGCAACGACGTCGAGTTCTCGCGCGGCTGCTTCCGCGTGCGCGGCGACCAGATCGACATCTTCCCCGCCGAGCACGCGGAGCTGGCCTTGCGCGTGGAGCTGTTCGACGAGGAGATCGAGTCCCTCAGCCTGTTCGACCCGCTCACCGGCGCGGTGCGCCAGAAGATTCCCCGGTTCACGGTCTATCCCGGCAGCCATTACGTGACTCCTCGCGAGCGCGTGATGGAGGCGGTCAAGACCATCGAGCTGGAATTGCACCAGCGCCTGAAGGAGTTGCGCTCCATGGGCAAGCTGGTCGAAGCGCAGCGCCTGGAGCAGCGCACCCGCTTCGACCTGGAGATGCTCGGCGAGATCGGACACTGCAAGGGCATCGAGAACTACACCCGCCACCTGTCGGGGGCCGCCCCCGGCGAGCCGCCACCCACGCTGGTGGACTACCTGCCGCGCGACGCCGTGATGTTCCTGGACGAGAGCCACGTGCTCATCGGGCAGCTCAACGGCATGTACAACGGCGACCGCGCGCGCAAGCAGACCCTGGTGGAATACGGCTTCCGGCTGCCGTCGGCGCTGGACAACCGCCCGCTGAAGTTCGAGGAATTCGAGGGCAAGATGCGCCAGGTGGTGTTCGTCTCGGCCACCCCGGCGCAGTACGAGCAGCAGCATGCCGACGAGGTGGTCGAGCAGCTGGTGCGTCCCACCGGGCTGGTGGACCCGGAGATCGAGGTGCGCCCGGCCAGCAGCCAGGTGGACGACCTGCTGGGCCAGATCCGCCTGCGCGTGGACGTGGGCGAGCGCGTGCTGGTGACCACGCTGACCAAGCGCATGGCCGAGCAGCTCACCGAGTACCTGGGCGACAACGGGGTGAAGGTACGCTATCTGCACTCCGACATCGACACCGTCGAGCGCGTGGAGATCCTGCGCGACCTGCGACTGGGGCAGTTCGACGTGCTGGTGGGCATCAACCTGCTGCGCGAGGGCCTGGACATTCCCGAGGTCTCGCTGGTGGCGGTGCTGGATGCCGACAAGGAGGGATTCCTGCGCTCCGAGCGCTCGCTGATCCAGACCATCGGGCGGGCGGCCCGCAACGTGCACGGCAAGGCCATCCTGTATGCCGACGTGATCACCGATTCCATGCGCGGCGCCATCGGCGAGACCGAGCGCCGGCGCGCGCGCCAGCTGGAGCACAACCGCGAGCATGGCATCACGCCGCGGGGCATCACCAAGGAGGTGCGCGAGCTGATCGACGGCGTGTTCGACAACTCCGGCGGCGCCTCGCGCGCGCAGGCGCGCGCCGCCGAGGAACATGCGCGCCTGGACACGCTGGACGAGAAGGACGTGGCGCGCGAAATCCGGCGCCTGGAAAAGCGCATGGTCGAACACGCGCGCAACCTGGAGTTCGAACAGGCCGCGCGGGTGCGCGACCAGCTCGCCGAGCTGCGCCGCCGCGTGTTCGGCGCCGGCTACGACCACGACCTCGACGCTCGCAACGCCTGAGCATCCCCCGCGACCGCGCGATTAAGCCCGCGTTGATCAGCACCAGCTCACGCGCGCTTGCGCGCCGCCCCCCTAGATTGGCGCCGGGGGCCGGGTGGTCGAGGCCCGACGGGGGAACTCCATGGTCACCAGGGTTGCGGACATGGGCGCATGCGCGCGCAGGCTTGTGCACGCCACGGCCGGCCGGCTCGCGCGCCACGGCGCGGCGACGGCGCCGGGGCTGGTGCTGGCGCTGGCGCTGCTGCTGGGCGCGGGCCTGGGCGGCTGCGGTGGTGGCGGCTCGTCGCTGGAGGCCAACCAGATGCGCGTGCGGGTCCGGGCCAATCCCGAGATCGAGGCCGTCGATCCCGGCGGCAGCATCCCCAACCTGGCCTACGTGTCGGTGGGCGTCTGCGATGCCTCGGGCCGTTGTGTGAAGGTGCCCGACGTGCAGCTCGACACCGGCTCCACCGGGCTGCGCCTGCGCGCCAGGAGTCTGGCGGGCCTGGACCTGGCGCCCCTGGTCGCCGCCAACGGGGATCGGATCGATACCTGCGCGGCATTCGGCTCGGGATACCTGTGGGGCAGCGTGATGGCGGCCTCGGTGCAACTGGCCGGTGAAGCTCCGGTCGAGCTGCCCATCCAGGTCTACGGAGCGGGCAGCCCGGCGCCCGCGGTGCCCGCGGCCTGCGCGTCCACGGGCAACGACTCCGGCACCTTGCTGGCGCTGGGCGCCAACGGCCTGCTCGGGGTGGACGCGATCGCGTCGGATGGTTCGGCCTACTTCGCATGCCATGGTTCGACCTGCACCCTGCTCGGCTCCGTCGCGCAGACCGAGCAGGTCGGCAATCCGGTGCGCCGCCTGGGCCCCCACGACGACAACGGGGTGATCCTGAGCCTGCCCGCCATCCCGGCCAGCGGTGCCATCCAGGTGCAGGGCACACTGACCTTCGGCCTCGATACGCGGGTCGACAACCGCACGATGGGTTTCGCGGCCATTCCCACCGACGGCTATCTGCGCCTGAACGTGGCCGCGCAGGGCAGCAGCCATCCCCGGTCGATCATCGACAGCGCGACGAATGCGTACTACGGTCCCCTGAACCTGCCCTACGACGGCCAGTATCTGTTTTTCACCCCGAGGGGCCTGCGGATCCTGCCCATCACCCTGAGCTCCGAGGGCGGCACCCTGCCGGATGTCTCGGTGCCCTCGAGCATCCGCATCGCCGACGCCACCTCCCTGTCCCTCGCTGCCTATGCCTACGACGATTACGGCAGGTACCAGAGCGCTCGGAACATCATGGTCCTGGGGCTGCCGTATTTTTTCGGGCGCAGCATCGCGTACGCGATGGCCGGCACATCCAGCGGCCTGGGCACCGGGCCCATCATCGGGGTGCTGCGGCCTTGACGGCCCGCGGCGCACCCATGCCCGGGGGCCGTGGCTGCTCCACCACGGGACGGACGCTCCGCGCCTGGCGGGGGGCAGGGCGGCGAGCTTGCCGCGCGACCCTTCGATGAAACCCGCGTTGATCAGCGCCAGCTCACGCGCGCTTGCGCGCAGGCCCTCTAGATTGGCGCCATGGGCCCGGTTGTCGAGGTCCGAAGGGGGAATTCCATGATCACCATGGTTCCGGTCAGGAGCGCATGCGCGCGCAGGCTTGCCACCGCCATGGCCTGGCCCACGCATGCCATGCCTTCCATCAAGGATCTGTACGCCGGTTGCTTTCCCGGCTGCCTGGCGTGGAGCCATGCGCATCCGCAGCCGGGCTACGTGCCGGCGAGGATTCCGCCCGGCGTGGACCCGGCCAAGCTGGGAGTGCAGCCATGAAGGCCCGCGTCCTGGATGGGCTGCCGGGGGCGCCAGCCCGGCTCGCGCGCCACGCAGCGGTGCTGGTGCTCGCGCTGCTCCTCGGCGCGGGCCTGGGCGGCTGCGGCGGCGGCTCCTCCTCGTCGCTGGCGGCCAACCAGATGCGCCTGACGGTCGAGGAAAACCCCGAGGTCGACGCCATCAACCCCGGCGGGGCCATGCGCGACCAGCCCTACGTATCGATCCTGGTGTGCGACGCCTCGGAGCATTGCGTGACGGTTCCGTACGTGGAGGTCGATAGCGGATCCACCGGCCTGCGTCTGCGCTACAAGGCGCTGGCGGGGCTGGACCTGCAGCCCGTGGCCACGGCCAGCGGCGCGCAACTCGACGACTGCGCACCCTTCGTCGGCGGATACGTCTGGGGCAGCGTGGAGCAGGCCTACGTGCAGCTGGGCGACGAGCCTCGCATGCAACTGCCCATCCAGGTCTACGGCAGTGGGGGCCCGGCCGTCCCGGTGGCGAAGGACTGCACCCTCTTCGGCAACGACACCGGCAAGCTGCTCACGCTGGGGGGCAACGGCATCCTGGGTATCCAGGGGCTGGTGCAGGCCCCCACCTACTACTTTGCCTGCGCCGGGACCTCCTGCACCTACAAGCCCTCGATTCCCAGCGCCGACGAGGTGATCAACCCGGTGGCCTCCCTGGACGATTCCGACGACAACGGCGTGATCCTGACCCTCCCTTCGGTTCCGGCCAGCGGCGCCGTCATGGCGCAAGGCACGCTGACCTTCGGACTCGACACCCGGGACGACAACCGCACCACGGGTTTCGTGCCCATTGCCACCGACGCTTACTACAACATGACCGTGACAGCGCAGGGGGTGAGCTTCCCCGATTCGACCATCGACAGCGGAACGAATGGCTATTCGGGCGCATTCAACCTTCCTTATGACCCCGCGACGACGGGCTTCGACCCGGCGAGCCCGCAGGCGCTGACGCTCACGCTGTCGAATGCGGCAGGCACGCTGCCCGATGTGTCGGTGCCGTCGACCATCGACATCGCCAACAGCGACCTGCTGCTCGCCGGCTCGAACTACGCGCTCGACGACGTCGGCTCCTACGACAGCTCCTCGACCGCGGTCCTGGTGGGCCTGCCGTACTTCTTCGGTCGCAGCATCGCCTACGTGATGAGCGGCAAGACCAGCGGCCTGGGCACCGGGCCCATGATCGGGGTGCTGCGGCCTTGAAGGCCCGCGGCGCACCCATGCCCGGGGGCCGTGGCTGCTCCACCACGGCGCGGACGCTCCGCGCCTGGCGGGGCGGGCAGGGCGGCGAGCTTGCCGCGCGAACCTTCGATGAAACCCGCGTTGATCAGCGCCAGCTCACGCGCGCTTGCGCGCAGGCCCTCTAGATTGGCGCCATGGGCCCGGTTGTCGAGGCCCGCAGGGGGAACTCCATGATCACCATGGTTGCGGTTAGGAACACATGCGCACGCAGGCTTGCGCGCGCCACGGTCGCCCTGGTCCTTTCGGGGCTGTGCGCGGCCCCCGTGGCACAGGCCGCGCTCGGACAAGCGGTGTCGAGCGTGTGGGCCGACGGGCGCGTGACCGAGGCCACGCATGTGCTGGACCTTCAGGGGCCGCTGGTTTCGGAAACCACGGTGCTGACTTCCTTCGGCGTGCAGGCGCGCGAGTTCAGCGGGCCGTCGGGGCGGATTTTCGCCATGACCTGGTCCACCCATGGCATGCCCTACATCAAGGATCTGTACGCCGGTTACTTTCCCGGCTACCTGGCGTGGATCCATGCGCATCCGCAGCCGGGCTACGTCCCGGCGCTGAGCGTGCAGACGCAGGATCTGCGGGCCCACATGGAAGGGCATATGGGCGACTGGTTCGGCTCGGCCTACGTGCCGGCGCTGATTCCGCCCGGCGTGGACCTGGCCGGCCTGGGCGTGCAGCCATGAAGGCCCGCGTCCTGGATGGGCTGCCGGGGGCGCCAGCCCGGCTCGCGCGCCACGCAGCGGTGCTGGTGCTCGCGCTGCTGCTCGGCGCGGGCCTGGGCGGCTGCGGCGGCGGCTCCTCCTCGTCGCTGGCGGCCAACCAGATGCGCGTGAGCGTGGAGCCGGATGCGCAGATCCAGGCCATCGATCCCGGAGCTGCCTCGGTCGACCTGCCCTATGTGTCGGTGGTCGTGTGCGATGCCTCGGATCATTGCGTGACCGTGCCCTATGTGCAGCTCGATACCGGCTCCACCGGGCTGCGCCTGCGCGCCAAGGCCCTGGCGGGACTGGAGCTGCGACCCATCCGTCTGTCCGACGGTGGGCAGCTCGATACCTGCGAGGACTTCCTGTCCGGCTACGCCTGGGGCAGCGTGGAGCGGGCGACCGTGGAACTGGGCCGCGAGGCGCCCATCGCCGTGCCCATCGAGGTCTATGGAAGCGGCGGGCCCGCCCCCGCGGTTCCAGCGTACTGCGCATCCCTGGGCAACAACAGCGGAAGCCTGCTCGGCATCGGCGCGAACGGCGTACTCGGTGTCGATGGCGTGCAGTCCTTCGGGGCACCTTACTGGGACTGCCAGGGCAACGCCTGCACCCAGCTGAGCGCGCTGCCCAAGGGCGATGACGTCTCCAATCCCGTGAGCTACCTGGGAGACTACGACAACAACGGCCTGATCCTGACCCTGCCGTCCATCCCGGCCAGCGGTGCCGCCATGGCGCAAGGCACGCTGACCTTCGGGCTCGACACCCGGGACGACAATCTGACGACGGGGTTCGCGGCCATCCCCGCCGACAGCAACGTGGACATCGGCGTGACCGTGCAAGGCCAGGACTATCCTTATTCAACCATCGACAGCGGATCGAACGGCTACTTCGGGCCCTTGAACCTGCCCTATGACAGTGCGTCGCTGTCCTTCACGCCCGCGACCCCGCAGGTCCTGCCGATGACCCTGAGCAGCGGGCAGGGGGCCCTTCCCTCGGTCGCCTGGTCCACCAGCATCGACATCGGCAACGGCCTGGCCCTGCAGAACGGCGGGTCCTTCGCCCTCGATGACGTCGGCGCCTACTCGGACACTCCGGGCACGTTCCTGCTGGGCCTGCCGTACTTCTTCGGTCGCAGCATCGCCTATGGGATGGCCGGCATGCCCAGCGGCCTGGGCGTCGGGCCCATCATCGGGGTGCTGCGGCCTTGAGCGCCTGGCAGGTCGGGGCCGCCTTGTGCCTTGGGCTGGGCCTGTGCGCGGCCCGGCCCGCGCAGGCGGGGCTGGGAGAGCCGGCCTCGGCCGCTGCGGCGGATGGGCGGATCGTGTTTCCGACCCAGCGCTTCGACCTGGGCGGACTGATGGACATGGCCGGCACCCCCGTCTGGGTGACCACCCTGCGCAGGCCCTTCGGGGTGGTGGTGCGGGAATTCTCCGGTCAATCCGGCGTGGTGTTCGCGATGGCCTGGGCCGGGCGCGGGCTGCCGCGCCTGCGCAGGTTGTACGGCCGCTACTTTCCCGCCTACCTGGCCTGGGTGCGCGGCCATCCCTCGCCAGGCTACGACCCCTGGTCGAGCGTGCGCACGCCGAGCATCGTCGGCCATGTCGAAGGCGCCATGGGGGACTGGTACGGCTCGGCCTACGCGCCCGAGCTGGTCCCGCCCGGGGTGGAATTGAGCAGCCTGGGGGTGCAGCCCTGAGGACCCGCGCCGCCGAGGCACTACAGTACGGCCCTCGCCCCCCTGGATGCGCCCGACCATGCCCGTGGAATCCTCCTCCTATGCCGTGCTGTTGTGCTGCATGGGCAATATCTGCCGCTCCCCCAGCGCCGAGGGCCTGTTGCGCGCCGAGGCGGCCCGGCTGGGCCTGGATGGACAGTTGCACGTGGATTCGGCGGGCACCCATGGCTACCACGCCGGGGAGGCCCCCGATGCGCGCGCGCAGCGCCACGCGCAGCGCCGCGGCGTGGACCTGGGATCCTTGCGCGCGCGCCAGGTCGAGCCGGCCGATTTCGAGCGCTTCGACCTGATCCTCGCCATGGACCGCGACAACCTGCAGTGGCTGCGCGAGGCCTGCCCGCCGCAGCTGCAGCACAAGCTGCGGCTCATGATGAGCTTCGCGCCGCGCGCCGGAACCGACGAGGTGCCGGACCCCTACTACGGTGGGGCGGAGGGCTTCGAGCGCGTGCTGGACCTGCTGGACCAGGCCTGCGCCGGGCTGCTGGGCCATGTGCAGGCCGAGCTGCAGATGCGCAGGCGCGGCGCTACATGACTTCCTCGCGCCGGGCCACGGGCCGCGGCCCGGTGTCGCGGCGCAGCGGCAGGTGCCGGCGCAGTTCGTCGAGCTGTTCGTGCATCATCTCGCCCTCGCGATCCAGGTGGGCGGCGATGGCCGCGCGCAGGCGCGGCTCGGCCACCCAGTGGGCCGAGGTGCATTCCACCGGCAGCAGGCCGCGGGCCATCTTGTGGCTTCCCTGCGCGCCGCCCTCGAAGACCTCGAAGCCCTGTTCCAGGCAGAACTGCAGAGGTTCGTAGTAGCACAGCTCGAAGTGCAGCAGCGGCACGTGGCGCAGCGCGCCCCAGTAGCGTCCGTAGGCGCGTCGCAGCGTCGGGTCCAGCAGGATCAGGGAGCAGGCGATGTCCTCGCCGTGCAGGCTGGCGACGAGCAGCAGCAGGTGCTCGGGCATGCGCTCGCCCAGGCGCAGGAAGAACTCCAGGTTCAAATAGGGCATCGAGCCATGCTCGGCGTAGGTCTGTTCGTAGCAGCGCACGAACAGCTCCCAGGCGGCGCGGTCGATGGCCGGGCCGCGCAGGCGGCGCAGTTGCACGCCGCTTTCGCGCACCTTGCGCCGCTCCTGGCGCAGTTTCTTGCGCTTGTCGTGGTTCAGCGCGCCGACGAAGGCCTCGAAGTCGGGCCAGGGCGGCGTGGCCTGGCGCCAGTGGTATTGCACCGTGGTGCGGGTCATCAGGCCGGCCGCCTCGCACAGCTCGCGCTCCTCGTCGCTCAGGAACAGCAGGTGCAGCGAGGACACCCGGGTGCTGCGCGCCAGGTCGAGCAGCACGCGCAACAGCGCGGCGCGGGCCTCGCGGTCGCGCCCGAGCAGGCGTGCTCCGCGCACCGGCGTGAAGGGCGTGGCCAGCAGCAGCTTGGGGTAGTAGGGCAGGCCGCAGCGCTCGTGCGCGTCGGCCCAGCTCCAGTCGAACACGTACTCGCCCATCGAGTGGCCCTTGGCGTAGACCACGCAGGCGGCGACCAGTTCTCCCGAGGCGTCGAACAGGCAGGGCACGAGCGCCTGCCAGCCGGTGTCGGGTACCGCGCAGGCGCTTTGCTCCAGCGCCGAAAGCCAGGCGTGGCGCTGGAACAGGGTGCTGCCGGGGGTCGCCGCCGCCAGCGCGTCCCAGCGCGCGGCGTCGACCGATTCCAGCCCTTGTCCGATCTCGATGCGAAAATCCCTGTCCATGCCCCTTTCCATCGCGATTGCCCAATTCGATCCCGTGGTCGGCGACCTCGCCGGCAACGCCCGCGCCATCGAGGCGCTGGCCGAGCAGGCCCATGCGGCCGGCGCCGGCCTGCTGCTGACCCCCGAGATGGCCCTGACCGGCTACCCGCCCGAGGATCTGCTGCTGCGCCCGGCCTTCATGCGGGCGGTGCAGCAGACCCTGCGCGAGCTGGCCGGGCGACTGCGCCGCCTGCCGGGCCTGGCCCTGGTGGTCGGCCATCCGCATGTGCCCGGCGCCGCCGCCGATGAGCGTACCCCATCGACGCAGCGCCCGCTGCGCTGGAACGCGGCCTCGGTGCTGCGCGACGGCGCCATCGAGGCCACCTACGGCAAGCTCGAGCTGCCCAACTACCAGGTGTTCGACGAGCGGCGCTATTTCGCCAGCGGGGGCGAGCCGGTGGTGTTCGAGTGCCAGGGCGTGCGTTGCGGCATCAACGTGTGCGAGGACGCCTGGTTCGCGGAGGCGCCGCGGCGCGCGCGCGCCGCGGGCGCGCAGGTGCTGCTGGTGCTCAATGCCTCGCCCTTCCACCTGGGCAAGAGCGGCGAGCGCGAGGCGGTGATGCGCCAGCGCTGCCGCGAGACCGGCATGGCGCTGGTGTTCGCCCACGGCGTGGGCGGCCAGGATGAACTGGTGTTCGACGGCGGCTCCTTCGTGCTCGACGCCGCCGGCGAGCCCTGCCTGCGCGCGCCGCAGTTCGAGGCCTGCCTGCCCATCGCGCGCTTCGACGGCGCCCGCCCGGTGCCGGGCGAACTGGCGCCGCCCATGTCCCTGCAGCGCCAGGCCTGGTCGGCGCTGGTCACGGGCACGCGGGACTACGTGCGCAAGAACGGCTTCCCGGGGGTGCTGATCGGCCTGTCGGGCGGCGTGGACTCGGCGCTGGTGCTGGCCATCGCCGTGGACGCGCTGGGCCCCGAGCGGGTGCACACGGTGATGATGCCCTCTCCGTATACCGCGGACATTTCCCTGGAAGACGCCAGGGACATGGCGCAGCGCCTGGGGGTGCGCCACAGCGAACTGGACATCGCACCCATGTTCGAGGCCTTCCGCTCCACCCTGCGCCCCCTGCTTCGCGCGCACGAGGGCGACACCACGGAGGAGAACCTGCAGTCGCGCATCCGCGGCGTGCTGCTGATGGGCCTGTCGAACAACACCGGCGCCATGGTGCTGACCACCGGCAACAAGAGCGAGATGGCCACCGGCTACGCCACCCTGTACGGGGACATGGCCGGGGGCTTCGCCGTGATCAAGGACGTGCGCAAGACCCTGGTGTGGGAGCTCGCCCGCTGGCGCAACCGGCAGGCCGCGCAGGCCGGGCAGGTGGAGCCGATCCCGCGGCGCATCATCGAGCGTCCCCCGTCGGCCGAGCTGCGCCCCGACCAGCTCGACCAGGACAGCCTGCCCGCCTACGAGGTGCTGGACGCGATCCTGGAGGCCTACATGGAAAACGACCGCAGCGTCGAGGACATGCTGGCCCAGGGGCTGGCCGCGCCCGACATCGAGCGCGTGCTGGGCCTGCTGCGCATCGCCGAGTACAAGCGCCGCCAGGCTCCGCCGGGGGTGCGCATCACCCACCGCGCCTTCGGGCGCGACTGGCGCTACCCCATCACCTCGCGCTGGCGCGAGGAGCAGGAAGCCCGCCAGGCGCGCCCCGGTGCCTGAATCGGTTACAGTGATTACAGTGAAACAGACCCGCAAACCAGGCGGGGCGCGTGCAGCGCAGCACTGGCGCGCCCGACAGGAAATCCAGCGAGGAACCCCATGAAACAGATCACGGCCATCATCAAACCCTTCAAGCTCGACGAGGTGCGCGAGGCACTGGCCGAGGTCGGCGTCACCGGGCTGACCGTCACCGAGGTGAAGGGTTTCGGGCGCCAGAAGGGCCACACCGAGCTGTACCGCGGCGCCGAATACGTGGTCGATTTCCTGCCCAAGGTGAAGATCGAGGTGGTCGTGCGCGACGAGCAGGTCGAGCCGGCCATCGACTCCATCGTGAAGGCCGCGCGCACCGGCAAGATCGGCGACGGCAAGATCTTCGTCACCAGCGTGGAGCAGGTGATCCGCATCCGCACCAGCGAGACCGGCGAAGCCGCCGTCTGAGTTTCCCTGCGAGGGCCCCCCTGCGGGGCTTGCGGGAATCCCGCGCCGCGCTCACACGGCTTCGCGCATGTGCCACCAGGGATCGTCGGACACCGGCTGCGCGCCGCCCAGGCGCAGCAGCAGGCGTTCCGGCTCGGAGTCCACCACCAGCAGGCCCAGCACCTGGGGCGCGACAAAACCCTGCTCGTGGCTCTGGGCCAGGAAATCCAGCAAGCCATCGTAGTAGCCCTGCACGTTGAGCAGGCCTACCGGCTTGTTGTGGTAGCCGAGCTGGCGCCAGGTCCAGATCTCGAACAGTTCCTCCAGCGTGCCGATGCCTCCGGGCAGCGCGACGAAGGCGTCGGCGTAATCGGCCATCATCTTCTTGCGCTGGTGCATGGTCTGCACCACGTGCAGCTCGCTCAGGCCTTCGTGCGCCACTTCGCGTCCCACCAGCAGCTCGGTGGTCACCCCCACCACGCGGGCTCCGGCCTGCAGCGCCGCGTCGGCCGTGGCGTTCATCAGGCCCACGCTTCCCCCTCCGTAGATCAGGGTCAGGCCGCGCTCGGCGATGGCCCGGCCCAGGTCGACGGCCGCCTGCAGATAAGCCGGATCCGCTCCGGTGCGCGAACCGCAGTAGACGCAAAGGGAATGCATGCTCTTCACCCGCTGAAGCCGCGCCGGCCGGGGGGTGCGGGGTTCACAGCCATCGCGGCAGCAGCACCAGCAACCAGGTCAACGCGCAAAGCAGCAAGGTTAGCAGTACCGCGGCGCTGCCGAGGTCCTTGGCCTGGCCGCTCAGCTCGTTGCGTTCCAGGGAGATTCGATCCACCGCGCATTCCAGCGAGGTGTTGAGCAACTCGACGATGGGCACCAGCAGGACCGAGCCTCCGAGCAGGGCGCGTTGCACGCCGTCGTCGCCCAGCCACAGCCCCAGCGGCAGCAGCACCAAGGCCAGCAGGCCCTCCTGGCGCAGCGCCGATTCGGTGCGCCAGGCGGCGCGCAGCCCGCGCAGCGAGTTGCGCAGCGCGCCCAGGGCCCGCGTGGCGCCGGAGGTCTTGTAGGGAGATGGCGGGTTCAAGGCGCGGGGGTTTCGCCGCGCGCGGCGGCACCTTCCTCGGATTGCTCCGGGTCGGCGGCCTCGCGCAGGTGGTGCAGGAACTGTTCGGTGGCGCGCTCCCAGGTGAACTGGCGGGCGTGCGCCACCGCATTGTGCCGGGGAATGCGCAGGGCTTCCAGGCAGGCCCTGCGCAGGTCCTCGTCCAGCACTCCGGCCGGGGAGTCGCCGATCACGTCCAGGGGGCCCGTCACCGGATAGGCCGCTACCGGGCAGCCGCAGGCCAGCGCCTCCACCAGCACCAGCCCGAAGGTATCGGTACGGCTGGGGAACACGAACACGTCGGCACCCGAGTAGACCTCGGCCAGGCGATCCTGGCTGAGCACGCCCAGGAAGCTGACCTGCGGATGTTCGCGCCGGATGCGCTCGAGCTCCGGGCCTTCGCCCACCACCCACTTGGTGCCGGGCAGATCCAGGCGCAGGAAGGCGTCGACGTTCTTCTCCACCGCCACGCGCCCCACGTACAGGAACACCGGGGGCTTGCCCGCCAGGCGCGGGCCCTGGCGGGGGTGGAAGATGGAAGTGTCCACCCCACGCGACCAGATCGCCAGGTTGCGCAGACCATGCTGGGCCAGGTCCTCCCGCACCACCCGCGTCGGGACCAGCGTGACCCGGGCCGCGCCGTGGAACCAGCGCATGTAGGCGTAGGTCCAGGCCAGGGGAATGCCGAAGCGCGCCTTGACGTACTCGGGGAAGCGGGTGTGGTAGGCGCTGGTCAGGGGGATGCCCATGCGCAGCGCCACGCGCCGTGCCGCGATGCCCAGCGGGCCCTCGGTGGCCACGTGCACCACGTCCGGGTCGAAGCGCCGGATCCCGGCCAGCACCGAGCGGTAGGGGCGCCAGCTGAGCCGGATCTCGGGGTAGGTGGGGCAGGGCAGGGTGCGAAAACTGCCGGGCTCGATCACCTCCACCTCCTCGCCCCGCTGGCGCAGGCACTCGATGGTGGTCTTGAGCGTGCGCACCACGCCGTTGACCTGGGGGCTCCAGGCGTCGGTCACGATCAGGATTCGCATGGCTGGACTCGCCGGGGTGGGGGTGGGGGGTCAGGCGCGGGCCTGCGGGCGCAGTTCGGCCAGCACCTGGGGGGCGGCCGAGGAGGGTTTCCACATCAGCAATTGCAGCGAGCCGTCGTCGAGTTCGGCCACGGCGGTCAGGCTTTCCACCCAGTCTCCGCAATTGGCGTAGACGATGGACTCGATGTGGCGCAACTCGGCGCGGTGGATATGGCCGCAGACCACCCCCTCGCAACCCCGGCGCGCGGCCTCCTCGGCCAGCAGCTGCTCGAAATTGGAGATGTAGCTGACGGCGTTCTTGACCTTGCCCTTCAGGTATTGGGAAAGCGACCAGTAGGCAAAGCCCATGCGGTGACGCGCATGGTTGAGCCAGCGATTGAGCTTGAGGCTGAACACGTACAAGGCATCGCCCAGGTGGGCCAGCCATTTCGCGTGCATGACCACGCCGTCGAACCAGTCGCCGTGCACCACCCACAGGCGCGCGCCGGAGGCGGTGAGGTGCACGGCGTCGCTGAGCACCTCGATGCCGCCGAAATGCAGACCGGCGTAATGCCTGGCGAATTCATCGTGATTCCCGGGCACGAACACCACGCGACTGCCCTTGCGGGCCTTGCGCAGGAGTTTTTGCACCACGTCGTTGTGGGCCTGGGGCCAGTACCAGCCCTTGCGCAATTGCCAGCCGTCGATGATGTCCCCGACCAGGTAAATGGTCGAGGCGTGGCAATGGCGCAGCAATTCCAGCAGCGCGGCGGCCTTGCAGTCGCGCGTGCCCAGGTGCACGTCGGACAGCCACAGGGTGCGGTAGCGGTGGGACTCCGGGTCGTCGCCCAGGGTATCGGGGGTCGAGGGCTGCCCTGCGATGCTCGCGGAGCCCGGCAGGGCCGCGGCTGTGTCGGGCAGGCCGCGCAGGGCTTTGGAGGCGAGGGAGGACCACATGAGCCCCCATTGCAGCGCCGCCGCGTGACGGGCGCGTGACAGCACATGACCGCGCCGGCTCGGCGCGGTTCAGCGGGACGGAGCAGAGGCCGTGGCCGTGGCCGAGGCGGAGGGCGTGGGCGGCGTGCGA
The DNA here is from genome assembly GCA_021808525.1 of Pseudomonadota bacterium. Lineage (GTDB taxonomy): Bacteria > Pseudomonadota > Gammaproteobacteria > Burkholderiales > Burkholderiaceae_C > Thiomonas_A. The sequence goes on from JAKBBK010000003.1 coordinate 46,048, forward strand.
CGCGGGGCGGGATGCGCGGGAGCCGAAGCCGCCGTGGTGGCGAGCCCGCCGGCGGCGTTCGAGCCGCTGGCGGTCGGGAGCGCCGGGGCCGCGGCGGCCGAGGAGCCAGGCTGGCGCGAGCCGCCGGGCTGCGCCGCTCCGGGGGGCGTCGGGGAGGGCGATCGGGTGGAGGAGGCCGCCGCGGCCGGGAGGGCAGCGCTGGCCTTGGGCGCTGCGGCCGCCGGCGCGCCGCTCACGGGCCTGGCCGCGGTGCCGGAGGCCGCGGGCCGCGGATGCGGCGCTCGGGCGCCGCGCAGGTGCAGGGGCAGGGCGGGCGCCACCGGCTTGATGGGGTGCCGGGGCGCATGGCTCACGTACTGCTCCACATGGGGGGGCGTCAGCGCCTTGTGCCCCTCATGGGCCAGCGCCTTGCGCTGCTGGGGGCTGAGTTGCTGGTAGCGCTCCCAGGCCTTGCGCCGGCTTTGCACCGGGGCTCGTCCGGTGGCCAGGTAGTTCTCGCGCGCCAGGCGGCGCTGGCCGGGGCTCATATGCACCCACTCGACCATGCGTTTTTGCAGGATTTCGCGTTGTTGTTGGCTCATCGCCGAGTAACGCGACGCGATATTCAGCCATTTGCGACGGCGATCGGCCGAGAAACCCGCCCATTCGCCCTGCAGCGGGGCCAGCGCCTGGCGCTGCATCGCGCTCAGGTGCTGCCAATCGGTGGTCTGCGTGGTCGTGGGGCCTGCCCAGGCCGAGCCCGCCAGCGCCAGCAGCAGCGCGCCCACGCCCAGCGAGGCCAGATCGCGAAGGCCGCGCAGGGCGCGCGCGCGGGCCGCCGCCATCACGCGGAGCCTTCCCGCAGGTAGTTGCGGAACCCGGGGTCGGTATAGGCCTGCGGGGGCAGGTCGTCGAGCAGCAGCGCGGTGTCGATATCCGCGATCCGATGCACGAATCGCTCCTGCTGGAAATGCTGCAGCATGTACAGGCCGAACAGCAAGGTGGGCAGCGCCAGGGCCAGCCCCAGGCGGGCCCGCCATGCGGAACCGTCTGCCGGGCCGGACCCCAGCACGGCCGCGCCGCCACGGTTCAGCCAGCTCGTCGCGGGGCGCTTTCGGGCCTGGCGGTGGCGCGCCAGTGCCGCGCCGCGCGCCTGCGCCAGACGGCGTTCGAGTTCCGGCGACAGCCGATCCTCGGCTTCGCTCAGCCGCGCCGCCACGGCGTAGCCGAAGCGCGCTTGCACGGCCTCTTGCCGCGCCGCATGGTCGTTATCTGTTGTCATGATCCAAACCTCGTGCCCGCAGCGCCTTGGCCAGGGTCTGCGTCGCTCGGGAACAGTGCGTTTTCACGCTTCCCTCGGAACATCCCATGGCTTGCGCGGTCTCGGCCACATCCAGCCCCTCCCAGTAACGCAGCAGGAAGGCCTCGCGTTGACGCTCGGGCAGGCGGGCGATCTCCTGTTCCAGCATCTCCAGGGTCTGCATGCGTTCCAGGCGGCGATCCGCGGCTTCGCTCTGCCCCGAGGCATCGTTCACCTCCAGGGACTCCAGCAAGTCGAAGTCCACTTCCGAATCTTCGTCGGATCCACGGAAATCCGACATATTGCTCATCCAGCCCGCGCGCACCTTCTGGCGTCGGTGCCAGTCCAGGATCGCATTGGTCAGGATGCGCTGGAACAGCATCGGCCATTGCGCTGCGTCGCGCGATCCGTAGCTTTCGGCCAGGCGGATCATCGAGTCCTGCACGATGTCCAGCGCCGAATCGGCATTCTGGGTGGCGAAATGGGCGCGCTTGAACGCCCGTTTCTCCACGCTGCGCAAGAAAATCGAAAGTTCCTGTTCTGAAGCCACAAGCTGTGGGCACCGGGACGCGGGCAAGAGCGAGCCAGCCGGCAATTATGCCCGCATGGCGCCACGCGTCGGCCCTCGGCGCGCGCGCGGCCCCGGCGGGGCGCCTCGCGCCATGGGCCGGGGCCGGCCCGGCGCGGGGGCGGTCAGTGCGCGGACGCGCCCAGCAGTTCGAAATGCTCGACCTGCGGCGGCCTGGCGAAAAAGGGCCCCACCACGTCACGCCAGCGGGCGAAGTCGGGCGATTGGCGAAAGCCCTGCATGTGGTCTTCCAGGCTTTCCCAGCGGATCTGCAGCACATAGCGCTGGGGATTTTCCACGCCCTTGTGCACCTGCCAACCCAGGAAACCCCTGGCCTGGGCGATGATCTGGGTCACTCCGCGCTGGATGGCGGCATCGAATTCGGCTTCGCGGCCGGGCTGGATCTGGATATCGGCGAGTTCGAGAATCATGGTTGCAGGTCTGCGGTATCGAGGCTTCGGGCCGCGCCCCCCGGCGCTGGGTCTGCTCGGGCGGCTTCGTCCCCCCTGGGTGCATTGTCGAACAGCTCGCGCGAAGCTGCAGCGCGGGAGCCCGCGTGCGCCGGCGGCCCGCGGGCTCCTACAATGCCGCCCTGGCCCGCGGGCCGCGCGAGCGGGCTGCCTGCGTCTTCCCGTTCCCAGCCGCGCGCGGCGCGACTCCACCATGCCCATCAGCCCCGTATCCGAAATCGTCGACGAGATCCGCGCAGGACGCATGGTCATCCTGGTGGACGAGGAGGATCGCGAGAACGAGGGCGATCTGGTGCTGGCCGCGGACAAGGTCAGCGCCGAGGCCATCAATTTCATGGCCACGCATGGGCGTGGCCTGGTCTGCCTGACCCTCACGCGCCAGCGCTGCGAGCAGATCGGCCTGCGGCCGATGGTCCCGCACAACGGCTCGGTGCACGGCACGGCCTTCACCGTGTCCATCGAGGCGGCCGAGGGCGTGAGCACCGGCATCTCGGCCGCCGACCGCGCGCACACCACCCGCGTGGCGGTGGCGCCCGACGCGCGCCCGGAGGACATCGTGCAGCCCGGCCACGTGTTCCCGCTGACGGCGCAGGACGGCGGCGTGCTCATGCGCGCCGGCCACACCGAGGCCGGTTGCGACCTCGCCCGCCTGGCCGGTTTCGAGCCCGCCGCCGTGATCTGCGAGATCATGAACGACGACGGCACCATGGCGCGCCTGCCGGACCTGGAAGGTTTCGCCCAGCGTCACGCGCTGAAGATCGGCACCATCGCCGACCTGATCGAATACCGCAGTCGCACCGAGAGCCTGATCGAGCGCGTGCAGGAACGCGGCATGCGCAGCGCCGCCGGCGAGGTCGACGCCGTGCTGTATCGCGACCGCGCCGGCGCAGGCGTGCACCTGGCGCTGGTCAAGGGGGATCCCCGGGCCGCGTCCTCGGCGGTGCTGGTGCGGGTCCACGAGCCGATCTCGCTGATGGACGTGCTGGACAGCCAGTCCAGCGGCCACAGCTGGAGCGTGGCGCAGGCGCTGGAGCGCATCGGCGAGGCTGGCTGCGGCGTGCTGGTGCTGCTCAACGCCGGCGAGAGCGCCGACGAGGTGGCGCAGCGCTTCGCCGCGCCGGCCGGCAGGCCGCGCAGCCGCGGCGCGGCCGCGGCCCTGCGCAATTACGGCATCGGGGCCCAGATCCTGCGCGATCTCGGCGTGCGCCGCATGCGCCTGCTGGCGGCGCCGCGCAAGATGCCCAGCATGACCGGCTTCGGGCTCGAGATCGAAGGCTTCGAGCCGCCACCCCAGGCAGACGCCGACACGGCCGCGCCTTCCCACTGAGACCCCCATGCAAAACGCCCGACTGCGGGACGACCCCGCGATGCTCGACGCCAGCGGCCTGCGCATCGCGCTGGTGCAGGCCCGCTTCAACGTGCACATCACCGACCGGCTGCTGGAATCGTGCACGCGCCAGTTGCGCGAGCTCGGCGCCGAGCCCGCGCAGGTGCTGAGCGTTCCCGGCGCGCTGGAAGTGCCGCAGGCGCTGGAGCTGCTGGCGCGCCGCGGCGATGTGGACGCGCTGGTGGCGCTGGGCTGCGTGATCCGCGGCGCCACCTACCACTTCGAGCTGGTCTGCGATACCTCGGCCGCGGGCGTGCAGCAGGTGGCCCTGGGCCACGGCATTCCGGTGGCCAACGGCATCCTCACCGTGGAGGACGAGGCGCAGGCGCAGGAGCGCATCGACAAGGGCGCCGAATGCGCGCGCGTGGCCGTGGAAATGGCGCGCCTGGCTCGCGGGCTGCGTGCGGGGCAGGCATCATGAGCAGCTCCACGCCCGCGAAGAGCGCGCGCCGCAAGGCACGCGAGCTGGCCCTGCAGGGCCTGTTCGAGTGGCTGATCTCCGGCAGCGACTCGGGCGCCATCGAGGCCTTCCTGCACGAGCGATTCCCGACCATCAAGCTCGATCGCGAGCTGCTGGATTCCCTGCTTCACGGCTGCATCCGGGAAGCCGGCGGGCTCGACGAGCTGCTGCAGCCCCTGCTCGACCGCCCCAGCCGCGAGCTGTCCCCGGTGGAGCACGCCTTGCTGCTGCTGGGTGCCTACGAGATGCGCTTCCTGCCCGAGGTGCCTTACAAGGTGATCATCAACGAGGCGGTGGACCTGGCCAAGCAGTACGGGGGAACCGACGGGTTCAAGTACGTCAACGGCGTGCTCGATCGCCTCGCGCTCGACTTGCGCCCCGCCGAGGCGGCGCAGCGTCCGGCGCGCGCCCCGGCCTCGCGCGAGCAGGCGCCGGTGGAGGCGCCGAGGGCGGCCAGCGTGCCGGTGAGCATCAAGCCGCGCAGCGCGCGCCCCGCGGCCTCCGCGGGAGGGCCGCGCGCGAATCAGCCGCCCAGGCGTCCGCGCCAGCGATAGTCGACGCCGATCGGCAGCACCTCCACGCGGTGCAGGCGCAGGCCCTCGGACGGGGCCTGCAGGGGGCCGAAGGGCCCGATGCCCGCGCCCTGGCCGAGCAGCAGCGCGGCCTGGTACACCAGCACTTCGTCGACCACGCCCGCGGCCAGCAGCGAGGCGTTCAGACGGGCGCCTGCCTCGACGTGGAGTTCGCCGATCTGGCGTTGCGCCAGCAGGTGCATGAGTTCGCGCAGGTCCACCTTGCCCGGCTTGTCGGCATCGCCCGGAACCGCCAGCAGTTGCGCTCCCAGATCGAGCAGCGCGGCGCCGCGGCGCGCGGCCTCGGCGGGGTCCAGGGCGTGGGCCACCAGCACCCGCGCGGGGTCCCCATGGCGCAGCAGCCTGGCCTGCGGCCCGAGCTCCAGACGGCTGTCCACCACCACCCGCCAGGGCTGGCGCGTGGTGGCCACGTGGCGCACGTCCAGCCGGGGGTCGTCGTCGCGCACCGTGCCGATGCCCGTGAGCACCGCGCAGGCGCGCGCGCGCCAGTGGTGGGCGTCGGCGCGCGCGGCCGGCCCCGTGATCCACTGGCTGGCGCCGTTGGGCAGCGCGGTGATGCCGTCCAGCGAGCTCGCGACCTTCAGGCGCAGCCAGGGACGCCCGCGCTCGATGCGCGAGAAAAACCCCAGGTTGAGTTCGCGCGATTCGTTCTCCAGCAGGCCGCACTCCACGTGCACTCCGGCGTCGCGCAGACGCTGCAGGCCCCCGCCGTCGACCAGAGGGTTCGGATCGCGCGCGGCCGCGACCACGCGGGCCACGCCGGCGGCCACCAGGGCGTCGGCGCAGGGCGGCGTGCGGCCATGGTGCGAGCAGGGCTCCAGCGTGACATAGGCGGTGGCGCCGCCCGGGTCGACGCCGCGGCGCTTCGCCTCGGCGAGGGCGACGGCTTCGGCGTGGCGACTGCCGGCTTCCTCGGTGGCCCCCTCGGCCAGCACCCGGCCGTCGCGCACCAGCACGCAGCCCACGCGCGGATTCGGGCTGGTGCGGTACAACACGCGTCCCGCCAGCTGCAGGGCGCGGCGCATCATGCGCAGGTCGAGCTCGGCCGGGGTCGCGGGGTGCTGCGCCGTGGCGCCGTGCCGCGGCGCGGCGCCCAGCGCCTGCGGCGGCCTCGGGGTCTGGTGCTCGCTCATTTGCGCGGGCTCCGCGGGGTGCGGCGCGGTGTGGCGCGCACCTGCGCCCCGCGGGCCATCTCCTCGAGGATCTGCACGAACTGCGCCGGGTCCTTGAAACTGCGATACACCGAGGCGAAGCGAACGTAGGACACCTCATCCAGGCGCTTGAGCTCGTCCATCACCCATTCCCCGATGCGCGCCGAATCCAGCTCGCGCACCCCCGTCTGCAGCAGGCGCTGCTCGATGCGCCCGATCGCCGCGTCCACCTCCTCGGCGGGAACCGGGCGCTTGCGCAGCGCCAGCGCCAGCGAGGCGGCCAGCTTGTCGCGGGAATAGTCCACGCGCCGCCCATCCTTCTTGACCACCGAGGGGAAGCTCACCTCGGCGCGTTCATAGGTGGTGAAGCGCTTGTCGCAGCCCGCGCAGCGCCGGCGCCGGCGCAGCGCCGTGGCATCCTCGACCTCGCGGGTCTCCACCACCTGGGTGTCGGGGTGCTGGCAAAAGGGACATTTCATGGCGAGACAAGGGGGCCGAAAAGCCCTCATTATGGGCCGGCGCGGTTCCCCCGCCGCGGGATCGCCGCGGGGCGCCACTACACTGCCGGCCATGCCCGAGCAAGTCCCTTCGATCGTCATTCTGATTTCCGGCACCGGATCCAATCTCCAGGCCATCGTCAACGCCTGCGCCGAACAGGCCTGGGCGGCCCGCGTGGCCGCCGTCATCAGCAACCGCGCGGACGCCCCCGGGCTGCGATTCGCCGCCGAGCGCGGCATCGCCCGCGAGGTGCTGGACCATCGCGACGCGCCGAGTCGCGAGGACTACGACCGCGAGCTCGCGCGGCGCATCGACGCGCACGCCCCGGCGGTGGTGGTCCTGGCCGGCTTCATGCGCCTGCTCACGCCGTGGTTCGTGCAGCGCTACCAAGGCCGGCTGATCAACGTGCACCCCTCGCTGCTGCCCGCCTTCGCCGGCCTGCACACCCATCGCCGGGCCCTCGAGGCCGGCGTGAAGCTGCATGGCGCGACGGTGCACCTGGTCACACCCGAGGTGGATGCCGGGCCGATCGTGGCCCAGGCCGCGGTGCCGGTGCTCGACGACGATACCGAGGCCAGCCTGGCGGCGCGGGTGCTGGAGCAGGAACACCGCATCTACCCGGCGGCCGTGCGGGCGCTGCTCGAAGGGCGCCTGCGCGTGCAGGGCCGGCGCGTGCGCGTGCTGGACGCCATGGGGCAGGGGCGATGAGCGTCGAGCGCCGATCCACGCCGCGCAAGGGCGCCGGCCGCCCGCGCGCGGCACTGCTGGACTCCGCCGAGCAGCTGCTGCGCGAAGTGCTGCGCTTCGAGTTCCCCGCCGATGCGGTGGTGTCGCGCTATTTCCGGGCCCACGCCCGCCTCGGCCAGCGCGAGCGCCATGTGCTGGCCGAGACCGTCTACGGCGTGGTGCGCAACCTGCGCCTGTGGCGCCAGCTCGCGCAGTCGGCCCCCTCGGGCAGCATGGAACTGCGCCTGCTGGCCCTGGGCTGGCAGGGCGAGTTGGCCACGGCCGGCTTCGCGTCCCCCCTGCTGGACTGGCGCGCCCAGGCGCTGGCACAGGAGCACGGCGGCCTGCCGCCCGCCCTGCGCTACAGCCTGCCCGACTGGCTGGCCGCGCGCCTGCAGCAGGAGTGCGCGGGCGAATTCGAGGCCCTGGCCGAGGCCTTGCTGCGCCCGGCGCCGCTGGACCTGCGGGTGAACCTGCTCAAGGGCACGCGCGATCAGGCGCGCGAGGCGCTGCGCGAACAGGGCATCGACAGCGAGCCCACACCCCTGTCGCCCTGGGGCCTGCGAGTGCAGGGCAAGCCTGCGCTGCAGCGCAGCGCCGCCTTCGAGCAGGGCCTGGTGGAGGTGCAGGACGAAGGCAGCCAGTTGCTGGGCCTGCTGCTGGCGCCGCGGCGAGGAGAGATGGTGGTGGATTTCTGCGCCGGCGCCGGAGGCAAGACCCTGGCGCTGGGCGCCATGATGCGCGGAAGCGGTCGTCTGTACGCCTTCGACGTCTCGCAGGCCCGCCTGGAGCGCCTGCGCCCGCGCCTGGCGCGCAGCGGGCTGTCGAACGTCTATCCGGTGGCCATTCGCGGCGAACGCGACGAGCGCGTGCAGCGTCTCGCGGGCAAGATCGATCGCGTGCTGGTGGACGCGCCTTGCAGCGGCGTGGGCACGCTGCGGCGCAACCCCGATCTCAAATGGCGCAGCACCGAGGCCGAGGTGGCGCGTCTGGCGCAGCAGCAGGGCTCCATCCTGGAGCAGGCGGCGCGCCTGCTCAAGCCGGGCGGGCGCCTGGTGTACGCCACCTGCAGCCTGCTGGAGGCCGAGAACCAGCAGGTGGTGCAGGCCTTCCTGCACGCGCATCCCGGCTGGCGCCTGCTCGACGCCGCCGACTGGTGGCGCCAGCAGCAGCTTCCCGGGGCCATCGAGGGGCCCTGGCTGCGCCTGTGGCCCCAGCGCCAGGGCACCGACGGATTCTTCGCCGCCCTGATCGAGCGCAAGCCCTGAGCCCTGTCCGGGCCATTGCCGATGCACCCCCCGGAGCTGCTGGGGTATGCTGAAGGCTCAAGCCCGGGTTTTGCCGGGCGGCGGCAAGGGCGCGAGGCGCCCGGTTCGCGCCGCGGCTGTGGCCGACGGCGCCAGGATGGGATCACGGATGTTCGAAGTCTTGCAAGATTGGGCCGCTCACGGCCTGTGGCACGCCGGAATCGGCACCATGGTGGCGTTCACGCTGCTCAGCTGCCACATCACCATCGTGGCGGTCACGGTGTACCTGCACCGTTCCCAGGCGCATCGCGCGCTGGACCTGCACCCCGCGCTGATGCACTTTTTCCGGCTGTGGCTCTGGCTGGGCACGGGCATGTCCACGCGCCAGTGGGTGGCGGTGCACCGCAAGCACCATGCCAAGTGCGAAACCGAGGAAGACCCCCACAGCCCGGTGGTCAAGGGCATCGGCGAGGTCATGCTGCGCGGCGCCGAGCTGTACCGGGCCGAGGCCGCCAATGCGAGCACCCTGGAGCGCTTCGGCCATGGCACGCCGGACGACTGGCTGGAGCGCCGGGTCTACGCCGGGCTGCCCTGGCAGGGCGTGGGGCTGATGCTCATCGTCGACCTGCTGCTGTTCGGCGCGCTGGGCGCCACCGTGTGGGCGGTGCAGATGCTGTGGATTCCCTTCTGGGCCGCCGGCGTGGTCAACGGCCTGGGCCACTTCTGGGGCTATCGCAATTTCAGCAGCCGCGACGCCAGTCGCAACGTGTCGCCCTGGGGGCTGATCATCGGCGGCGAGGAACTGCACAACAACCACCACACCTTCCCGACCTCGGCGAAGCTGTCGATCAAGTGGTGGGAGTTCGACCTGGGCTGGGGCTACATCCAGCTGTTCCGCGTGCTGGGGCTGGCGCGGGTGCGCAAGCTGCCGCCCAAGGCACGCCTGGGCGAGCTGCGCCCGCTGGTGGATACCGCGCTGCTGCAAAGCGTGATCGCCAACCGCTACGACCTGATGGCCCGCTACACCCGCGAGCTTCGGCGGGCGCTGCGCGAGGAGCTGCGCCGCGTGCGCGCCGCGGGTGGCGAGCCCTCGCGCCTGCGCGCGCTGCGCGCCGCGCGCCGCCTGGTGGTGCGCGAGCCCGACATGCTCGATGCTCCCGCGCGCGCGGTGATCGACGCCGCCGCCTCCGACAGCTCCGGGCTGCGCACCTTGCTGCGCATGCGCGAGGAACTCAGCGAGGTGTGGCTGCACTCCTCGGCCTCGGCGGAGCAGCTGCGCCAGCGCCTGCAGGACTGGTGCCAGCGCGCCGAGCAGAGCGGAATCGCCGCGCTGCGATCCCTGTCCCTGCAAGTGCGCAGCTACGCCTGAACCGCGCAGCTACGGCTGAAGTGCGCATGAGGCGCAGGGCCGCGCCTGGCAGCCGGGCAGGCCCTGCCGTAGGCCCGGCCAGGGCCTGCACCGCTGAGCTGCGCGATGGGCGTCGTACTGGGCGTCGTACTGGGCGCCTTGCTGCGGCGCCCGCCGCACCACCTGCCGCGGCCTACTGCAGCTGCTGCTGCAGGATGTGCAGGATGTTGGATTCCGAGGCCGCGGCATCCGAGCCGCCGTCCAGCGACTTGACGCTGACCTGGGAGCCCGTGCCGGCCGCTTGCACGGAAATGCGCAGGTTCTCCGGCTTGACCGTCTGGTTCTTGTGGCCGAACAGCTTGCCGAAAAAGCCTTCCTTGTCCTTCTCGGCCTTCAGGGCGGCTTGCGGATCGACGTAGCGCACGTCGAAGCTTCCCGCGCTGCGGTCGCGCTGCGTGACCGTGAACCCGGCGGTGTTCAGCGCCAGGCTGACCCGGCGCCAGGCCTGTTCCAGGTCGTCGGGCAGCTGCAGCGCGCGGCCGCCGTCGATCAGCATGGCGCGCGGCGCCTGCTGGGCCTGCTGCTGCGCGGTGGCGATCTCGGCCTTGGCCTGCGCATCGCTGGCGCCCAGGCTGACCATGAGCTTGCGCAGGAAGATCTCGTCCAGCGTGGGGTCCGGCGTGCCGGGCTGCCAGGTGGTCTGGGTGTGCTGGGTGTCGGTGTAGACCTCCACCATGGTCTGGTGACTGATGAAGATCTGCGTGGCCTTGCCGTCCGGGCTGCGCTCGAACACCGTGCGGTAGCGGTCGCGCTCGCCGGTGTCGTACAGGCTGTCGAAGACCTTGCCGAGGTACTTGCGGATCAGGTCCTGCGGCAGTTTCGCGTGGTTCTCGGCCCAGTCGGTCTGCATCACGCCGAGTTCACGGTTGGCCTCGGTGAGGTAGAAGCCATTCTGCTGCCAGAAGGTCTGCACCTTGTCCCACAGGGCCTGCGGCGGCGCGTCGATCACCAGCCAGCGCTGGGTGCCCTTCTGCTCGATGTGCATGCCCGGGAAATCCGGCAGCACAGCGTTGCTCTGCACCTGCTGCTGGTTCTGCTGCACGGTGCTCTGGTAGGCCAGCGCGCTGACCGAATCCTGCCTGGCCGGGCCGTCGGGAATGACGTAGCGCTGGTTGCGCGCCAGCTGCGTGAGGTCGGGGGGAATGTCCAGCGTCGGACCGGCCTTGGCGCTCTGGTAGTCCACGTCGTGACCCTGGAAGGTGTCTCCGAGCGAGGAGCAGCCGCCGAGCGCGAAGGCCGCGGCAAGGGCCGCGGCGAGGCAGGACAGACGCGCGTGGGGCAGGCTGCGTACGGGATTTCGGCGCATAGCGTGAGTGGTCAGTGAAGAACGGGAATGCCCAGCGCGGCCAGCGCGGCGCGAAGTTCGTCGTGCCGGCTGCTCAGGGGTACCAGCGGCAGCCGGATGCCGCCCTCGATGCGGCCCATGGCGGCCAGCGCCCACTTCACCGCGGTGGGGTTGGGCTCGCACATCAGCAGGGTGTTCAGATCCATCATGCGCATGTGCATCTCGGTGGCCTCGCGCGCGCGTCCGGCCACCGCCGCCATGCACATGTCGTGCATCAGGCGCGGCGCCACGTTGGCGGTGACGCTGACGTTGCCCTTGCCGCCCACCAGCATCAGCGCCAGCGCGGTGAAGTCATCGCCCGAGTAGACGGCGAAGTCCGTCGGGGCCTTGCGCAGGATCTGCAGCGCGCGGTCGATGTTTCCGGTGGCTTCCTTGATGCCCACGATGTTGGGGATGCCCGCCAGGCGCAGCACGGTGTCGGCCTGTACATCGGCCACGGTGCGCCCCGGCACGTTGTAGAGCACCATCGGGATGTCCGCGGCCTCGGCGATGGCGCGGAAATGACGATAGATGCCCTCCTGGGTGGGCTTGTTGTAGTAGGGCACGACCTGCAGCGTGCAGTCGGCGCCCACCTCTCGGCAGAAATGCGAAAGCTCGATGGCCTCGGCGGTGGAGTTGGCGCCGGCGCCGGCCATGATCGGAACCCGCCCCGCGGCCTGCTCGACCGCGACCCGGATGATCTGCTGGTGCTCCTCGACGTCGACCGTCGGGGACTCTCCGGTGGTTCCGACGACCCCGATGCAATCGGTGCCCTCGGCGATGTGCCAGTCGATGAGGCGGCGCAGCGCGTCGAAGTCGACGCTGCCGTCCTCGTGCATGGGCGTGACCAGGGCCACGATGCTGCCAGTGATGGTGTTCATGCCAGCCGCTTGGAGAAATTCAGAGATTGTACTTGGGCGGGTCCGTGGCCATGCTGACGGGGGCGCTTTCGCGCACGGCGCAGATTCGTTGCACGAAAACGGGGCCAGGCATGGCCTGGAATCCGTCCTCGAAAGCCACCACGCGCAGCTCGCCGCGCACGGCCTCGAGCAATTCACCCGGGCGCAGCAGGAATTCCTCGCGCGCCGGACGCCCGACGGTCTGCTGCCCCAGCGCGAAGGTCTCGTAGATCAGCACGCCACCCTCGTCCACGCTGCGCACGATGTGCGGCAGGAGTTCGCGCCACAGGTAGTTCGTGACCACCACGGCGCCGAAGCGCTGTTGCAGTGGCCAGGGCGCGTTCTCCAGGTCGGCCTGCAAGGTCCGCACTCCGGGCAGGCCGCGCAGCGAGTGCAGCGCAAGGGCGTCGCGGTCCACGCCCAGCACCCGATGGCCGGCCGCCGCCAGCGCGCGCACATGGCGCCCGCTGCCGCAGGCCAGGTCGAGTACCTCGGCGCCCGGGCGGATGAGCGGCGCGAAGCGCAGCACCCATGCCGAGGCTGCGAGCGGGGGCGGGGCTTCGCGCGGCGGGGTCGGGGGAAGGTTCATGGCTGCGGGCGCGGCTGCCCGGGGGGGCTCGGATGCATGCGCGCATTCAAGCACAGGGCAGGCGCCTGGTGCCCGACTTCGCGCCGGTGGCAGCCGGGGTGGCCGCGCGAAGGTGGGCCGGCGTTGCGCGAGGGGCCCCTTAGAATGCTCCGGGCGGTCTGTCAAGTTCCGCGGCGCCTGCGCGCAGCTGCCCGTTTTTTGGGCATCACCGAGCGGACACGCATAAATGCAGGCTTTGCCGCGTTGCGCAGGCGGGTCTATCCCCATTCGATGGGGATAAGTAACGTGCGGTTCCGCCGCCCGGCTCGGCCACCTGTGTTGTCCACAATTCTTCGGTTTTATCCACAAGCGTCGATGGGAACCAGCAAGCGGGATAGTTACAGCGAAGCGTCGATTCGCGTGCTCAAGGGGCTGGAGCCGGTCAGGCAGCGCCCGGGCATGTACACCTCCACCGTCCATCCCCTGCACATCGTGCAGGAGGTCATCGACAACAGCGCCGACGAGGCCCTGGCCGGGCATGCAGGACGCATCGACGTGATCGTGCATGCCGACGGCAGCGTGACCGTGCAGGACGACGGCCGGGGCATTCCGGTGGGCCTGCATCCGGACGAAGGGGTGCCGGTGGTCGAACTGGTGTTCACCCAGCTCCACGCGGGGGGCAAGTTCGACAAGCTCGACGCGGGAGCGGCCTACCGTTTCTCCGGCGGCCTGCACGGCGTCGGGGTCAGCGTCACCAACGCACTGTCCACCCGCCTGGAAGTGGAAGTGCACCGCGACGGCCAGGCCAGTTTCCTGGCCTTCGCCGACGGCGCTCCGGTGCAGGCGCTGCAAAGCCGCCCGCTGGCCCGCGGCGAGGCGCGCAACGGCACCCGCGTGCGCGTGTGGCCGGATGCGCGGTATTTCGAATCCTCCCAGTTGCCCCTGGGGGAATTGCAGCATCTGTTGCGCAGCAAGGCGGTGCTGCTGCCCGGGCTCAACGTGCGCCTGCATGTGGAAAAAAGCGGCGAGACCCACGAATGGCGCTATGAGCAGGGCCTGCGGGGCTATCTGCGCGAGGCGCTGGGCGACACGCCGGTCCTGCTCGAATTCGAAGGCCAGGGCGCGGCCGAGGCGCAGACCGAGGGCTTCGCGCCCGGCGAGGGGGCGTCGTGGTGCGTGGCCTTCAGCGCCGAGGGCAGCCTGTTGCGCGAGTCCTACGTGAACCTGATTCCCACACCCGCCGGCGGCACCCACGACGCGGGCCTGCGCGAAGGCTTGTTCCAGGCGGTCAAGGGCTTCATCGAATTGCACGCGCTGTCGCCCAAGGGGCTGCGGGTGCTGCCGGAGGACGTGTTCTCCCGCGCCTCCTACGTCTTGTCGGCCAAGGTGCTGGACCCGCAGTTCCAGGGCCAGATGAAGGAGCGCCTGAACAGCCGCGACGCGGTGCGCCTGGTCTCGGGCTTCGTGCGCCCCGCGCTGGAACTGTGGCTGAGCCAGCATGTGGAGCAGGGCAAGGCGCTGGCCGAGCTGGTGATCGCGCAGGCGCAGAGCCGCCAGCGCGCTGCGCAGCGGGTCGAGCGCCGCAAGGGCTCGGGCATCGCGGTGCTGCCGGGCAAGCTCACCGATTGCGAGAGCCGCGATATTTCCCGCAACGAGTTGTTCCTGGTGGAAGGCGACTCGGCCGGAGGCTCGGCGAAGATGGGGCGCGACAAGGAATTCCAGGCCGTGCTGCCGCTGCGCGGCAAGGTGCTCAACTCCTGGGAGGTCGAGCGCGACCGGCTGTTCGCCAACCAGGAGATCCACGACATCGCGGTGGCCATCGGGCTGGATCCGCACGGCCTGCACGATGAGGTCGACCTGTCGGGCCTGCGCTACGGCAAGATCTGCATCCTCAGCGATGCCGACGTCGACGGCTCGCACATCCAGGTGCTGCTGCTCACCCTGTTCCTGCGCCATTTTCCGCAGCTGGTGCAGCGCGGGCATGTGCATGTGGCGCGCCCCCCGCTGTACCGCGTGGATGCGCCGGCCCGGGGCAGGAAGCCGGCGGCCAAGCTGTACGCGCTGGACGATGGGGAACTGCAGGCCATCTGCGACCGCCTGCGCAAGGATGGCCTGCGCGAAGGCGCCTGGAGCATCTCGCGCTTCAAGGGCCTGGGCGAGATGAGCGCCGAGCAGTTGTGGGAAACCACCCTCAATCCCGACACGCGGCGCCTGCCGCAGGTGGGCTTTGGCGGCCAGGGCAGCGAGGCCACCGCCGAATTGTTCACGCGCCTGATGGGCAAGGGCGAGGCGCAGGCCCGGCGCGAACTCATGGAAACCTTCGGCGACCGCGTCGAGGTCGATGTCTGATCCCACCGTCACGATGAGCAACACTCCTTCGGAACCCAACGGCGCCCACGAGTCCGGCGCCACCCCCGACCTGTTCGCCTCCGCCGCCGTCGAGGACGGCGAGGCGCTGGCGCTGGCCGATTTCGCGCGCCAGGCCTACCTGGACTACGCCATCTCGGTGGTCAAGGGGCGCGCGCTGCCCGACGTGTGCGACGGCCTCAAGCCGGTGCAGCGTCGCATCCTGTACTCCATGGACCGCATGGGCCTGGCCGCCGGCGCGCGCCCGGTGAAATCCGCCCGCGTGGTCGGGGACGTGCTGGGCAAGTTCCACCCCCATGGCGACCAGGCCGCCTACGACGCCCTGGTGCGCCTGGCCCAGGACTTCGCGCAACGCTATCCCCTGATCGACGGCCAGGGCAATTTCGGCTCGCGCGACGGCGACGGCGCGGCGGCCATGCGCTATACCGAGGCGCGCCTGACCCCCATCGCGCGGCTGCTGCTGGAGGAGGTCGACCAGGGCACGGTGGACTTCCAGCCCAACTACGACGGCTCCACCCAGGAGCCTCGCCTGCTGCCGGCACGCCTGCCGATGCTGCTGCTCAATGGCGCCAGCGGCATCGCCGTGGGCATGGCCACCGAGATTCCCGCGCACAACCTGCGCGAGGTGGCGGCCGCCTGCGTGGCCATGCTCAAGAAGCCCGCCATCGGTCTGGACGAGGTGCTCGAGCTGATGCCCGGGCCGGATTTCGCCACCGCAGGGCAGGTCATCAGCAGCGCCGCCGACATCCGCGCCGCCTATGCCAGCGGGCGGGGCAGCCTGAAGGTGCGGGCGCGCTGGAACGTGGAGGAACTGGCGCGCGGCCAATGGCAACTGGTGGTGCACGAGCTGCCCCCCGGTGCCTCCGCGCAGCGCGTGATGCAGGAAATCGAGGAGCTCACCGACCCCAAGCCCAAGGCGGGCAAGAAGGCCCTCAGCGCCGAGCAGCAGCAATTGCGCCAGACCGTGCTGGGCGTGCTCGACGGCGTGCGCGACGAGGCGGGGCGGGACGCCGCGGTGCGCCTGGTGTTCGAGCCGCGCAGTTCGCGCACGCCGGTGGAGGAGCTGGTGTCGGTGCTGCTGTCGACCACCAGCCTGGAGACCAGTGTCGCGCTGAACCTGGTGATGATCGGCGCCGACGGCAAGCCGCGCCAGAAGTCCCTGCTGGACCTGTTGCAGGAATGGACCGGTTTCCGGCTCGAGACCGTGCGCCGGCGCAGCGCGCATCGCCTGCAGCAGGTACTCGACCGCCTGCATATCCTCGAGGGGCGGCGCGCGGTGCTGCTCAACATCGACGAGGTGATCCGCATCATCCGCGAGAGCGACGAGCCCAAGCCCGCGCTGATGCAGCATTTCGCGTTGAGCGAGCGCCAGGCCGAGGACATTCTCGAAATCCGTCTGCGCCAGCTGGCGCGCCTGGAGGCCATCCGCATCGAACAGGAGATCGCGCGCCTGCAGGAGGAGCAGCAGGAACTGCGCACCCTGCTGGACGACGACAAGGCGCTGCGCCGGCGCGTGATCAAGGAGATCGAGACCGACGCGCGCCAGCACGGCGACGAGCGCCGCACCCTGCTGCAGGAGCAGAGCCGCGCCTCGCTGGAGTTGCGCGTGCCCGACGAGCCGGTGACCGTGGTGGTCTCGCGCATGGGCTGGCTGCGCGCGCTCAAGGGCCATGGCATCGAGGCCGCGGGCCTGGGCTTCAAGCCCGGCGACGCGCTGGGCGAGGTCTTCGCCTGCCGCAGCACCGACACCCTGTGGGTGCTGGGCAGCGACGGGCGCGCCTACAGCCTGGGCGTGGCGCAGTTGCCCGGCGGGCGCGGCGACGGGCTGCCGGTGACCCGGTTCATCGATCCGCCCGCGGGCACCACGCCCGCGCATTACTGGTGCGGACCGCCCGACACGCCGCTGCTGCTGGCCGGCAGTGGCGGCTACGGCTTCGTGGCGCCGGCCGAGAGCCTGGGCAGCCGCCAGCGCGCCGGCAAGACCTTCGTGACCCTGGAGCCCGGCGAAACCCTGCTGGCGCCGCAGGCGCTGCGCCGGGCGGACGAAGCCGGCACCCTGCACGAAGCCCGGCATGTCGCGGTGCTGGACAGCGAGGGCCGTCTGCTGCTGTTCGATCTCGGCGAGTTGCGCGAGTTGCCGCGCGGCGGCCGCGGCGTGCAGCTCATGGCCCTGCAAGCCGGCCAGTCGGTGGCGGCGGTGCTGGCGCTGGGGGCCGGCGACGGCCTGGAGCTTGGAGGCAAGGGGCGCGGAGGCAAGGAGCGCAGCCAGCAGCTATCGGCGCGCGCGTTGCAGGAATTCATCGGGCGCCGCGCCCGCCGCGGCAAGGCCGTCGCCGGGCTCCACGCCCAGACCCTGCGCCGCGTCTAGCAGCCTGTCGGCAGGCTGCGAGCCTGGGCGGCGCGGCAAGGCTTCAGTCGATCTCGGCGATCAGTTCGATCTCGACGGCGGCGCCCATCGGCAGCTGGGCCACGCCGAAGGCGCTGCGCGCATGCTGGCCGGCCGCGCCGAACACCTCGCCGAGCAATTCCGAGGCGCCGTTGATCACCAGGTGGTGTTCGGTGTAGTCGGGCGCGGAATTCACCAGGCCCAGCAGCTTGACGATGCGGCGCACACGGCCCAGGTCGCCGCAGGCGGCGTGCAGGGTGCCCATCAGGTCGATGGCCACGGCGCGCGCGGCCTCGCGCCCCTGCGCCGTGTTCAGCTCGCGCCCGAGCTGGCCGGACAGCACCTTGCCGTCGCGTTTGCTGATGTGGCCGGAAAGAAACAGCAGCTTGCCGCTTTGCACGAAGGGCAGGTAGGCGGCCGCCGGGGTGGCGACGGCGGGCAGGGTGATGCCCAGGCTCTGCAGCTTGGCATGGACGGACATGGCGGTTTTCCTTGTGGTCGGGTGGGTTGGCGCACGCAGGGTGCGGGGGCCGAAGGCCGGGCGGCGCGCATCGCGCGCCATCGCCGCAGCATAGCCAATCCATTCCCGGCGCGGCCTGGCGGGCCGCGAAGCCAGGCGAATCAAGGGGCTGCGTGCTACACTTCGCGTCTTGTCGGAGTGGCCACAGTTTGCCGCACCGACTGTCGAACTCGACTCCTGCCGGCCCCTGCGCCGGCTGTCCGCCGCGATGGCGAACTGGCGTTTCGGCCCGCTCACCGCGGGTGCGGACGCGGCAAGGGCTCCAGGCCCGCCGCGCCGGCGAACGAAACGGTCATCGTGGTTTCCCGCGCACCGCATCCACAACCTTCGGCGCGCGGGCTCCGAAAGCATCCATGACTTTTGCATCCCTCGGGCTCAGCGAGCCCATCCTGCTTGCCATCAGCGAGCAAGGCTATACCACGCCCACTCCGATCCAGGCCCAGGCCATTCCCGCGGTGCTCGCCGGTGGCGACCTGCTGGCCGCGGCGCAGACCGGTACCGGCAAGACCGCGGCGTTCACGCTGCCGCTGCTGCATCGCCTCAGCGATGCGCAGCCGGCACGCAACGCGCGCGGCCAGGTGATTCCCCGCGTGCTGGTGCTGGTGCCCACGCGCGAACTGGCGGCCCAGGTGGCCGAGAACGTGCGCGACTACGGCAAGCACCTGAAGCTGCGCAGCATGGTCATGTACGGCGGCGT
Source organism: Pseudomonadota bacterium (assembly GCA_021808525.1). Lineage (GTDB taxonomy): Bacteria > Pseudomonadota > Gammaproteobacteria > Burkholderiales > Burkholderiaceae_C > Thiomonas_A. The sequence continues at coordinate 64,596 of JAKBBK010000003.1, forward strand.
GGGCATGCAGCCGCAGATCGACGCCCTGCGCCGCGGCGTGGACATCGTCGTGGCCACCCCCGGGCGCATGCTCGACCACCATGGTCAGCGCACCCTGGACCTGTCGGCCATCGACACCCTGGTGCTGGACGAAGCCGACCGCATGCTCGACATGGGCTTCATCCACGACATCCGCAAGGTGCTCGCGCTGCTGCCGCGCAAGCGCCAGAACCTGCTGTTCTCGGCCACCTTCTCGGACGAGATCAAGGCCCTGGCCAACACCCTGTTGAACCAGCCGAAGGTGATCGAGGTGGCTCGTCGCAACACGGCGGCGACCACCGTGCGCCAGACCGTGCACCCGGTGGGCCGCGAGCGCAAGCGCGAGCTGCTGGCGCACCTGATCCGCGAGCGCAACTGGTGGCAGGTGCTGGTGTTCATGCGCACCAAGCACGGCGCCAACCGCCTGGCCGAGCAGTTGCGCGGCGAGGGCATCGGCGCCGACGCCATCCACGGCAACAAGAGCCAGGGTGCGCGCACGCGCGCGCTGGCCGAGTTCAAGAGCGGCAAGCTGCAGGTGCTGGTGGCCACCGACATCGCCGCGCGCGGCATCGACATCGACCAGCTGCCGCTGGTGGTGAACTACGAACTGCCGAACGTGCCCGAGGACTACGTGCACCGTATCGGCCGTACCGGCCGCGCCGGCGCCGAGGGCGAGGCGATCTCGCTGGTGTGCGTGGACGAGCTTCGCTTCCTGCGCGACATCGAGAACCTGATCGGCCGCGGCATCGATCGCAACCTGGTGTCGGGCTTCGAGCCGGATCCCCAGGAGCGCGCGCAACCCATCCGCGTCGGCCGCACGGTCATCGGCGGCGGGCGCGCGGCCTCGGGCCCGCGTCGTGGCGACGCGCCGCGTGGGCAGGGCGGCCATGGTCGTGCCGACGCGCCGCGCGGCCAGGGCGGCCACGGCCGCGGTGACGCGGGCGGCGGCCATCACGGCCACGCGGGCCAGCCCCGCCGCAACGACGCGCAGCCGCGTCGCGACGGCTGTGGCGGCGCCTCGCGCGGCGCCGCGCCGGTGCGCCGCAACGGCACCACGGGCTGAAGCCGGCGCGGCGCGTACGCACCCCGGCGATCGGGCCTGGCGCCGGTCGCCACGCGGGTCGGCGCGCCCGCGCCCCTTCAGTCCATCAGTTCATCAGTCCCTGCAGCTCGCTCCAGGCCCAGGACGGGTCGAGCGCGCGCAGGCAGTTCAGGTGCCCCAGCGGGCAGCTGCGCTGGAAGCAGGGGCTGCAGGGCAGGTGCAGCCACAGCGTGGCGCTGCGGTGCGTCGCGGGCGGGGTATGGCGCGGATCGGTGGAGCCGTACAGGCCCACCGTGGGCCGGCCCAGTGCCGCGGCCACGTGCATCAGTCCCGAATCATTGCTGACCACGCCGCCGGCGGCGCCCAGCAGGGCGATGGCCTGTTCCATGTTCGTGCGGCCGCAGAGATCCAGCAGCAGCGGCGGGCTGCCCGCGCCCTGCGGCTTGCCACGGGCGCGCAGCGCGTCGACCATGGCTTGCGCGAATTCGCGCTCGCGGGCACTGCCGACCACGACCACGCAGCGACCGCTCGCCAGCACCAGGCCGGCCAGTTCGGCGAAATGCTCGGCTGGCCATTGCTTGGCCGGACCGTATTCGGCGCCCGGGCACAGGGCCACGAAGCCCTCGGGAAGGCCGAAACCCGCCGCCACCTCCCGCGACCGCGCGGGATCGACCCGAAGCACCGGTTGCGCTACCTCGCGCGGCACCCGCGCGGGCAGGCCCGCACCCAGCACCGGCGAGGCCAGTTCCTGCGCCAGCGCGGCGTAGTGCGAGCGCATGTCCGCGCGTGGCTCCTCGCGCGGTTCCCCGTGCTCCGAGGAGGGCGCTGCCCGCAGCGCATGGGTGAGCAGGGCCCCCGCGGCCTCGCCGCGCCAGCCCACGCGCAGCGGGATACGCGCCAGCCACGGCACCAGGCGGGATTTCAGGTTGTTGCCCAGCACGTAGGCCCGGGCGAAGCCGTCGCGTCGCAACTCGCGCGCCAGGGCGCGACGCGCGCCCAGGTCCAGGCGGCCATGGGCGAAGGGGGTCTCCAGCACGCGCTCGATGCCGGGCATCGCGCGCAGCACCGGCACCACCGAGGGCAGCCCCAGCGCGGTGATGCGCTCGCCGCGCGCGGCCAGCAGCGCCACCAGGGGTTGCGCCATCACCGCGTCGCCGATCCATTGCGGCGCGACCAGCAGGCTGGGCGCGGCCGCCTGGGCTGCGCCGGGGTGCATCAATGTCCGTGCGCGACTTCGCCTTCGGCCAGGCGGTAGCGCGTGCCGCAATAGGGGCAGGCGGTCTCGCCGTGCGTGACTTCCAGGAACACACGGGGATGCGCGCTCCACACCGGCATCGCCGGGTTGGGGCAGAAGGCGGGAAGGTCGGCGGCCTTGAGTTCGACCACCGGCATCTCGGGTTTGGGAATGGCGCTCATGGGGGAAGGTTCTCCACGCGGGTGCGGATGGGGGCTCGGAGGCCTGCTCAGACGCGGGCCAGCCAGTCGGCGTACTTGGGATTGCGGCCGCCGACGATGTCGAAGAAGGCCTTCTGGATGCGCTCGGTCACCGGGCCGCGGCTGCCGGCGCCGATGCGCACGCCGTCGAGCTCGCGAATGGGGGTGATCTCCGCCGCGGTGCCGCTGAAGAAGGCCTCGTCGGCGATGTACACCTCGTCGCGCAGGATGCGCTTGCTCTGCACCTGGATGCCCAGGTCCTCGCAGATCGAGAACACCGTGCGGCGGGTGATGCCGTTGAGCGCGCCGGAGGAGGCGTCGGGCGTGTAGACCACGCCGTCGCGCACCACGAACACGTTCTCGCCGGCGCCCTCGCTCACGAAGCCCTGCGGATCCAGCAGCAGTGCCTCGTCGTAGCCGTCGGCCGTGACTTCCAGGTTCGCCAGGATGCTGTTGGTGTAGTTGCTCACCGCCTTGGCATTGCACATGGTGATGTTCACGTGGTGCCGGGTGTAGCTGCTGGTCTTGACGCGGATGCCCTTGGCCAGGCCTTCCTCGCCCAGGTAGGCGCCCCAGGGCCAGGCCGCCACCATCAGGTGGATGGTGTTGCCGCGGGGGGACACCCCCAGTTTCTTGTCGCCGATCCACACCAGCGGGCGGATGTAGCAGGAGGCAAAGCCGTTGGCGCGCACCACCTCCAGCTGCGCCTGCATCACCTGCTCCAGGGTGTAGGGAATCTCCATGCGCAGGATCTTGGCGCTGTCGAACAGGCGCTGGGTGTGCTCGCGCAGGCGGAAGATGGCCGTGCCCTGGCCGGTTTCGTAGGCGCGCACGCCTTCGAAGGCGCCGCAGCCGTAGTGCAGCGTGTGGGTCAGGACATGGATCTTGGCGTCGCGCCATTCGACGAGCTGGCCGTCCATCCAGATTTTTCCGTCGCGGTCGGACATGGACGTGGGCGTCGGCAAGGCCATGAAAGTCTCCAGGATCGGGAATGAAACTTCCATTTTAAGTCTCGGCGAATGGTTCGCGCCGCGGGTTGCGGGCACAATGCAAAGGTTTCGTTCTCCAGGACTTCCCTGCCATCATGTCCAGCCCGAGTCCCGCCAGCCGCCCCTACCGCTTCTCGATGCGCCAGTTCATGGCCATCGCCAGGCCCTACTGGGTGTCCGAGGACTGGCGCATGGGCTGGTTGCTGCTGGGCAGCGTGCTGGCCATGAACCTGGCGATCATCTGGATCAACGTTCGCCTGAATTTCTGGAACCGCGATTTCTACGACGCGCTGCAGGAGCACAACTACGCCAGCTTCAAGCACCTGCTGCTGCTGTTCACGGTGCTGGCCTTCGCCTTCATCGTGCTGGCGGTGTATTCCCAGTACCTGCAGCAGATGCTGCAGATCCGCTGGCGCCGCTGGGTCACCGAGGTGTTCCTGCACGACTGGCTGGACGGCGGCACCCATTACCGCATCGCCCTGCGCCGCGGCCAGGAGGACAACCCCGACCAGCGGATCGCCGACGACATCAACAGTTTCGTCAGCGGCACCCTGAACCTGTTCTTCGGCGTGATCTCCTCGGTGGTCACGCTGTTCTCCTTCCTGTTCGTGCTGTGGGAGCTTTCGGGCGCCTTCACGCTGTGGGGACTGCGCATTCCCGGCTACATGGTGTGGGCGGCCCTGCTGTACGCGGGGGTCGGAAGCTGGCTCGCGCACAGGGTGGGCAAGCCGCTGATCCGACTGAGCTTCGACCAGCAGCGCTACGAGGCCGATTTCCGCTTCGGGCTGGCGCGCACGCGCGAGCACAACGAGGGCATCGCGCTGTACCGCGGCGAGGCGCGCGAGCTCGACGGGCATCGCGCGCGATTCGCCCATGTGTGGGACAACTGGTGGGGCATCATGAAGCGCCAGAAGCTGTTCACCTGGTACAGCTCCTTCTATGGCCAGCTGGCCATCATCTTCCCCATCCTGGTCGCCGCCCCGCGCTATTTCGCCGGGCAGATCAAGCTCGGCGGCCTGACCCAGACGGCCAGCGCCTTCGGCCAGGTGCAGGGCTCGCTGTCGTTTTTCATCTCCTCGTACACCAGCATCGTCGGCTGGCTGGCCACGCTGCAGCGTCTGGCCACCTTCGTCGAGTCCATCGACCTGGCCAAGGCCCAGGGTGTGCAGCCGCACCCGGCCCGGGCCGCCGCGCAGGAGCCGGGCGGCGTGGACCTGGGCGAACTGCGCATCGACTCGCCCGATGGCCGCGCGCTGCTGCAGGCGGCCGGCGAACGCATCGAGCCGGGGCAGCACACCCTGATCATCGGCGCCTCGGGCCTGGGCAAGAGCACGCTGATGCGCTGGCTGGCCGGCATCTGGCCCTATGCCGAGGGCCGGCATGGCCGCCTGCCGGCCGGGCGCTCGCTGTTCCTGCCCCAGAAGCCCTACCTGCCCATCGGAACCCTGCGCGAGGCGCTGACCTACCCCCTGTCCGCCCAGAGCTTCGACGACGCGCGCCTGCGCGAGGTGCTGCTGCTCGTGCGCCTGCCGCAACTGGTGGGGGCGCTGGACCTGGAGGACGGCTGGATGCAGCGCCTGTCCCCGGGAGAGCAGCAGCGTCTGGCGGTGGCGCGTGCCTTGCTGGCGGCTCCGGACTGGCTGTTCCTGGACGAGGCCACCAGCGCGCTGGACGCGGCGCTGGAAGCCGAGATGTACCGCCTGCTGCTGCGCGAGCTGCCGCGCACCACCCTGGTCAGCATCGCGCACCGGGTGGGCGTGGCCGCCTTCCATCGCCAGGTGTTCGAGCTGCGCGCGGGCGAGCAGGGCGAGCCCTCGCGCATGGTCGTGCGCCGCCCCGAGGAACTCGAGCAGGAGATGGTGTGAGGGCCCCCTCCGTCGCCGGGCGCGAGCCCGGCTCCGTCCCCCCGAGGGGGACACCCCCTGCCTTGGGGCGGCCCTGCGGCAGGAGGGTTCTCGGCATTGGAGGGGCTCGCGTGAATGGGAGGTTTTCAGGCGGGCTCCAGACCCTGCTCCTGGGCCGCGCAGTGGCTATCGAGCCACCTGAAAACCTCCGCTACTCCACCTCGCTCCCAATGTCAGGGGGCGCATGATGGTTGCTCCTGGGCCGCGCAGCGGCTATCGAGCCACCTGAAAACCTCCGCTACTCCACCTCGCTCCCAATGTCAGGAGCACACCCGCCGCAGGGCCGCCCCAAGGCGGGGTGCGTCCCCCTCGGGGGGACGGAGCCGGGGCCGCCCCCGGCGACGGAGGGGGCCCACCATCCAGGGCTCACGTCTCCCGTAGCAGTTCCAGCGCCTGGTCGATGCGCTGCACGGGGTGCAGGCTCATGCCGTCGAGCTGTTCGGGGTTGTGGCGCGGGGCGTTGGCGGCCGGGATGATGGCGGCCGAGAATCCCAGCTTGGCCGCTTCGCGCAGGCGTTCCTGGCCGCGCGGGGCGGGCCGGATCTCGCCGGCCAGCCCGACTTCGCCGAAGGCCACCAGGCCGCGGGGCAGGGCCCGGTTGCGCAGCGAGGACTGGATGGCCAGCAGCACCGCCAGGTCGGCGGCGGGCTCGGCGATGCGCACGCCGCCCACGGCGTTGACGAACACGTCCTGGTCGGCGCAGGACACGCCGGCATGGCGGTGCAGCACCGCCAGCAGCATGGCCAGGCGCGCCGGGTCCAGGCCCACGCTGAGCCGGCGCGGGCTGGGCGAGGCGGCGTTGTCGGCCAGGGCCTGGATTTCCACCAGCAGGGGGCGGCTGCCTTCCAGCGTGGCCAGCACGCAGGAACCCGGCACCGGCGCGCCGTGGTGGGACAGGAAGATGGCCGAGGGATTGGCCACGCCCTTGAGCCCGCGCTCGGTCATCGCGAACACCCCGAGTTCGCCGACTCCGCCGTAGCGGTTCTTGATGGCGCGGATCAGGCGGTAGTTGCTGTGGGCGTCGCCCTCGAAGTACAGCACCGTGTCCACCATGTGCTCGAGCACGCGCGGGCCGGCCAGCGCGCCCTCCTTGGTGACATGGCCGACCAGCACGATGCAGGTGCCCGCGGTCTTCGCGTGGCGCGTGAGCTGGGCCGCGCATTCGCGCACCTGGGCCACCGAGCCCGGCGCCGAGGAGAGCTGATCGGTGTAGACGGTCTGGATGGAGTCCACCACGCACACCGCGGGCTGCTCGGCGGCCAGCGCCTCGCCGATGCGCTCGAGCTGGATCTCGGCCATCAGGCGCACCTGCGCGGCCTGCAGGCCCAGGCGCTGCGCGCGCAGGCCCACCTGCGCGGCCGATTCCTCGCCGCTGACGTAGAGCACGCGGGTGTGCGCGGCCAGCGAGGCCAGCACCTGCAGCAGCAGCGTGGACTTGCCGATGCCGGGGTCGCCGCCCAGCAGCACCACGCTGCCGGCCACCAGCCCGCCACCGAGCACGCGGTCGAGTTCGCCGATGCCGCTGGGCATGTGCTGCTGCTCGGCCGCCGGAACCCGGGCCAGGTCCTGCACCGCGGAGCCCGGTGCCAGAGGGGCCGGCGCGTTGCGCGCCGCGCCCAGGGAGCCGCCCCGGGCGGGCGCCGCCGTGCGTGTTTCCACCAGGCTGTTCCAGGCGCCGCAATGCGGGCAGCGGCCCAGCCATTGCGCCGATTGTCCGCCGCAGTCGCTGCAGACGAAGGTGGTGCCCGAGCGGGCCATCAGACCACCTGCACCGGCACCCGGCGCGCCAGCGCGCACATCAGTTCGTAGCCCAGCGTGCCACTGGGCTCGGCGACCTCGTCGATGCCCAGTTCGGCCCCCAGGTGACGCCCCCAGCACAGCACGGGGCTGCCGATGTCGGCGGCGCGCCCGGCGGCGCGCACCGGGTCGAGGTCCACCATCACCATGTCCATGGACACGCGACCGAGCAGGCGCGTGCGCACGCCGTCGACCACGATGGGCGTGCCCGTGGGGGCATGCCGCGGATAGCCGTCGGCATAGCCCACCGCGGCCACGCCGATGCGCATCGGGCGCTCGGCGCGGAAGGTGGCGCCGTAGCCCACCGCCGCCCCGGCCTCGACGTTCTGCACGCCGATGATGCGCGTGAGCAGGTTCATGGTCGGGCGCAAGTCCCAGCGCTGCGCGTCGGCATGCGCGCCCGTGGGCGAGCCGCCGTACAGCGCGATGCCCGGGCGCACCCAGTCGCCCAGCACGGCGCTGGCGTCCTCGTGCCGCCCCGGGGCCTGCGCGCCGTAGCGCAGCAGCGCCGCGGAGTTGCACAGGCTGCGTTCGCCGGGCAGGCCGTCGACCGCGGATTCGAAACGCTCCAGCGCCTCGGCGATGCCCGGCTCGCCGTCGGCGGTGGCGAAATGGGTCATGTGCGACACCGAGCCCACCGCGGGAAGTTCCTGCAGGCGCTGCCAGGCCACGCGGTATTGTTCCGGCGTGAAGCCCAGGCGGTTCATGCCGCTGTTGAGCTTGAGGAACACGCGGTGCGCGCGCGGCTTGCGCCGCGAGGCCAGCCAGTGGATCTGCGCCGGATCGTGCACCACGTGCCACAGGTTCAGGCGTTCGCAGGTGGCCAGGTCCTCCAGGCCGAAACAGCCTTCGAGCAGCAGGATGGGGCCGCCCCAGCCCAGCGCGCGCAGGGTTTCGGCCTCGGCCAGGTCCAGCAGCGCGAAGCCGTCGGCCCCGCGCAAGGCCGGGAACACCCGCTCCACGCCGTGGCCGTAGGCATTGGCCTTGACCACCGCCCACACGCGCGCGTCCGCGGCGGCCGAACGGGCGCGCGCCAGGTTGTGGCGCAGGGAATCGAGGGAGATGGTGGCCTGGATGGGACGCGGCATGACGGGCCCGAGTGTAGTGCCTGCGCAGCCCCGGGCCGAGGTGCCCGCGCGGCCATCGACGGCGTCGAGCCTGTGCTATAAACGGCCGATTTCACGCAGGCGAACCACCCGCGGCAGGATTCGCAGGACGGAATGCGCAGGACGGAATGAAAAAAGGTTTTTACTGGATCATGGCCGCGCAGTTCTTCTCGTCGCTGGCCGACAATGCCCTGCTCATCGCCGCGATCGCGCTGCTGGTCCAGTTGAAGGCCCCGGGCTGGATGACCCCGCTGCTGAAGTTCTTCTTCACGGTGTCCTACGTGATGCTCGGGCCCTTCGTCGGCGGCTTCGCCGATTCCCTGCAGAAGGGGCAGGTGATGCTGATCACCAACCTGGTCAAGCTGGCCGGCCTGCTGATCATGCTGTTCGGCGCGCATCCGCTGCTGGCCTACGCGGTGGTCGGCCTGGGAGCCGCGGCCTATTCACCGGCCAAGTACGGCATCCTCACCGAGTTGCTGCCGCCCCAGCAGCTGGTGGCGGCCAACGGCTGGATCGAGGGCACCACGGTGAGCTCCATCATCCTCGGCACGGTGCTCGGCGGCTTCCTGGTCAGCCGCGAGGCGGCCTCCCGGCTGCTCGGGCTGGCGCCGCTGCAGTGGCTGCACGTGCAGGGCGCCGCGGGCGCGGCGCTGGCGGTGATCTCCCTGGTGTACGTGGTGGCCGCGCTGTGCAACCTGCGCATTCCCGACACCGGAGCGCGCTATCCCCACCAGACCGCCAACCCGGCTCGTCAGCTGGTCGAGTTCGTGCACTGCATGCGCGTGCTGTGGGGCGACAAGCTGGGGCAGATCTCCCTGTCCGTGACCACGCTGTTCTGGGGCGCCGGCGCCACCTTGCAGTTCATCGTCATCAAATGGGCCGAGGCCGCGCTGGGCCTGAACCTGAGCAACGCCGCCGTGCTGCAGGCCACGGTGGCCTTCGGCGTGGCGCTGGGCGCCGTGCTGGCCGCCACGCGGGTGCCGCTGAGAAACAGCCTGCGCGTGCTTCCGGTGGGTCTGGGCATGGGCGTGGTGTGCATGGTGGTCGCGCTGTACACGCGCTCGGTGGTGCCGGAGCTGCAGTTCGCGGTGGGTCGCATGCAGGTGCCGCTGTACCTGCTGCTGGCGGGGGTGTTCATGGTCATGATCGGTGCGATGGCCGGCTACTTCGTGGTGCCCATGAATGCGCTGCTGCAGCACCGCGGCTATGTGCTGCTGTCGGCCGGGCATTCCATCGCCGTGCAGAATTTCAACGAGAACCTCAGCGTGCTGGCCATGCTGGGCATGTATTCGCTGCTCATCGGCATCAACCTTCCGGTGCGGGCCACGATGCTGCTGTTCGGCGTGTTCATCGTGCTCACCATGTGGCTGGTCATGCGCTGGAATGCCCGCAACATGCGCCAGCGCGACTGGACCCAGCTGATCGGCGAGCCGCGCCACCCCGCGCCCTGAGCCTCGCATGCCGGCCACCCGGAGCCCCTGCCCATGATGCCCCTGCGCCTCGGGCCCCTGCTGCTGCCGACCGCGCCGCTGTTGCTGCTGCTCGGATTCTGGATCGCCGAGATGGTGGCGCGGCGCCTTGCCGGCGCCGCCGCGGCCCGCCCCGGGCCCGCGCTGCTGGCGGCCGCGCTGGGCGGATTGCTGGTGGCGCGTGCGGCCTTCGTGCTGCGCTGGCGCTCCCAGTACCCCACGCTGGGCGCGGTGCTGGATGTGCGCGACCTGGGCTTCGATCCCTGGGCGGGCTGGCCGGCCGCCGCGCTGGTGCTGCTGGCCTGGGGCTTGTGGCGTGCCCCGCTGCGCCGCGCGCTGGCCGCGGGCCTCGCCGCCGCCGCCCTGGTGGTGCTGGGAGGCCAGGCGCTGCTGGCGGCCCTGCAGCCGCCCCCACGCATGCTGCCCCAGCTCAGCCTGCGCGACCTGCAGGGGCGCGTGCTGCCCCTGCGCAGCCTGCGTGGCCAGCCGCTGGTGATCAACCTGTGGGCCACCTGGTGCCCGCCATGCCGGCGCGAACTGCCGATGCTGCTGGCCCAGGCGGGCATGCACCCGGGCGCGCGCATCGTGCTGGCGGACCAGGGCGACCCCGCGGCGGCGGTGGATGCCCTGCTGCGCTCCCTGGGCCATGCCGGCGCCCCCGAGGTGCTGCTCGATCCCGGGCGCGCACTGGCGGCCCATTACGAGGTTCCGGGCTACCCGACCACCCTGTTCATCCGGGCCGACGGAAGCCTGCAGCGCATGTACGTGGGCGAGATGTCCGCGGCCACGCTGAGCCAGGGCATCCGGCGGCTGCGCGAGGTGGCTCGATGACCGCGCCTGTCGCGCAGGCGCGTGTGGCGGTCGGAGCGCGCGCGGCCTGGCTGTCGGTGGGGGGCCTGGGCCTGAGCGCGCTGGTCTGGGGCCTGTCGTGGTGGCCGGTGCGCCATGCGCAGGCGCTGGGGGTGCAGCCGTTGTGGACCACGGCGCTGATCTATGCGCCGGGAGCCGCGCTGGTGCTCTTGCTGCGCCCCGCGGCGCTCGGGCAGTGGCTGCGCAGCCGCGACCTGCTGCTGGTGGCCCTGGCGGCCGGCGGGGCCAATGCCTGTTTCAACCTCGGCGTGGCCAGCGGTGACGTGGTGCGCGTGGTGCTGCTGTTCTACATGATGCCGGTGTGGGCCACGCTGCTGGCGCGCTGGCTGCTCGCCGAGCGCATCGGCGCGGCTGGCTGGATGCGCCTGCTCCTGGCCCTGGCCGGCGCGCTGATCGTGCTGTGGCCCGCGGGGGGCGGCCTGCCGCTGCCGCGCAGCGCCGCCGACTGGCTGGGCCTGGCCGGCGGGGCTTTCTTCGCCCTGGACAACGTGATGCTGCGGCGCGGCGCGCAGGCCCCGGCGTCGGCCCGCATGCTGGCCATGTTCGCCGGAGGCCTGGTGTGCGGGGCGCTGCTGGCCCTGCTGCTGCAAGGCCTGGGCGTGGCACCGGCGCTGCCGTCCCCGCGCGCCGACTGGGGTGTCCCGGTGCTGCTGCTGGGCCTGGCGATGGTGGCCGGCAGCTACGGCCTGCAGTACGGCGCCGCGCGCCTGCCCGCGGCGCTGACGGCCGTGGTCATGATGCTGGAGATCGTGTTCGCCAGCCTCAGTTCGGCCTGGCTGGGCGCCGGGCACCTGGGCGCGCGGGCGTGGGTCGGTGGCGGTCTGATCGCCGCCGGGGTCCTGCTGGGCGCGCTGGCCGAGGCCGCTGCCGAAGGTCGCGCCGCTTCGCATGACGTAGCGCCCGGCGCGAGGCACAATGATGTGTTGCCGGGTCGCGCACCAGCGGCCCGTGGGAGCCCACGATGAGCACCTCGATTCCGAATTCCGCGCACGCCGACGCGGCCGAGCCGGAGCATGCCTCCAGCGTGTTCGAGTTCAGCGCCCGCGACATCCAGGGGCGCGAGCGCTCGCTGGCCGAATGGCGCGGGCAGGTGCTGCTGCTGGTCAATACCGCCAGCGCCTGCGGCTTCACCCCGCAATACGCGGGGCTGCAGGCCCTCTATCACGCCTACCGCCCGCGGGGCTTCGTGGTGCTGGGCTTTCCCTGCAACCAGTTCGGGGCGCAGGAGCCGGGTACCGCGACGCAGATCGCCGCCTTCTGCGAAACCAACTACGGCGTGGAATTCCCGCTGTTCGACAAGATCGACGTCAACGGCGCCCACACCCATGCGCTGTGGCGCTGGCTCAAGGACCAGGCCAGCGGGGTGCTGGGCACCGAGGCGATCAAGTGGAATTTCACCAAGTTCCTGGTCGGGCGCGACGGCCAGGTGATCCGGCGCTACGCGCCCCAGACCCAGCCCGACGCGCTGCGCGCGGACATCGAGATGGCGCTGGCCGCTCCCGCCGCCTGAGGCGTATGCGCGGGCGCGGCGCCGCGCCGGAACCCGCTCAGCCGGCCGCGCCCGGATTCCTGGAGCGCAGCGCCACCAGCGGCTCGACGCTGGGCGCGTTCAGCCGGGCGCGCCGCGCGGGCTCGGCGCGCAGCGGCTCGACCTCGTGCATGCCTTGCAGGCTGCGCACCGCGAGTTCCTGGTAGGTGCGCGTGCCCTCGGCCTTCCAGGCGATTTCGGCATCGCTGAGAGGCCGCTTGATCTTCGCCGGCATGCCCGCGACCAGGGTGCGCGGGGGAATCACCATGGCCGCAGGCACGAAGGCGCAGGCGGCGATGATGGAGAACTCGCCGACCTCGGCGTCGTCCATGACCACCGCGTTCATGCCCACCAGCGCGCCGCGGTGCACGATGCAGCTGTGCAGCACCGCGCCATGGCCGATATGGCCGTCGGCGTGCACCACGGTGTCGTGCCCGGGAAAGCCGTGCATCACGCAGGAGTCCTGCACATTGCTGCCTTCGTGCAGCACGATGCGCCCGAAGTCCCCGCGCAGGCTGGCGCAGGGGCCCACGTAGCAGCGCGGGCCCACGACCACGTCGCCGATGAGCACGGCGCTGGGGTGCACGTAGGCGCTGGGGTCCACCACCGGGACGACGCCGTCGATCGAATAGCAGGGCATGGACAGGCCTCGATTCAGGGTTTTTCGGGATGCCGGCGCAAGGGCAGGGCACTTGCCGCGGGCAAAGCTTCGAGCCTAATATTGACCGACCGGTTGGTCAATATTGCGGCGAACGCCACCGGCGCCCGCGGCCGCGGCCCGGGCTGCCCGGTTTCCACGCCGGATCCGAAGCCGGATTCCCGGGAGGGCCCGGCACGCGCCGCGTCTGCCCGTTCAACGATTGTGCCCGATGACTGTCTCCGAGCTTCCCGTGCTGCTTTGCGAGCGTGAAGGCGGCGTGCTCACGCTGCGCCTGAATCGCCCGCAGGCCATGAACGCGCTGGACGGCGCGCTGTGCGAGGCCCTGCTGCGCGAACTCGACGCCGCCGCCGCCGATACGCGGGTGCGCTGCGTGGTGCTCGCCGGCGCGGGGCGGGCCTTCTGCGCCGGGCAGGACCTGCGGGATCCCGCGGTGGCGCCTGGCGGCGCGCCCAAGGACCTGGGAGAGGTGGTGGCCTCGCGCTACCGCCCGCTGGTGCTGCGCCTGCGTTCCATGCCGGTGCCCACGATGGCGGCCGTGGGCGGCGTGGCCGCGGGGGCGGGCGCGGCGCTGGCCCTGATGTGCGACGTGGTGCTGGCGCGCCGCAGCGCGTCCTTCGTGCAGGCCTTCGCCGCCATCGCGCTGATTCCCGACAGCGGCAGCACCTGGCTGCTGCCGCGCCTGGTGGGCCGCGCGCGCGCGCTGGGACTGGCCCTGCTGGGCGACAAGCTGCCGGCCGCGCAGGCCGAGGCCCTGGGCCTGATCTGGAAATGCGTGGACGATGACGGCTTCGACGCCGAAGCCGCCTCGCTGGCCGCGCGCCTGGCCGCGCAGCCCTCGCGCGCGCTGGCACGCACGCGGGCCCTGATCGACGCGGGCGCGGCCTGCGAACTCGAGCAGGCGCTGGACGCCGAGGCGCAGGCGCAGCGCGACCTGGGCTTCGCGGCCGACTACGCCGAGGGCGTGGCGGCCTTCGCGCAAAAGCGTGCCCCGCGATTCACCGACCGCTGAGGGCGCGCGCCCAGGCGCCGGGCCCCGGGTGGCCGGCGCCACGCGCGAGCGCCGGCAGCCCCGCAATCCCGCTTTTCCGTGTTCCCGCATGGGCGTCCTTGCCCAGTCCCCCCGCAGTTTCCAGGAGCTCCGAATTGCCCGCAACCGAAACCCCCGATGACGCCGCCGCGCTGCGCGTGGCCCTGCGCGTGCGCGAGACCATGCTGGCCGAGGACCACGCGTCGCGGGCTCTGGGCATCGACATCGCCGAGGTGGCACCCGGTCGGGCCCTGGCGCGCATGCGCGTGCGCCGCGACATGCTCAACGGCTTCGGCATCTGCCACGGGGGCCTGATCACCACCCTGGCCGACACGGCCTTCGCCTACGCCTGCAACTCGGCCAACCATGTCACCGTGGCCGCCGGGATCAGCGTGGATTTCGTGGCTCCGGCGCACGAGGGCGACGAGCTCAGCGCCCATTGCGAGCAGCGCACCCAGCAAGCGCGCACCGGGGTCTACGACGTGGTCGTGCGCAATCAGCACGGCCACACCGTGGCGCTGATGCGCGGACGCTCGCATCGCCTGAAGGGACGCCAGGTGTTCGCCAGCGACGAGCAGGCCCCGCAGTCCTGACCCACCCAGAACGAGGAGACCCCCATGAGCCAGGCCCGAGGCGCCGGTGGCGCCGCGCTCGAAGCCATCGAGACCGCCAGTCGCGACGAGATCTCGGCGCTGCAATTGCAGCGCCTGCGCTGGACCCTGCAGCATGCCTACGACAACGTGGCGCATTACCGGCGCGCCTTCGACGCCAGGGGCGTGCATCCCCAGGACCTGAAAAGCCTGGAGGACCTGGCCCGCTTCCCCTTCACCGGCAAGTCCGACCTGCGCGAGAACTACCCCTTCGGCATGTTCGCCGTGCCCCGCGAACAGGTGGTGCGGGTGCATGCCTCCTCGGGCACCACGGGCAAGCCCACGGTGGTGGGCTACACGCGTGCCGACATCGACACCTGGGCCGACCTGGTGGCGCGCTCCATCCGCGCCGCGGGGGGCAAGCCCGGGGACATGGTGCACGTGGCCTACGGCTACGGCCTGTTCACGGGGGGCCTGGGCGCGCATTACGGCGCCGAGCGCCTGGGCTGCACGGTGGTTCCCATGTCGGGCGGGCAGACCGAGAAGCAGGTGCAGCTGATCCGGGATTTCCGCCCCGACATCATCATGGTCACGCCCAGCTACATGCAGGTGATCGTCGAGGAGTTCGCGCGCCAGGGGCTGGACCCGCGCGAGAGTTCGCTGCGCGTGGGCATTTTCGGCGCCGAGCCCTGGACCGAGGCCATGCGCCTCGAGATCGAGCACAGGGCCGGCATCCGCGCCGTGGACATCTACGGGCTCAGCGAGGTCATGGGCCCCGGCGTGGCCAGCGAATGCGTGGAGACCCAGGACGGCCCGGTGATCTGGGAGGATCATTTCTACCCGGAGATCATCGACCCCGTCACCGGCGAGGTGCTGCCCGAGGGCAGTGAGGGCGAGCTGGTGTTCACCTCGCTGAGCAAGCAGGCCATGCCCATCGTGCGCTATCGCACGCGCGACCTCACGCGCCTGCTTCCCCCCACGGCGCGCGCCTTCCGGCGCATGGGCAAGATCGTCGGTCGCAGCGACGACATGCTGATCGTGCGTGGGGTGAACATGTTCCCCACGCAGGTCGAGGAGATCGTCCTGCAGAACGAGATGCTGTCCGGGCAGTACCAGATCCATCTCAGCCGCGACGGCCACCTGGACAAGGTGGAGGTGCATTGCGAGGTGCAGCCCGAGCACGCGCAGATCAGCGAGGCGCAGCGCGAGCAGATCGCCCATTGGGTGGCCCATCGCATCAAGACCCTGGTGGGCATCAGCACCCGGGTGGTCGTGCTGCCCCCGGATTCGATCGAACGTACCCTCACCGGCAAGGCGCGGCGGGTGTTCGACCATCGCCCGCGCAGCGCCTGAAGGCGCGAGCCGAGACAGCCGATGGCCCGAGGACGAGCCCCCCAGTACGACGAGCAGCGCGCGCTGATCCTGAGCCAGGCCGCGCGCCTGTTCGCGCAGCAGGGCTTCATGGCGACCTCGATGAACCAGGTCGCCGAGGCCTGCGGCCTGTCCAAGGCCGCGCTGTACCACTATTTCCGCGACAAGTACGCGCTGGCCGCGCACATCGCCGAGACCCACGTGCGCCAGCTGCTCGAGGTGGTGATGCGCGCGCAGGCCGAATGCGCCGAGCCGCGCGCGCTGCTGGCGCTGCTCATCCAGCGCTTCGTGCGCGAGTACGCCAGCGCGCAGGACGCGCACCGCGTGCTCACCGAGGACGTGCGTTTCCTGGCCGAGGAGGATCGCCAGCGCATCCTCGACGTGGAACGCGAGGTCGTGGCCCGCTTCGCGCAGGCCATGCGCGCGCTGCGCCCCGAACTGGGCGCGCGCGATCTGGACAAGCCGCTGTCCATGCTGCTGTTCGGAATGATCAACTGGTTGTTCACCTGGTTCAAGCCGGGGCGCGGACTCGACTACGAGCAGCTCGCGCCCATGGTCGCCGACCTGTTCCTGCACGGCATGCTCGACATGGGCCTGCCGGCTGCCCCGCCACCCGTGACACCCGCGACGCCGGCGCGCCGGCGCGCATCCCCATCCACCGACACGACGAGGACCCCGACATGAGCACCACCCCCCAGGCCTGGATCATCGACGCCTGCCGCACGCCCTTCGGACGCTACGGCGGCGCGCTGTCGGCGGTGCGCGCCGACGACCTCGGAGCCGCGCCCATCCGCGCGCTGATGCAGCGCCATGCGCAGCTCGACTGGGGCGCGCTGGACGAGGTGATCTACGGTTGCGCCAACCAGGCCGGCGAGGACAACCGCAACGTGGCGCGCATGGTCGCGCTGCTGGCCGGGCTGCCCGTGCAGGTGGCCGGCCACACGGTGAACCGGCTGTGCGCCTCCGGGCTGGAGGCCGTGTCGCAGGCGGCGCGCGCCATCCGCTGCGGCGAGGCGGACCTGATGCTGGCCGGCGGCGTGGAGAGCATGTCGCGCGCGCCCTTCGTGATGGCCAAGGCCGAGAGCGCCTTCTCGCGCAGCGCGCGCATCGAGGACACGACCATCGGCTGGCGTTTCGTGAACCCGCAGATGAAGGCTCGCTACGGCATCGACTCCATGCCCGAGACGGCGGAGAACGTGGCCGTGGATCACGGCATCTCCCGCGCCGACCAGGACGCCTTCGCGTTGCGCTCGCAGCAGCGCTGCAAGGCGGCGCAGGACGCGGGTTTTTTCGCCGGGGAGATCATCCCGGTGAGCGTGCCCCGCGGACGCGGCGAGAGCGTGGAAGTGGCGCTGGACGAGCATCCTCGCGCCGACACCACGGCCGAGCAGCTGGCCCGGCTCAAGCCGGTGGTGCGCGAGGGCGGCACGGTGACCGCGGGCAATGCCTCGGGGGTCAACGACGGGGCCTGCGCGCTGTTGCTGGCCTCCGACGCGGCGGTGCGCCGCTGGGGCCTGGTGCCGCGCGCGCGCGTGGTCGGCGCGGCCGCGGCCGGGGTGGAGCCTCGGGTCATGGGCATCGGCCCGGTGCCGGCGGTGCGCAAGCTGCTGCAGCGCAGCGGCTGGGAGCTGGGCGGGGTCGACACCATCGAGCTCAACGAGGCCTTCGCCGCGCAGTCCCTGGCCGTGCTGCGCGAGCTGGGCCTGGCCGACGACGAGGCGCGGGTCAATCCCAACGGCGGCGCGATCGCGCTCGGCCATCCGCTGGGCGCCTCCGGAGCCCGCCTGGTGCTGACCGCGCTGCGCCAGCTCGAGCGCATCGGCGGGCGCCGCGCGCTGGCCACCATGTGCGTGGGCGTGGGCCAGGGCGCCGCGCTGGCCCTCGAGCGCGCCTGAAGCTCCCGAATCCGTTTCCCGAGGTGAACCAACCATGAATGCTCCCATCCTGCAAAGCTACCTCGCCGGCCAGTGGTTCGGCACCGAGGCCGCGCAAGCCCTGGTCGACGCGGCCAGCGGCGCGGTGATCGCCCACACCCACGCCGGCCAGGGCGATTTCGAGGCCGCGCTGCACCATGCGCGCCACAGCGGAGTGCGTCGGCTGCTGGATCTCGATTTCCAGCAACGGGCCGCGCTGCTCAAGGCCCTGGCGCGTCATCTGTCCGAGCACAAGGAAAGTCTGTACGAGTGGTCGCTGTACACGGGCGCCACCCGCAACGACGGCTGGATCGACATCGAGGGCGGCATCGGCACCTTGTTCGCCTATGCCGGCATGGGCGCGCAGGAGCTGCCCGCGGGCAACGTGGTGCACGAAGGGCCGGTGGTTCCACTGGGCAAGCAGGGGCATTTCGCGGGCAGCCACATCCTGGTGCCGCGCGAGGGCGTGGCGGTGCACATCGACGCCTTCAACTTTCCCGTGTGGGGCCTGCTGGAAAAGTTCGCCCCCAGCTTCCTCGCCGGCATGCCCTGCATCGCCAAGCCCGCCACCGCCACCAGTTACCTGACCTGGGCCCTGGTGCGCCTGATGCTGGACTCGGGGCTGCTGCCCGAAGGCTGCCTGCAGCTGGTGATCGGCTCCACCGGCGACCTGCTGGACCGCCTGCAGGGTCAGGACGCGGTGACCTTCACCGGCTCGGCGGCCACGGCGGCGAAACTGCGCGCCAACCCGCGCCTGCTCGAGCGCGGCGTGCCCTTCAACGCCGAGGCCGATTCGCTCAACAGCGCCATCCTGGCGCCCGACGTGCGGACGGACGACCCCGAGTTCGAGTTGTTCGCGCGCGAGGTGGTGCGGGAAATGCGGGTCAAGGCGGGCCAGAAGTGCACGGCCATCCGGCGCATCCTGGTGCCGCGACGCCACCTGGACGCGCTGGCCGCGAACCTGGGGGCCAAGCTCGCCGCGCTGCGCATCGGCGATCCCCGCCTGCCGGAGGTGCAGATGGGGCCGCTGGCCAGCAAGGACCAGCAGCGCGACGTCGGCGAGGCGCTGGCGCGCCTGCGCGCGTGCTGCGACACCGTGTTCGACGGCAGCGCCCAGGCGTCCTGGGCCGGCGTGGGGGCCGAGCAGGGGGCGTTTTTCGCGCCCACGCTGCTGGCCTGCGCGCGCCCGGCCGAGGTGGCCGCGGTGCACGACGTGGAAGTGTTCGGGCCGGTCAGCACCTTGATGCCCTATGACGAGCTGGACGAGGCGCTGGCCCTGGCCGCGCGCGGCCAGGGCAGCCTGGTGGCCACCCTGGCCACGCGAGACCCGCAGCTCGCGGGGCGCGCCGTGCGCCGGGCCGCCGTGCACCACGGACGCATCCTGGTGCTCGACGAGCAGGCGGCCAAGGAGTCCACCGGCCACGGCTCGCCGCTGCCCTCGCTCAAGCACGGCGGGCCGGGCCGTGCCGGCGGCGGCGAGGAACTCGGAGGCATGCGCGCGGTGGCCCACTACCTGCAGCGCGCCGCGGTGCAGGGCTCGCCCACCATGCTGGCCGCGGTGGTGGGCGAGTACGTTCGCGGCGCCCGGCGCATCGAGACCGAGGTGCACCCCTTCCGGCGGTACTTCGAGGAGTTGCAGGTGGGCGAGTCGCTGCTCACGCACCGGCGCACGGTCACCGAGGCCGACCTCGTGAATTTCGGCTGTCTGTCGGGTGATTTTTTCTACATGCACTTCGACGACATCGCGGCGCGCCAGTCGCCCTTCGGGCAGCGCATCGCCCATGGCTATTTCGTGCTGTCGGCCGCGGCGGGTCTGTTCGTGTCGCCGGCGCCCGGCCCGGTGCTGGCCAACTACGGACTCGACACCCTGCGCTTCGTCAAGCCGGTGCGCATCGGCGACACCATCCAGGCGCGCCTGACCTGCAAGCGCAAGATCGACCGGCGCAAGACCGATGCGCAGGGCCGGGGCCAGGGGGTCGTGGCCTGGGATGTGGAGGTGCGCAACCAGGACGATGAACTCGTGGCCAGCTACGACATCCTGACCCTGGTAGCCAAGCGGGCCGAAGGGGCTTCCTGAGGCGGCGCCGCCCCTTGGGCGGCAATGCGCGCGACAATGCGCATTTGCAATGGGGCAGCGACCATGGGAAACCGACTCAGCGCCATCACCACCCGCACGGGCGATTCCGGAACCACCGGGCTGGGCGACGGGTCGCGCTGCTCCAAGGCCGCCCCCCGCATCGACGCGCTGGGGGATGTGGACGAACTCAACGCCCACCTCGGGCTGTTGCTGTGCGAGCCGCTGCCGCCGGCCGCGCGCACCCTGCTGCTGCAGGTGCAGCAGGACCTGTTCAACCTGGGCGGCGAGCTGGCCGTGCCCGGCCTGAGCCTGCTGGACCAGGCCGCGCTGCAGCGCCTGGACGATGCCATCGCCTCCCACAACGCCGGCCTGCCGCCGCTGCGGGAATTCATCCTGCCCGGCGGCAGCCGCGCGGCCGCGCAGGCCCATGTGTGCCGCACCGTGGCGCGCCGCGCCGAGCGCACCCTGGTGCGCCTGCGCGAGCAGCAGGCTGAAGGGGCCGAGGGCCTGGCGCTGGCGCTGCGCCTGCTCAACCGCCTGTCGGACCTGCTGTTCGTGCTGGCGCGGGTGCTCAACGAGCCCGGGGCGGAGGTGTACTGGAACCACCAGCGCGAGCCGCTGCGGGACCAGCCGCAGGAAGCTGCGCGCGAGCCGGGTGTTCCGTAACATTTCCTCACGTTCGCTGCATGTGGGCGACACACGCCGCCGGCATCATTGCGGGTGGCGCGGAGCATGCGTGCCGCGCGCACTGATCCAAGCCCTCCCGCTCGCCCGATTCGCCCCCCGCGATGTCCGCTCCCCTGCCTGAAAGCTCCCTTCCTGCCCGCAAGTCGCCACGCCGCTGGCCCTGGCTGCTGGCCCTGATCCTGCTGATCGCGCTGGGCGCCGCCATCTGGTGGCACACCGGGCGCCAGGCGAGGCCCGGTGCCGCCGGGGGCATGCGCCGCGGGCCCTTCGGCGAGCAGCAGGCGACGGCCGTCACGGCCGCCGCGGTACGCGTGCAGACCGTGCCGGTGTGGCTGACGGCCCTGGGCACCGTCACGCCCCACACCCTGGCCAGCGTGATGCCCCGTGTCGCCGGCCTGCTGCAGAGCGTGGACTTCCACCAGGGCCAGGCGGTGCGCGCGGGCCAGGTGCTGGCCACCATCGACCCGCGGCCCTTCCGCATCGCCGTGGAGCAGGCGCAGGCCACGCGCGAGCAGACGGCCGCCCAGCTCGCCGGCGCGCGCAGCGACCTGCAGCGCTACGAAACCCTGCTCGGGCAGGATGCCATCTCGGCCCAGCAGGTGGCCGACCAGCGCGCCACCGTGGCCCAGCTCAAGGCCCAGCTGGACGCCAACACCGCGGCGCTGGACAACGCGCGACTGCAACTGTCGTGGACCCGCATCACGGCGCCGGTCTCGGGAATCGCCGGGCTGCGCCAGGTGGATCCGGGCAACATGGTCAACACCTCGGGGGCCCTGGGCCAGGGCGCGTCCACCTCGTCCTCCTCGGGTTCCACCACGGGCAGCGGCGGCGCGGCCGCGCCCATCGTGACCATCGCCCAGGTGCAGCCCATCGAGGTCAGCTTCGCGCTGCCGCAGGCCGAGGTGGGCGAGCTGCTGCGCCAACTGGCCGCCGGCCGCCACGCGCAGGTGCAGGCCTGGAACGCCTCGGACAGCACGCTGCTGGCGCGGGGCGAGCTGCTGGCCGCCGACAACCAGATTTCCACCTCCACCGGAACGCTGGCGCTGCGCGCGCGCTTCGCCAACAGCGGCCTGAGCCTGCTGCCCAATCAGTTCGTCAACGTGCGCGTGCTCGAGCGCAGCATCCCGGACGCGCTGGTGGTGCCCAGCACCGCGGTGGCCGTGGGTGCCAACGGCAGCTATGTGTACGTGATCGGCGCCAAGGGCAGCGTGGCGGTGCGGCAGGTGCGCACGGGCACCGTGTGGAACGGGCGGACCCAGGTGCTGTCGGGCCTGAAGCCTGGCGAGCGCGTGGTGACGGCCGGGCTGGACCACCTGCGCGAAGGCGCCAGGGTGCGCGTGGTGCAGGCGGCCTCCGGGCCCGCGGGCGGGAACGCGGCCCCGGCGAGTCGCTGAGATGTCCGGCGAAGCTCCCCGCGAGGCGCCCGGGCAGGACGGCACCGACCGGCCCAGCCCCTCGCGCATCTTCATCCTGCGCCCCATCGCGACCTCGCTGCTGATGATCGCGGTGCTGGTGGCGGGCCTGGTCGGCCTGCGCCTGCTGCCCCAGGCCCCGCTGCCCGAGGTCGACTACCCGACCATCCAGGTGACCACGCTGTACCCGGGGGCCAGCCCCGACGTGATGTCCTCCTCGGTGACCGCGCCGCTGGAACGCCAGTTCGGACAGATGCCCGGGCTGGGGCAGATGTGGTCGGTGAGCTCCGGGGGCGCCTCGGTGGTCACCCTGCGCTTCGACCTGTCGCTGCCCCTGGACGTGGCCGAGCAGGAAGTGCAGGCGGCCATCAACGCGGCCGGCGCGCTGCTGCCCACGGACCTGCCGCAGCCGCCGGTGTACGCCAAGGTCAACCCGGCCGACGCGCCGGTGATCACCCTCGGACTGACCTCCGGCACCCTGCCGCTGACCACGCTGTACGACCTGGCCGACACCCGCCTGAGCCAGAAGCTCTCGCAGGTGCCGGGGGTGGGGCTGGTCACGCTGTCGGGGGGCCACAAGCCGGCCATCCGCATCCAGGTGGATGCGCGCGCGCTGGCGGTGCGCGGAATCGGCCTGGATGCCGTGCGCACGGCCATCGCCAATGCCAACGTGAACAGCCCCAAGGGCAGCATCGACGGCAGCCAGCAGGCCTTCACCATCGACGCCAACGACCAGATCGGCACGCCGCAGCAATACCGCGACCTGATCATCGGCACCAGCGGCGGCGCCGTGGTGCGCCTGGGCGACGTGGCGCAGGTGGAAACCGGGGCCGAGAACGCCTGGCAGGGCGCCCTGGTCGACGGCAAGCCCGGCATCGTCATCAACGTGCAGCGCCAGCCGGGCGCCAACGTGATCCAGGTGGTGGACCAGATCCGCAAGCTGCTGCCGGCGCTGCGCGCCCAATTGCCCGAGTCCGCCAGGCTGGACGTGCTGTCGGATCGCACGGTGACCATCCGCGCGGCGATCTCCGACGTCAGCTTCGAGCTCGTGCTGTCGGTGGTGCTGGTGGTGCTGGTGATCTTCGCCTTCCTGCGCAGCGCGCGCGCGACCTTCATTCCGGCCACCGCGGTTCCGCTGGCCCTGGTGGGCACCTTCGGGGCCATGTACCTGCTGGGTTTTTCCATCAACACCCTGACCCTGATGGCCCTGACCATCGCCACGGGCTTCGTGGTGGACGACGCGATCGTCATGATCGAGAACGTGGCGCGGCACATCGAGCAGGGCGAGCCGCCGATGCGTGCCGCCCTCAGGGGGGCCGCGCAGATCGGCTTCACCATCATCTCGCTGACCTTCTCGCTGATCGCCGTGCTGATCCCCCTGCTGTTCATGGGGGACGTGGTCGGGCGCCTGTTCCGCGAGTTCGCCATCACCCTGGCGGTGGCCATCGTGATCTCCGCCGGCGTGTCGCTGAGCTTCACGCCGATGCTGTGCGCGCGCCTGCTGCGCCATGTGCCCGAGTCCGGGCAGGGGCGCTGGTTCCGTGCCTCCGGCAAGGCGCTGGACGCCCTGGCCGATGCCTACGCCCGCGCGCTGGGCTGGGTGCTGCGCCACCAGCGCGCGGTGCTGGTCGCCTCGGTCGGGCTGGTGCTTCTCACCGGCCTGCTGTACGCGCTGATGCCCAAGGGTTTCTTCCCGGTGGAGGACACCGGCCTGATCGAGGGCACGGCGGTGGCCGCGCAGGACGTGTCCTTCCGCGCCATGGAGCAGCGCCAGTCGGCGCTGGTGCAGGCCCTGCTGCGCGACCCGGCGGTGGCCAGCGTATCGGCCGTGGCGGGCATCGACGGCACCAACACCACCATGAACAGTTCGCGCCTGCTGATCAGCCTGAAGCCGCTGGCGCAGCGCGGCGAGCGCGTCGTCGCGGTGCAGCAGGGCCTGCAGAAGCTGGCGGAGGCGGTGCCCGGCGTCAGGCTGTACATGCAGCCGGTGCAGGACCTGAGCATCGACGACCTGCTCAGCCGCTACACCTACCAGTTCAGCCTGTCGGCCACCAACTCCGCCGACCTGCGCCTGGCCGTGCAGCGCCTGCTGCCGCGCCTGCGCGGGCTGCCGCAACTGGCCGGGGTCAGCGACGACCTGCAGGACCAGGGCCTGCAGGCCTACGTGGACGTGGACCGCGCCAGCGCAGCGCGCCTGGGCCTGAGCATGAGCGCCATCGATGCCGCGCTGTACGATGCCTTCGGGCAGCGCCTGGTGTCCACCGTGTTCACCCAGTCCGCGCAGTACCGCGTGGTGCTGGGGGTACGCGTGCCCCCGGGCGCCGGGCTGGAAGCCTTCGACAAGGTCTACCTGAGCACTTCCACGGGGCAGCAGGTGCCGCTGCGCGCGGTGGCGCGCATCGAGCAGCGCAGCACGCCCCTGGCGCGCGACCACCTGGGGCAGTTCCCGGCCGTGCTGCTGTCCTTCGACCTGTCTCCCGGCACCTCGCTGGGGGCCGCGGTGCAGGCCATCCAGGGCGCCGCCGCGAAGGCCGGGCTGCCGCCCACGGTGAGCCTGCGATTCCAGGGGGCGGCCAGCGCCTTCCAGGCCGCGCTGTCCAACGAGCTGTGGCTGCTGCTGGCCGCGGTGGCGACCATGTACATCGTGCTGGGCGTGCTGTACGAGAGCTACATCCACCCGGTGACCATCCTGTCGACCCTGCCGTCGGCCGGCATCGGCGCGCTGCTGGCGCTGATGGCCACCGGGCATGACCTCAGCGTGATCGCCATCATCGGCATCGTGCTGCTCATCGGCATCGTGCAGAAGAACGCCATCCTGATGGTCGACTTCGCGCTGGACGCGCAGCGCCGCCAGGGCATGCCGGCCGAGCAGGCCATGCTGCAGGCCGCGCGCCTGCGCCTGCGGCCCATCCTGATGACCACCTTCGCCGCGCTGTTCGGCGCCGTGCCCCTGGTGGTCGGCGGGGGCATGGGGGCCGAGCTGCGCCAGCCGCTGGGCATCTCGCTGATCGGCGGGCTGCTGCTGTCGCAATTGCTCACCCTGTTCACCACGCCGGTGATCTATCTGGGCTTCGACCGGCTGGCCGCGCGGGTGGGCGCCAGGCGGCGCCGCGACGGCGGCGCGGAGGCCGGGGCGTGAACCTCAGCGCCCCCTTCATCCGGCGCAGCGTGGGCACCACGCTGCTGGCGCTGGCCGTGCTGCTGGCGGGCATCATCGCCTTTCGCCAGTTGCCGGTCTCCCCGTTGCCGCAGGTGGACTTTCCCACCATCACGGTGCAGGCCAGCCTGGCGGGGGCCAGCCCCGAGGTCATGGCCGCCACCGTGGCCACCCCGCTGGAGCGCGCGCTGGGCACGATCTCCGGCATCAGCCAGATGACCTCCAGCAGCGACCAGGGCTCGACCCGCGTCGTGCTGCAGTTCGGCCTGTCCAAGAACATCGACGACGCGGCGCGCGAGGTGCAGGCCGCGCTCAACGCCGCGCGACCCCTGCTGCCCAGCGGCCTGGCGGGCAACCCGACCTACCACAAGGTCAACCCCGCCGATTCGCCCATCATGATCATCGCGCTGACCTCGGCGACCCTGTCGCGCGGCCAGATGTACGACGCGGCCTCGACCATCCTGGCGCAGAAGATCTCCCAGCTTCCGGGCATCGGCCAGGTCAACGTGGGCGGCTCCGCGCTGCCGGCCGTGCGCGTCGAGCTCGACGTGCCACGCCTGGACTCCCTGGGCCTGGGGCTGGAGCAGGTGCGCCAGGCCATCGCCGCGGCCAACGTCGACGCCCCCAAGGGCGCCATCGACAGCGGCGGCCGGCGCTGGCAGGTGGGGGCCAACGACCAGCTCAGCCTGCCCGAGGCCTACAGCCACGTGGTGGTGGCCTGGCGCAACGGGGTCGCGGTGCCCCTGTCGGACGTGGCCACGGTGAGCGAGGGCCTGCAGGACAACCAGAACGTGGGCCTGGCCGACGGCCAGCCGGCGGTGCTGCTGATCGTGTTCCGCCAGCCTGGCGCGAACATCATCCAGGCCGTGGACGGCGTGCAGGCCGCGCTTCCGCGCCTGCGGGCCTCGATCCCCGCGGCCATCGACGTGCGGGTGCTGTCGGACCGCACCACCACCATCCGCGCCTCGTTGCGCGACGTCGAGAGCACGCTGGTGATCGCCGTGCTGCTGGTGGTGCTGGTGGTGTGGCTGTTCCTGCGCGACTGGCGCGCCACGCTGATCCCCGCGCTGGCCGTTCCGCTGTCGCTGGTCGGCACCTTCGCCGCCATGTGGCTGCTCGGGTACTCGCTGGACAATCTGTCCCTGATGGCCCTGATCGTCGCCACGGGGTTCGTGGTGGACGACGCCATCGTGGTCACCGAGAACATCTCCCGCCATGTCGAGGCCGGCGAGCCGGCGCTGCAGGCGGCGCTGCGCGGAGCCCGCGAGGTGGGCTTCACCGTGTTGTCCATGAGCCTGTCGCTGGTCGCGGTGTTCCTGCCGGTGCTGTTCATGGGGGGCATCGTGGGGCGCCTGTTCCACGAGTTCGCGGTGACCCTGTCGGTGGCCATTGGCATTTCCCTGCTGGTGTCGCTGACGGTCACGCCCATGCTGGCCTCGCGCTGGCTGCGGGCGCATGCGCCGCGTCGGCAGGGGACGCGGGCCTCGCGCCTGGAGCGGGTCTGGGACGGCGTGCACGATGCCTATGCCCGCAGCCTGCGCACGGCGCTGCGCCACCCGCTGCTCATGCTGCTGGTGTTCGCGGGCAGCATCGGGCTCAGCGCCTACCTGTACGCGGTGGTGCCCAAGGGCTTCTTCCCCACGCAGGACACCGGGCTGCTGCTGGGCCACGTATCGGCCGATCAGTCCAGCTCCTTCCAGTCCATGAGCCGACGCCTGGGCACCATCGAGCGGATCGTGCGCCGCAATCCGGCCGTGCAGGACGTGATGGCCTTTTCCAGCAGCGGCGACGGGGCCTTCCTGTACATGCAGCTCAAGCCCATTTCCGAGCGCGTGGGCGTGCAGCAGGTGATGATGCAACTGCACGCCGCGCTGTCCCGCCTGGGCGGGGTGCAGGTGTTCCTGTTCCCCGGCCAGGACATCCATGTCGGCGGCCGGCCGGCGCAGGCCACCTACGAGTACACCTTGCAGTCCAACGACCTGGAAACCCTGCTGCGCTGGGAGCCTCGGGTGCTGGCGGCCTTCCAGCGCCTTCCCGGGCTGAACAACGTCAACAGCGACCAGCAGGCCTCGGGCCTGGAGCTGCGCCTGGCCATCGACCGCACGGCCGCGGCGCGCCTGGGCATTCCCATCGCCACCATCGACGCCACCCTCAACGACGCCTTCGGACAGCGTCTGATCTCCACCATCTACGCGCCCCTGAACCAGTATCGGGTGGTCATGGAGGCGGCGCCGCAATGGCGTCGCGACCGCCAGGCCCTGCGGCGCCTGCACGTGGTGGCCCCGTCGGGCGCGGTGGTGCCCCTGTCGCAGCTCGTGCACTACGAGCTGAGCAACACGCCGCTTTCGGTGAACCACCAGGGGCTGTTCGCATCCTCGACCCTGTTCTTCAACCTCGACCCGGGGGTCACGCTCAGCCAGGCGCAGACCCGCATCCAGCAGGCGCTGGCGCAGATCCAGCTGCCCTCGAGCATCCACGGGGGCTTCCAGGGCACCGCCCAGGTGTTCGCGCAGACCCTGCACGACCAGCCGCTGTTCATCCTGGCGGCGATCTTCGCCATCTACATCGTGCTGGGCATGCTGTATGAGAGCACCCTGCACCCGCTGACCATCCTGTCCACGCTGCCGCCGGCCGGGGTCGGCGCGGTGCTGGCGCTGATGCTGTTCCACACCGAGTTCTCGATCATCGCGCTGATCGGCGTGTTCCTGCTCATCGGCATCGTCAAGAAGAACGCCATCCTGATGGTGGACTTCGCGCTGCAGTCCGAGCGCGAGCTGGGGCTGGATCCCCGCGAGGCCATCTACATGGCCGCCACGCTGCGCCTGCGCCCGATTCTCATGACCACCATGGCGGCGCTGTTCACGGCGCTTCCGCTGGCCCTGGTCACCGGCAACGGGGCGGAGCTGCGCCAGCCCCTGGGCATCGCCATCGCCGGCGGGCTGCTGGTCAGCCAGGCGCTGACCCTGTACACCACCCCGGTGATCTATCTCGAACTCGACCGCCTGCGCCGCTGGACCCTGAGCCGCTTCGGGCGCAGCGGTCGGCCGCTGTCCCTGGATTCCCGACCATGAAGCCCGACATGCTCCCCCTGGTCTCGCGCGCCGGGCGCGCGATGGGCGACCGCTTGCGCACAGGCTCGCGGACCTGCCTGCGTACCTGCCTGCGCACCTGCCTGTTCGCCTGCTCCTGCGCCTGCCTGCTCGCGGCCTGCGCGGCGCGCCCGCCCATGCCGCCGCTGCACGAGCAGCTGCCCGCGGCCTACGCCGCCGAGCCCGGCTGGCGCGAGCTCGGCGAGGCCACGCCCATGCCCGCGGACGGGGCCTGGTGGCAGGTGTTCGGCGATCCGAGCCTGGATCGCCTGGAGCGCGAGCTGGGGCGGCACAACCAGAGCCTGGCCGCGCAACTCGCCGTGTACCAGCAGGCGCAGGCGGCCCTGGAGCAGGCTCGCGCGGCCTACGCGCCGGTGCTGCAGGCCACGGCCGCGGCGACCCGATCGCGCAACCTGCCCGCGCAGGGCGCCGCGCCATCCGCGCAGAACAGCTTCAGCGCCGGCCTGCAGGCCAGCTGGGAACCCGATCTGTGGGGCAGCGTGCGCCTGCAGGTGGAGCAGGGCAGGGCCAACGCGCAGGCCAGCCATGCCACCTTGCGTTCCACCCGCCTCAGCCTGGAAGCCAGCCTGGCGAGCACCTACCTGCAACTGCGTACCGTGGATGCCCAGGAGCGGCTGGCCGACGCCACGGTGGGCGACTACACCCGTGCCCTGCAACTCACCCGGTCGCGCTACCAGGCCGGCGTGGACACGGCGGCCAACGTCGCGCAGGCGCGTACCCAGTTGCTGCAGGCGCAGACCACCCGCACCGACCTGCAGGTCACGCGCCGGCAGTTGCTGGACGCCATCGCCGTGCTCGTCGGCCAGCCGGCGCCCGGTTTCGTGCTGGCGCCCGACGGGGATCTGCCGGCGGTGCCGCGCGTGCCGGCCGGCGTGCCGGCGGAACTTCTGCTGCGCCGGCCCGACCTGGCCGCCGCCTCGCAGCAGGTGCTGGCCGCCAACGCGCAGATCGGCATCGACCAGCGCGCCTGGCTGCCCACCATCACCCTGGGCACCTCCGCCGGAGCGCAGGCCGCCACCCTGGCGCAACTGTTCAGCGCGCCGACCCTGTACTGGTCCCTGGGCCCCAGCCTGGCGGCGACCCTGTTCGACGGCGGCCTGCGCAGCGCCAGACTCGCGGCCGGCCGCGCCGCGTACCGGCAGACCGTGGCCGTGTACCGGCAGGACGTGCTGCAGGCCATGCAGCAGGTGCAGGACAACCTGTACGCCCAGGCCATCCTGCGCCACGAGGCCCGCCAGCAGGAGCAGGTGGTGCGGGCGGCCGAGGTCTCGCTGCGCCTGGCGCTGAACCAGTACAAGGCCGGAACCGCGGATTACCTGGGCGTGATCACGGCCCAGACCACGGCGACCAGCGCGCGCAACGCGGTGTTGACCCTGCGCAACCGGCGCTACGCGGCGGCGGTGAACCTGATCGCCGCGCTGGGCGGATCCTGGGGCGGCGCCGCGGCGTCGCCCAGGCGATAGACTGGGGCTTTTCGGACCCAGGCCCATGTCGTCCCCTTCGACACCCGGCGCGGCGGCGAGGCCGCCGACTGGCGCAGCCGAGCCACCCGATCTGCGCGACGAGCCGCTGAGCCTGGCGCGCTTCGTCGAATTGTTCACGGCGGTGATGCTGCCCATCCTGCTGGCGGCCATCGACCAGACCCTGCTGGCCACGGCCACGCCGGCCATCGCGCGTGATTTCGACAACCTGCGCGACAGCACCTGGATCGCCGTGGGCTACCTGCTGGCTTCCACCATCATGGCGCCGCTGTACGGGCGCCTGGGCGATCGCTACGGGCGCCGCGACGCACTGCTGGGCGCGCTCGCGCTGTTCGCGCTGGGATCGCTGGCCTGCACGGCCAGCCCCGGCATGTGGTGGTTGATCGGCGCGCGGGTGCTGCAGGGCCTGGGCGGCGGCGGCCTGATGGTCATGAGCCAGGCGCTGATCGGCGAGGTGGTGTCGCCGCGCCAGCGCCCGCGCTTCCAGGCCTGGCTCAGCGGGGTGTTCGTGCTGTCCAGCGTGGTCGGACCGGTGCTGGGCGGCATCGTGGTCAGCCGCTACAGCTGGCGCTGGCTGTTCGTGGCCAATCTGCCGCTGTGCGCGATCGCGGCGTGGCGGGTCGGGCGCCTCGCCAAGGGCGCCGGACATGCCGAACCGGGCCAGGGACACGATGCCGCCGGGGTGCTGATGTTCGCCGGCTGCGCGGGGCTGGCCCTGCTGTGGCTGACCCTGGCCGGGCACCGCTTCGCCTGGCTTTCGCTGCCCAGCCTGCTCATGGCCGGCTGCGCGCTGCTGCTGGGAGGGCTGCTGGTACGCCACGAACGCCGCCAGCGCCATCCCTTCCTGCCGCTGGAGCTCCTGCGCATTCCCGCCACCGCGTGGACCGCGCTGACCGTGGTGCTGTTCGCCTCCTGCATGTTCGCGCTGGTGTTCTTCCTGCCCGTGTACCTGCAGATCGCGCGCCACGGCAGCGCGGCACGCGCCGGCCTGCTGCTGTTGCCGCTGACCGCGGGCGTCGTGCTGGGATCCAACGTCACCGGGCGCATCATCGCGCGCAGCGGGCGCCCGGATCTGCCCGCGCGCCACGGGCTGATCGTGTCCGCCCTGGCCTTGCTGGCGCTGGCACTGGCACCCCCCGCGGGCCTGGAGGTGGGGGCGCTGGGCCTGATCGCCGGCCTCGGATTCGGCAGCGTGATGCCCAGCTCGCAACTGCTGGTGCAGGCGGTGGCCGGACGCAGCCGCCTGGGGGCCGCCGCGGCGACCATCTCCCTGGCCCGCTCCACCGGCGCCTCGCTGGGCACCGCGGTGTTCGGCAGCCTGGTGTTCGGCATCGCCACGCCGGCCGACCTGCACGCCGCGCTGAACGCGTCCAGCGCGGTCGCGACCCGGCGTGTCACCGAGGCCTTCCACATCGGCTTCGGCGCGGCCGCGCTGGTGGCGCTGGCGGCGGTGTTCGCAGCCCGGAAGGTGCCGAAGGTCGAGTTGTAGGGCGGGCCGGCGGCTTTTGTCGCGGGCTTTGTCCTGGATCATGCGGCGCAGGCACCGTCGCGGCTAGAGTCGGGCCTTTCGCTGGGGGTCCAAGACCGTGCAAGCTCCTCCCGTCGTCCCGCCCTGGTGGCGCCAGCCCTGGCCCTGGGCCCTGATCGCCCTGCCGGGCTCGATGGTGCTCATCGGTTTCGCGCTGCTGGCCGTGGCCATGCACGGGCGCGACAGCCTGGTCACCGGCCATCCCTACGAACGCGGGCTGCGCGTGGGCACCAGCATGCAGCAGGCGCAGCGCGCGCGCCAGCTGGGGCTCAGTGCGCAGATTTCCTGGCACGCGGGCCTGCTCAGCGTGCACCTGCGGCCGGCTCCCGCCGACCCCCTGCTGCACCTGCGCCTGCGCCACCCCCTGCGCCGCAGCGGCGACCTCGAGCTGGTGCTGCAGCGCAGTGCCCCCGGGGTCTACCAGGCCACCGCGGTGCTCGACCCGGTGGTCTACGCCGCGCAGCTGCAGGGCAGCGACTGGAGCCTGACCGGGCGCTGGCGCGAGGACACGCCCACCACGCTGTGGCCAGGCATCGCCGACGCCAGCGGAGACGCTCCCCAGGACGACTAAACCCAGGAGCGTGGGCGGCAGAGGCTGAGCCTGCTGCAATGCGCGACGGCTCCCTCTGCCGCCCACACTCCTAGCCCGGCAGCGACCCGCAGACCGGACAGTCCGGATTGCGCCGCAGCACCATGGTGCGGATGTCCATGTCCAGCGCATCGATCAGCAGCAGCCGCCCGGCCAGGCTGCGACCGGCTCCGGCCAGGAGTTTCAGGGCTTCCAGGGCCTGCAGGCTGCCCACCACGCCCACCAGGGGCGCGATGACGCCCATCACCGCGCAGCGCACTTCCTCGACCGGCGCGTCGGGGGCGAACAGGCAGGCGTAGCAGGGCCCGCGCCCGGACTCCCCGGCCCGCGTGTCGAACACCCCCACCTGGCCGTCGAAGCCGATGGCCGCGCCGCTGACCAGGGGCACGCCGCGGCGCACGCAGGCGGCGTTCAGCGCGTGGCGGGTGGCGTAGTTGTCGCTGCAGTCCAGGGCCAC
The DNA here is from genome assembly GCA_021808525.1 of Pseudomonadota bacterium. Classification (GTDB taxonomy): domain Bacteria; phylum Pseudomonadota; class Gammaproteobacteria; order Burkholderiales; family Burkholderiaceae_C; genus Thiomonas_A. The sequence goes on from JAKBBK010000003.1 coordinate 96,813, forward strand.
CGAGGCGTCGGCCAGGAGTTCGTCCAGCAGCGCGGCGTCGGCGCGGCGGGCCACCGTGTGGATGCCGGGATGGGGATTGATCTGCTGCATGGCGATGCGCGCCGATTCCACCTTGGCCATGCCCAGGCGCTGCTCGGTGTGCGCGATCTGGCGCTGCAGGTTGGTGGCGTCGACCTGGTCATCGTCCACCAGGGTGATGCGTCCCACGCCGGCGCCCGCCAGGTACAGCGCCACCGGAGAGCCCAGGCCGCCGGCACCCAGCACCAGGGCATGCGCGTCCAGGATGCGCTGCTGCCCCTCGATGCCCACGGCGTCGAGCAGGATGTGGCGCGAGTAGCGCAGCAGTTCGGAATCGTTCATGCGGCGTGCCGCGGGGGCGGGCGGGGCCGCGACCTCCGTCCCGGCCCCGTTCTCGTCGTCTGCCTCAGGGCGTGTGCGCCGGCTGCGCCGGCTTCGAGGCGGCGCTGGCCGCGCTCGCCTGCTGCGCCGGAGCCTTTTCCGTGATCACCGGCTTGTGCTGCAGCAGGTTCAGGGCCTGTTCGAGCTGCCAGTCCTGCTTGCTGCCGTATTCGGGCAGCTTGGGGAACTTCTTCGGGTTCTTCTCGATGGCCGCTTCCAGTTCCTGGCGGGCCTCGTGCTGGCGTTGCAGTTCCTGGCGCAGCTGCGGGGAGCTGGCGGCCTGCGTGCCGGTGCCGATCTGGTTCTTGTAGTCCACCTCGCGCATGCGCAGCGCCGCGTAGGGGTCGCCGCTGGGCAGGGGGCCTACCACGTAGTTGGGCGTGATTCCGCGCGCCTGGATGGATTCGCCGTTGGGCGTGAAGTAGCGCGCGGTGGTCAGCTTCAGCGCGGTATCCGGGCCCAGCGGGAGCACGGTCTGCACCGAACCCTTGCCGAAGGTCAGCTCACCCATCACCTGGGCGCGTTTGTAGTCCTGCAGCGCACCGGTGACGATTTCCGAGGCCGAGGCCGAGCCCCCGTTGACCAGCACCACCAGCGGCACGGTCTTCACCGCATCCGGCAGCGAGGCCAGCGGGTTCTGCCCGGGCACGCGGGAGTAGTCGCTGGGCGTGTTGCGGTAGCTCACGTTGGCCTCGGGGATCTGCCCGCGGGTGGACACGATCACCGAGTTGGGCGGCAGGAAGGCCGAGGCCACGCCCACGGCGCTTTCCAGCAGGCCGCCCGGGTCATTGCGCAGGTCCAGCACCAGGCCCTTGAGCCTGGGATCGGCCTTGTACAGATCGTCCACCTTGGCCACGAACTCGGGCAGGGTGTCGGACTGGAACTGGTTGATGCGCACCCAGCCGTAGCCGGGCTCGACCATGCGCCCACGCACGCTCTGCACGTGGATTTCCTCCCGGGTGATGACCAGGGTCATCGTGCGGTTGGTGCTCTTGCGCACCAGCGTGAGCCGAACCTGCGTGCCGGGCTTGCCGCGCATGAGCTTGACCGCCTTGTCCAGGGCAAGCCCCTTGACGGCGGTGTCGTCGATGCGCGTGATCAGGTCGCCGGCCTGGATGCCCGCGCGCGCGGCCGGCGAGCCCTCGATGGGCGAGACCACCTGGATCAGCCCGTCCTTGGGCGCGATCTCGATGCCCACGCCGACGAACTTGCCGCTGGTGCTCTCGCGAAACTCCTTGTAATCTTTCGCATCCAGGTATTCCGAATGCGGATCCAGGCCGTTGACCATGCCGTTGATGGCATCCTGCACGAGCTTCTTGCCGTGCACCGGCTCGAAGTAGTCGGCCTTGATCAGGCCGTACACCGCAGCCAGTT
>JAKBBK010000034.1 GCA_021808525.1 Pseudomonadota bacterium
GCTGTTCCTTGCCGCGGGTGTCCGTGAAACGGAAATCGACGAACTTGACGTCGTTTTCCTTCACCATGTTCAGTACGTCAGCAACCTGTTTGGTCATGCAAGTTCTCCAAGAATGATGTGCGGTTGTATGGGGGGAATGGCCCGCGGCTCCGGCCCGGTCAAGAGCCGCCGGAACAGCCGACCACGCGGCTGCTCCCGGGCTCGCTCGACCCTGCTCGCAAATCTAGCAGAATCCATGCCACGCCCCGATGATTTCGCGCCGCGTCCGACGGCGATGCGCGCAAGTCCGGCGCGCCTGGGCGCGCTCACGCGACGCGGCGATGGCGCTTGCGCCAAGGCCATGGCGCAAGCGCCCCGCGATGGTGCTGTACGCACCATCATGGTGCTATTCAGATGGAGCGCACCGTTTCGGTGCGCAGATTCGCACCGAGCGCGACCAAACCCTGGCGCAGGGCGTCGAAGGCCGCCTGCACGTGCAGGGGCTCGCCCTTGACCCCGATCTCGATGTGCCGGCCCCATTGGGGGTCGTCCACGCTGGGCAGGCTGTAGACCTTGACCTGCGCGTGCTCGAGTTCGATGCGCAGCATCAGCGGGGTGAGTTCGGACTCCATGGCGCCCTGCACGATCAGGCCGCGCTCCAGGTAGCCGGCCGGGCGGTGCAGATGCTGCAGGCGCGTGTCGAGCACCCACTCGATCATCGGCCAGGCCATCACCGGGAAGCCGGGCACGAAATAGTGTTCCCGAAGGAAAAAACCCGGGATCTGGTTGTAGGGGTTGGGGATGATCTGCGCGCCCTGCGGGAAATTGCCCATCTGCAGGCGCTGCTGGTTGGCGGCGGAGTCGGGCTCGCCCAGCGAGGCCGTGAGGATGCGCTGGCGGATCAGCGCGACCGCCTCGGGATGCAGTTCCAGCGGCAGGCCCAGTGCGGCGGCGGCGGCCGCGCGGGTGTGGTCGTCCGGCGTGGCGCCGATGCCCCCGCAGCTGAGCACGGTGTCCCCGCGCTCGAAACTGGCGCGCAGCGACTCGCGCAGTACCTGGGCATCGTCGCCCAGGTACTGCGCCCATTGCAATTGCATGCCTCGCGCGGCCAGCAATTGCTGCACGCGGGAAAAATGCTTGTCCTGCCGCTTGCCGGACAGGATTTCGTCACCGATGATGTACAGACCCAGAGCCATGAGCGGGAGAGGCGCAAGTGAACGGAACGATCTGGCAGCGCAAGTCCGGCAATCCGGCATGCGCGCCAGGGCCAAGTCGATGCCGTACATTGTTCCGCATTCCGAGGAAACATCCATGAACGCACGCGAGAATTCCCAGTCCCCCCAGGCCGCGCCCCCCGCGGCGGCGCCCATGCAGGCGCTGTGGATGCCCTTCACCGCCAACCGTGCCTTCAAGAGCGCGCCGCGCATGCTGGTGCAGGCCAGCGGCATGTACTACCGCAGCGACGACGGGCGCCAGATCCTCGACGGCGCGGCGGGGCTGTGGTGCGTGAATGCCGGCCACTGCCGCGAACCCATCACCCGCGCCATCCAGGAGCAGGCGGCGCGCATGGACTACGCGCCGTCCTTCCAGCTCGGGCACCCGCTGGAGTTCGAGGCCGCGCAGGTGCTGGCCGACATCGCGCCGGGCCGGCTCAAGCGCGTGTTCTTCACCAACTCCGGCTCGGAAAGCGTGGACACCGCGCTGAAGATCGCCCTGGCCTACCACCGTGCCCGCGGGCAGGGCCAGCGCACCGTGTTCGTCGGTCGCGAGCGCGGCTACCACGGCGTGGGTTTCGGCGGCATCTCGGTGGGCGGCATTCCCGGCAACCGCAAGGTGTTCCACGGCGCACTGCTGCCGCATGTGGACCACCTGCCGCATACCCACGACCTCGAGCACCAGGGTTTCTCACGGGGCCAGCCGGCCTGGGGGGCGCATCTGGCCGACGAGCTCGAGCGCATCGTGCAGCTTCACGATGCCTCGAACATCGCCGCGGTGATCGTCGAGCCCGTGGCCGGCTCCACCGGCGTGCTGGTGCCGCCCCAGGGCTACCTGCAGCGCCTGCGCGCGCTGTGCGACAAGCACGGGCTGCTGCTGGTGTTCGACGAGGTGATCACCGGCTACGGCCGCCTGGGCGCGCCCTTCGCGGCGCAGGCACTGGGCGTGATGCCCGACATCATGGTCACCGCCAAGGCGGTCAACAACGGCACCGTGCCCCTGGGCGCGGTGTTCGTGCGCGAGGACCTGGTCGACACCGTGCTGGACGCCGCCGCGCAGGGCGCCATCGAGCTGGCCCACGGCTACACCTATTCCGGACACCCGCTGGCCGCGGCCGCCACGCTGGCCACGCAGCGCCTGTACGCCGAGGAAGGGCTGCTCGAGAGGGTGCGCAGGGACGGCCTGGACAGCGAGTGGGAGCAGGCGCTGCACGCGCTGCGCGACGCGCCGCATGTGCGCGACATCCGCAACATCGGCCTCATGGGTGCCGTGGAACTGCAGCCCCGGGCGGACGGCGCCGGCCTGCGCGGGCAGGAGGTGTTCGCGCGCTGCTTTGCACTCGGCGCCCTGGTGCGCTATACCGGAGACACGATCGCGCTGTCGCCCCCCCTGATCATCGAGCGCGCGCAGATCGAGCAACTCACCGAGACGCTGCGCCGCGCGCTGCGGGAGACGCGCTGAGCGAGCCGGCCACGGCACGCGCCCGACCACCGCCCTCACCCGCCCAAGGAGCCTTCCATGCGACGCCTGTACTTCCTGGTTCCGGACGTCTCCACCGCCTCGGCCATCGTCGACGAGCTTCTGCTGGCTCGGGTGCCGGAGAAATCCATCCACGTCGTGGCGCGCGAAGGCACGCCCATGGGCAACCTGCCCGAGGCCGGCCTGGCCGAGAAGAGCGACCTGATCCCGGCGATCGAGCGCGGCCTCGGTCTCGGGGGCGTCACGGGCACGCTGGCCGGTCTGGTGGTCATCGCCGTGCCCGGCGCGGCCGTGGTGTCGGCGGGAGCCATCGTGCTCAGCCTGGCGGTGGCCGGCGGCGCGGTGGGCGCCTGGGTGAGCAGCATGATCGGGGTCAGCGTGGACAGCCCCAAACTGCGCCCCTACGAGCAGGCCATCGAGCAGGGCAAGCTGCTGATGATGGTCGACGTGCACCCGCACCGCGTCGAGGACATCGAGCAGCTGGTGCGCAGCCAGCACCCCGAGGCCGAACCCGAGGGAGTCGACCCCGACATCCCCGCCTTCCCCTGAGCGTTGGGCCGCGGCCGCGCCGCGCAACCCCGTCGCGACGCGGCGCATCAATCGAAGTGGAAGGTGTAGAACAGGTCGACGGCGTTGTCCAGGCCTGACTGCAGGCGCAGCGACAGCCGGTGCGTGAAGGTGTAGCGCACGTTGAACAGGCTGCCGGTGGCGGCCAGCCCCTGCTCGACGCTGACCGACAGGCGCGAGCTCAGTTTCTTGCCCACCGTCAGCACGCTGTTCTGCAGGCCGCCCTGGCCGCTGAGCGTGAGCCGGTCCAGGCCGAGCGCGCCGGCCACGCGGCTGGTCAGGGGAACGCCCTGACCGCCCGACAGCAACGCCGCCGCCGCGGTCTGCAGCAGCGCGCTCTGGTCGCTGCCCACGGTGCTCGGATCCTGGCCCAGGATCAGCCAGGACAGAATGGCCCCATCGGACATCGGGGGATCGGAGTTCAGGCTCACCTTCGGCGCGCGCAGCGTGCCGGTGACCCGCACGCCCACCTGCACCGGAAGGTTCTCGCGCTGGGCGGCCAGGTTCAGGCCCGGGTTGTCCACCGGACCGGAGAAGTTGACGCTGCTGTCGGCCACCAGCGCCAGTTGCTGGCCATAGGCCGAGTAGCTGCCGCTGCGCACGCCGACACTGCCCTCGGCGGCCAGCGCCTGCCCAGGCTCGGCGCGCAGCAGCAGCGCGCCGCCCAGACGCGCGTCCACCCCGTAGCCGCGCAGATGGAAGTCGCGGCCCAGGTCCACGTGGACCTTGGCGCTCACCGCCATCGGAGCCGTGCCGGCGGGCGCGGGGGCCGCGCGCCCCTGCACCACCACGTCCGGTGCGAGCCGCGGCATGTCCGCGCTGGCCAGTTCGATGTCGGCCTTGTCGACCCGCAGCGCGGCGTCGAGCGCGACCTGGCCGCCATGCGCGCTCAGGCTGCCGCTGCCGCTGAGCCGGACCTGGCGCCCGGGGCGGTCCAGGGCCTGCAGCCTGTCCAGGCTCAGCTCCACGCTGCCGCTGGGCCGTCCATCGGCCAGGCCCATGCTCCCGCTGGCCCGCAGGGTTCCGTGCCCGGATGGGTCATGCACCACCAGCGAACGCAGTTGCAGGCGGTCGCCGTCGAACAAGGCATCGAGGCTGCCGTCGCGCAGGTCCAGTCCCAGGCCCGGCAAGGCCAGGGCCAGCGAGTGCCCGGACAGGCTTCCCTGCAAGCGTGGCGTGGCCGGGGTGCCCGCGGCCTGCAGTTCCCCGCGCAGCGCTCCGGCCACCCGCGCCCCCTGGGGCAGCCAGCCCGTGATCCAGGACAGATCGGGCATGTCGAGCCGCGCCTGGCCGAGCAGCGGCGCATTCGGATCCACGCGCCAGCCCTGCGGCGAGTCCAGCAGCCCCAGTTGCGCTTGCGCCCGCAGGCTGCCCAGCCGGGCCCCGGCGGCCTCCAGCGCGGCATGCAGGACGCCCGCGCTCGCCTGCACCCGCAGGCCCAGGCGCGACAGGCCCAGCGGCAGGCCCGCGCCGGCCGGCAGCACGAGGTCGCCGCCGCTGCGTTGAACATCCAGTCGCAGGCTCATGGCGGGGCTGACCCGCAGTTCCCACTGCGCAGCCAGGCGCAGGTCCGAGCGCAGCCCGTGCAGCCTGGCGCCGAACAGGCGCGCCCAGTACACCGGGTCGATCTGGCTGGCGCTTCCGCTGCCCGACCAGGCCTGCGCATCGCGCCGCAGGCTGCGCACATCCAGGCTGCCTGTCGGGCTGCGCAGCCGGGCATGCTCCAGGGAAAAGCTGCCGTGCCTGCCCACGCGCAAGGCGGCCGGCGCCAGCAGGCGCAGCGGCACCGAGCCGGAGTTGTCCAGGCTGTCGATGCTGCCCGACCAGCCCGTCGCGGGCTGCCAGGAGCCCTGCGCGGTGGCGCGCAGGCGCAGGCGCGGGGGCCCCACCAGCAGCAGGTTCAAGGTATGCGCGCGCAGGGTGCCGCGCAAGCGCAGCGCCAGCTCACGCAGGGACTGGCCGGCCACCCGCAGCTCGCTGCCCGTGGCCTGCAGGCGCAGCGGACCTTGCAGGCCCCGCGCAAGCTCGCCATCGAGGTCGAGGCGCCCCAGGCTCAGGCCCTTCGGCCCATGCAGTCCGCGCGCGTGCACCTCGACCTGGCCGCTGGGCACGGCCAGGCTTCCGTGCAGGCTGGCACGGGCCTGCGCGCTGCCGCTCCAGCCCTCCCCGAGTTGCCCCAGCGCGGGGGCCTGCAGGTCCAGGCGCAGACTGTCCCCCGGCTCGCCGAAGCTGCCTTGCGCCAGCAGGTGGTTGGCGCCCAGGCGCAGGCGTGCCTGCAGCTGGCGCAGGCGGCCGGGCCTGAGCACGCCGCTGGCGCTGCCCTCCAGCACTTGCCCACGCCACCGGCTGGGCTGCAGCTGCAGGTTCACGCGGGCCTTCGGCGTGGCCAGATCGCCCCGCGCCTGCAAGCTCAGGTGGAGTTGAGCCCGCGGCCAGTCGCCGAAACGCCGCGGATCGAAGTCGCGCAGCCTGGCCTGCACCGAAAAGGCCCTGTCGGCCGCCTGGTCGAGGCGACCGGACAGCTGCAGCTCGGCTCCCTGGGCCCGCAGCAGCGCGCGTTCCAGCTCGATGCTCGTACCCACCCTGCGCGCCTGCAGCTGCGCCTTCCAGCCGGGCTGGCTCAGCGAGGCGGAAAGGCTCTGCGCCTTCGCGCCCAGACTTGCCTGCAGGGGGCCCTGCAGGCGCGTGGCCACCAGGCGGGAGTACAGCGCATGCAGGTCCAGCGCACGGGCCCGCAGGTCCACCGTGGCGCTGCCGTCCAGCGGCCAGGCGAGGCTGCCCTCGAGGCTGGCGCCCGCGGCCAGGGCCACATGCAGATCCGGGGCCCGCAGCACGCCGCCTTGCAGGGCCAGGCGGGAGCTCGCGCCCAGCAGGGGCAGGCGCCCCGCATCGATGCTGCCCGGCAACGCGTTGCGCAGGCTCAACTCGCCACGCAGGCCTTGCCTGGGGGCACCCCGCACCCGTGCATGCAGGCTGAGATCGGCTTCGGGCCAGGCAGGATCGATGCGCCGCGGATCCAGCTTCTCCAGGTCGACGCTGCTGGGTCCCAGCCACACGGCCTGGAAGGGATGGAGTTCGGCGCGCACCACGGCCCTGGCCCGCGCGGCCCGCACGGTGGCGTCCAGGCGCGGGCTCTCCAGGGTCCCCGCCACCCGGGAGTCGAGGCGCAGCTCCCGGCCCCTGGGCTCGAGTTCGGCACCCAGCGACCCCCGCAGCGCGTAGGGTGCCCGCGCGGCCATGCGGCCTTGCAGGCGCAGGCTGCCCCAGGGGCCCTCGCAGCCGGCCGCCGCCTCCCACGCCGCCTGGTCGCCCGACAGTCGCGCGTGCAGGGAGCCCAGGTCCCGCCAAGGCGCCTGCCCGGTCCTGCGCCAGCGCAGTCGCCGCAGTTGCAGCCGGTCCACCCGCAGCGCGATCGGGGGCACCAGCCGCGCCGGCAGGCGCGGCGGACCCGCTGCGCCGGCCGAGGGGCCTTGCTGCAGGTCGAGCTCACCCGCCGACAGCTCGACGACATGCAGGCTGGGCTCCAGCCGCAGCAGATCCGCCGGGCGCCAGCGCAGCAGGAAATCGCGGAGGTCCACACGGGTGGCGCCGCGGCCCCACTGCAGGCGCGACACGCGCAGCGTGCTCCACGCGCTTCCCTGCACACCCTGCATGCGCAGCCCGGCACGCGCGCCCAGCCAGCGAAGGCCGTCGGCGCTGCCCAGCCAGGCCAGCGCCACGGCCAGGCCGGCGAGCAGCAGCAGGGCCGCGGCCCCGCCGAGCAGCCACCCGCGCCGCGCGCGACGCCGCCCGCGCGCGGCGGATGGAGGGGAATCCGCGCCTCGTGCCATCAGAAGCTCACGCCGGCGTTGAATTCGAGACGCGTCGAGCCGATGGCCCGCCCATGGGCCAGGTTGACGCTGACCAGCCCCACCGGGCTGCGCCAGCGCAGGCCCACCCCGTAGCCCAGCACCGGATGCAGGCTGCGAAAGCTGTCCGCCGCGTTTCCAGCGTCGACGAACAAGGCCGCGCCCCAGCGCGGAAGCACCCAATGCACACCTTCGACGCCGGCCGTGAACAGGGCGCGGCCCCCCACCACCGCGCCATCCTGCACCAGGCCCAGGCTCTGGTAGGGGTAGCCTCGCACCGAGCCGATGCCCCCCGCGCGAAACAGCTCCTGCTGCGGGATGCCGTCGGCCGAGGGACTCAGCACCTGGCCCAGCTCGCCGCGCAGGATCAGCTGGTTATCCGGGCCCAGGGGAAGATATTGCAGGACGTGCACATACAGGCGCAGGAAATTCTGGTCCGACAGCAGCGCGCGGGCTCCGCCGCCGATCTGCGCGCTCAGCAGGTTGCCGCGCGTGGGATCCAGCGGGCTGTCCAGGCGGCGGCGTGTCCAGGTATAGCCGGGCATCAGCGCCATGTTCGACGACACCGGCCCGCCGGTGAGCTGCTGCTGTTCGTTGATGAACTGCAACGACTGGATGGTCTGGATGGGTCCGTCGCTGCGCCGGCGCTGCAGCCCCAGGCTCTGGCTGCGCGTGGTCAGGCCCTGGATGTCCGAATGCAGGACCTGGGCATCGATGCCGTAGTTGGCGCCATCATGGCGTCGCGGGAACTGCAGCGTGGCGCCCAGGCTTTGCTGGAGGGTCTCCAGCTTGACCGAGCTGCTCAGGCGCAGGGCCTGCCCGAACAGGTCGAGGTTGCCGTAGTCCACCTGGGTGCGCGCGCCGGTGTTGCTGCTGTAGCCCACGCCGAAGCCCAGGCGCTGGGCGCGCTGCTCGATCACGTTCACGGCCACCGGGAGCTGGTCGCCCTGGGCACCCGACAGCGGGGCTCCGACGGTGGCACTGCGGAAATACCGGCTGTCCTGCAGGCGCTGCTGCAGGTGCAGCAACGGTTCCTGTGCATAGGGGTCGCCCTGCGACCAGGGGGCCAGGTTGCGCACCACGGACTCGGGGTAGCGCCGCAGCCCATGCACGCTCAGGGGACCGAAGCGGAAATCGGGGCCGGTCTCGAAATCCACCGACAGGCGCACCGCGTGGCGGGCCGGGTCCACCAGCGCGCGGCTCGCGACGATGCGCGCCGCCGCATAGCGCCGCGTGCTCAGGCGCAGCAGGGCGTCGCTCTTGGCGGACTGCCAGTTCGCGCTGTCGAACACGCTGCCGTCGCCCAGGCTCCAGTGACGCAGCAGGTCGGACTGCAGCGCCTCCACCGGCGTGCCCTCGGGCCCGAGCACGCGCAGTTGCACGGCGACCACCCGGCTGGGCTCGCCGGCCTGCACCCGCAGCAGCACGCGCCAGGGCTGGCGCGTGGCGTCCAGGCGCACCTCGACGCGGGGGGAAAAATAGCCCAGGGCCTCCAGCACCTGGCGCGCCTGCCCGGGCACCTCCTCCACCAGGGAGCGCAGTTGCTCCTGGCGCAGGTCCCCGTAGTCCTTCCAGCGCTCCAGATCCAGCCCGCGCCGCAGCGCATCGCGCAGCTCCTTGGGCGCCTGGATGTCCACCACGTAGGCGCTGGCGCGAGGCGCGGAAGCGGCGGTCCGCGGCGGGGCGGGCCGCGGCGCGGCGCCTTGCGCGCAGGCCAGGCTCGGCAGCATCAGCGCGACTCCCAGCAGCCACTCCGCCCGAAACATGCTGCGCGATGCGCGGGCGCATCGCGGCACGGGGGATCGTGGTCGCGGGTCGTGGATCGGCATGGGTTCGTGCGCCCGGGCAGGTGGCATTATGGCTTTGTCGCAAAATCACCCTGAGCCCGGTCGGGATTAGGCCGGCCCCCAACTGACAGCCGCGCCATGTACCTGCCCCGCCATTTCGCCGTCGACGACCCCTCCGAGGTGCTGCGCCTGCTGCGCGAGCGCCCCCTGGCCACCCTGGTCACGCGGGACGACGAGGGCCTGGACGCCAACCCCGTGGTGCTGCTGGCCGACGGCGACGCGCAGGGTCGCCTGCTGCGCCTGCGCGGCCATGTGGCGCGTGGCAATGCGCTGTGGCGCCGCGCCGGCGGCTCCGGATGCGAGGTGCTGGCACTGTTCCACGGCGCGCAGGCCTATGTCAGCCCGGGCGCGCATCCGCGCAAGGCCGTGGACGGCAAGGTGGTGCCGACCTGGAACTACCTGATCGTGCAGGTCGCCGGACGCCTGCGGGCGGTCGACGACATCGACTGGCTGCGCGCCCTGGTCGGCGAGCTGACCGACACCCACGAGGCCGGGCGCGCACGGCCCTGGGCGGTCTGCGACGCCCCGCCGGACTATGTGCGCTCCATGCTGGCCGGCGTGGTGGGCATCGACATCGAGGTGCAGCGGGTCACGGCGAAGTTCAAGCTCAGCCAGAACCATCCGCAGGAAGCCCGCACGGCACTGGCGCGGGCGCTGCTCGAGGAGGGAGAGGACGCCCGCGAGCTGGCCTCGCGCATGCTCGGGCAGGCATGACAAGGCGCGGGCCGCCCGCCCCCGAGGCGGCGCGCGGTCCTGCCGGGCCGGCCTCCCGCTCAGGCCAGCAGCTGACGATGCTGGCGCAGCGCTTCCAGCACCACCGGCTCGACGCCCTTGCCGCCCTGGGCATCGACGTACTCCAGGAGTTCGCGCCGCATGCGCGGCTCCCAGAAGCGCTTGACGTGCATGGCAATGCCTTCCAGCGCCTCGTCGTGGTCCGGCATCGCCTGGAAAAACTGCCCGATGCGATTGACCATGGAGATCAGGTGTTCGGTCTTCATGTGGTGAGCAGGCTGTTCGTGGGTTCGGGGGAAGCTTCGAGGGCGATGCGTGGGGCGCCGCTGTAGACCACCAGGTCCTCGCCGCGCGCCAGGCCCACCAGGCACATGCCGACCTCGCGCGCGCTGCGCGCGGCCAGCGCGGTCGGCGCCGACACGGCCACGAGCACCGGCACGCCGGCCTGCGCGGCCTTCTGCACCATCTCGACACTGGCACGGCTGGTGATGACCACGAAGCCCTGCGTCGCATCGACTCCGGAGCGCGCCATCGCTCCGATGAGCTTGTCCAGCGCGTTGTGGCGCCCGACGTCCTCGCGCAGCAGCTGCAGGCTCCCGTGCGCATCGCACCAGGCGGCCGCGTGCACGGCGCCGGTGGCGGCGTTCAGGCGCTGATGCTCGCGCAGGCAGCCCAGGGCACGCGCCACGGCGGTCGAGGCGACGGGCGCGCCGCGCGGCGGCGGCAGGGGCTGCAGCGGGCGCAGCGCCTGGTCCAGGCTGTCCGTGCCGCACAGCCCGCAGCCGGTGCGCCCGGCCAGGCTGCGCCGGCGCTCGCGCAGGCGCTCGAAGCAGCGCGCGGCCACCTCGATCTGCAGGGTCAGGCCGCGCGGCTCGCGCAGCACCTCGCAGTCGTAGACCTCGGATGCCCGCTCCACGATGCCCTCGCCCAGGCTGAAGCCCAGCGCGAAATCCTCCAGGTCCAGCGGCGTGGCCAGCATGACGGCGTGCGACACGCCGTTGTACTGCAGCGCCACGGCCACCTCCTCGGACAGCCAGTCGTCGACCTGCTGCGCGCGGCCGCCGCGCCAGCGCAGCACGTCCAGGCTGCGCGCACCCTCGCAGGGCATGCTCATCGCGCCTCCCCGCGCCTGCCGCGGCCTCGGAACCCTGGCGGGCGGAAGCTCATGTGGCCGCCACTTCCTTGCGTGCCTGCGCGGCGTGGGCCTCGCCCATCGCATGCGCGGCACGGCGCTGGGCCAGCAGCTCTTCCTGGGTGCGGCTGAAGCGCGTGTACTCGCGCTGCCAGGTCGAGGGCTGGCTCACCGGCATGACCTGCACCGCGGTGACCTTGTACTCGGGGCAGTTGGTCGCCCAGTCGGAGCTGTCGGTGGTGATCACGTTGGCGCCGGACTCCGGGAAATGGAAGGTGGTGTAGACCACGCCGGGCTGCATGCGCTCGCTGACCAGGGCGCGCAGCACCGTTTCCCCGGACCGGCTGCTGATGCCCACCCAGTCGCCGTCGCGAATGCCCCGGTCCTCGGCGTCGTGCGGGTGGATCTCCAGGCGGTCCTCCTCGTGCCAGCGGCTGTTCTCGGTGCGACGGGTCTGCGCGCCGACGTTGTACTGGGACAGGATGCGCCCGGTGGTCAGCAACAGCGGGTACTTGGGGGTGACCTTCTCGTCGCTGGCCACGTACTCGGTGATGATGAAACGGCCCTTGCCGCGCACGAAGGTCCCCACGTGCATGGTGGGGGTGCCCTGCGGCGCCTCCTCGTTGCACGGCCATTGCACGCTGCCCAGGCGGTCGATCAGGTCGAAGCTCACCCCATGGAAGGTCGGGGTCAGGGCCGCGATCTCGTCCATGATCTCGCGCGGATGGCTGTAGTGCATCGGGTAGCCCAGGGCATTGGCCAGCAGCTGCGTGGCCTCCCAGTCGGCGTAGCGCCCCAGCGGGGGCATGACCTGGCGCACGCGGGAAATGCGGCGCTCGGCGTTGGTGAAGGTGCCGTCCTTCTCGAGGAAGGACGAGCCCGGCAGGAACACATGCGCGTACTTGGCGGTCTCGTTGAGGAAAATGTCCTGCACCACGATGCATTCCATCGCCGCCAGCGCGGCCGCCACATGCTGGGTGTCGGGGTCGGACTGCACGATGTCCTCGCCCTGGCAGTACAGGCCCTTGAAGGATCCGTCCAGCGCGGCGTCGAACATGTTGGGAATGCGCAACCCGGGCTCGGGCTGGATGTCCACGCCCCAGGCCTGCTCGAACTGCGAACGCACGGTGCCGTCGGCGACATGGCGGTAGCCGGGCAGCTCATGCGGGAAGGAGCCCATGTCGCAGGAACCCTGCACATTGTTCTGCCCACGCAGCGGGTTGACGCCCACGCCCTCGCGCCCGACGTTGCCGGTGGCCATGGCCAGGTTGGCGATGGCCATCACCGCGGTGGAACCCTGCGCATGCTCGGTCACGCCCAGGCCGTAGTAGATCGCGGCGTTGGGGCGGCGCGCGCCCAGCCGGCCCTCGGCATTGCCGGTGGCGAACAGGCGCGCCGCCGCGCGCAGCTCCGCCGCGGGCACGCCGGTCACCGCCTCCAGGGCTTCGGGCGAATGCTCCGGGCGCGCCACGAATTCGCGCCACTGCTCGAAGGCCTTGGGCTCGCAGCGCTCGGCCACGAAGGCCTCGTCGACCAGACCCTCGACCACGATCACGTGGGCCAGGGCGTCGAGCACCGCCACGTTGGTGCCCGGACGCAAGGCCAGGTGGTGCTGCGCCTGGACATGGGGGGACTTCACCAGGTCGATGCGCCGCGGATCGACCACGATCAGCCGGGCGCCCTCGCGCAGGCGCTTTTTCATGCGCGACGCGAACACCGGATGGCCGTCGGTGGGGTTGGCGCCGATGACCATGATCACGTCGGATTTTTCCACCGACTTGAAGGTCTGGGTCCCGGCCGACTCGCCCAGGGTCTGCTTCAGGCCGTAGCCCGTGGGCGAATGGCACACCCGGGCGCAGGTATCGACGTTGTTGTTGCCGAAGGCCGCGCGCACGAGTTTTTGCACCAGGTAGCCTTCCTCGTTGGTGCAGCGCGACGAGACGATGCCGCCGATGGAGTCGCGCCCGTACTTGGCCTGGATGCGCTTGAACTCCGAGGCCGCGTAGGCGATGGCCTGCTCCCAGCTCACCTCCTGCCAGGGCTCGTCGATGCTCTTGCGGATCATCGGCGTGGTGATGCGATCCTTGTGGGTCGCATAGCCCCAGGCGAAACGGCCCTTGACGCAGCTGTGTCCCTCGTTGGCCGCGCCGTCCTTCCACGGCACCATGCGCACCACCTGGGTGCCCTTCATCTCGGCCTTGAAGCCGCAGCCCACACCGCAGTAGGCGCAGGTGGTGCTGATGCTGTGCTCGGCCTGGCCGAGCTCGATCACGGTCTTTTCCATCAGCGTGGCCGTCGGGCAGGCCTGCACGCAGGCGCCGCAGCTCACGCATTCGGAGTCCATGAAGGCCTCGTTCATGCCGGCCGCCACCCTCGACTCGAAGCCGCGCCCGCTGATGGTCAGCGCGAAGGTGCCCTGGGTCTCCTCGCAGGCCCGCACGCAGCGGTTGCACACGATGCACTTGGAGGGGTCGTAGCTGAAATAGGGGTTCGACTCGTCCTTCCTGTCGCCCAGGTGGTTGGCGCCCGCGTAACCGTAGCGTACGTTGCGCAGGCCCGTCACCCCGGCCATGTCCTGCAATTCGCAGTTGCCGTTGGCCGAGCAGGTCAGGCAATCCAGCGGGTGGTCGGAGATGTACAGCTCCATCACGCCCTTGCGCAGCTCCTGCAGCCTGGGCGACTGGGTGCGCACCTTCATGCCGGCCTCGGCCGGGGTCGTGCAGGAAGCCGGGAAACCCTTGCGGCCCTCGATCTCGACCAGGCACAGGCGGCAGGAGCCGAAGGGCTCCAGGCTGTCGGTGGCGCACAGCTTGGGCACCATCACGCCGGCCTCGGCGGCGGCGCGCATCAGCGAGGTGCCCTCGGGCACCGTCACCTGCACCCCATCGATGTCCAGCGTGAGCTCGCGCTCGGATTCGCGCCGCGGGGTTCCCAGGTCGGCTTGCTTGAGTTGCTCGAGCATGATTCGTGTCTCCGTGTCCGGTGATGCGCCGCGGGCTTCAGGCCGCCGCCGCGTCGGCGGCGTCCAGCCCGAAATCCTGCGGGTAGTGGTTCAGGGCCGACAGCACGGGATAGGGAGTCATGCCCCCCATCGCGCACAGGCTGCCGTGGAGCATGGTGTCGCACAGGTCGCGCAGCAGGTGCACCTGCTGCGCGCGCTGCGCCGCGTCGCCGGCCCCGCGGATGCGGTCGATCACCTCCACGCCCCGCGTGGAGCCGATGCGACAGGGCGTGCACTTGCCGCAGGACTCGATGGCGCAGAACTCCATGGCATAGCGGGCCAGGCCCGCCAGGTCGACGCTGTCGTCGTGGGCGACGATGCCTCCGTGGCCCACCACCGCTCCCACCGCCGCGTAGGCCTCGTAGTCCAGCGGCAGATCCCACTGCGACTCGGGCATGTAGGCGCCCAGCGGGCCGCCCACCTGCACGGCCTTGATCGGACGCCCGCTGGCGCTGCCGCCG
This sequence comes from Pseudomonadota bacterium, assembly GCA_021808525.1. GTDB lineage: Bacteria > Pseudomonadota > Gammaproteobacteria > Burkholderiales > Burkholderiaceae_C > Thiomonas_A. The sequence continues at coordinate 14,262 of JAKBBK010000034.1, forward strand.
CCGAAATCGAACAGCAGCTCGCGCAGGCTGACGCCGAAGGCCAGTTCCACGAGACCGGGCCGCTGGAGGTTGCCGGCCAGCTGGATGGGCAGGGTGCCGCGCGAGCGGCCCATGCCGAAATCGCGGTAGAAGGCGGCGCCGCGCGCCAGGATCAGCGGCACCGAGGCGAAGCTGATCACGTTGTTGATCACGGTGGGCTGCCCGAACAAGCCCGCGATCGCCGGCAGCGGTGGCTTGGCGCGCACCACTCCGCGCTTGCCCTCGAGGCTTTCGAGCAGCGCCGTCTCCTCGCCGCACACATACGATCCGGCGCCCATGCGGGCCTCCAGATCGAAGGCCTTGCCCGAACCCAGGATGTTCTCGCCCAGGAAGCCGGCCTCTCGCGCCAGGTCGATGGCCCGCTGCATGCTGCGCATGGCATCGGGATATTCCGAGCGGATGTAGACGAAGCCACGGGTCGCGCCGCTGGCCAGGCCGGCGATGGCCATGCCCTCGATGAGCATGAAGGGGTCGCCCTCCATGGTCATGCGGTCGGAGTAGGTTCCGGAGTCGCCTTCGTCGGCGTTGCACACCACGTATTTCTGCTGCGCCGGCGTGTTCAGCACGGTGCGCCACTTGATGGCCGTCGGGAAGGCGGCGCCGCCGCGCCCGCGCAGGCCGGACTCCATCACCTGCTCGACGATCTGCTGGGGCTGCAGGGCCAGCGCAGCGCGCAGCCCCGCCCAGCCCTCGTGGGCCTCGTAGTCGGCCAGGGACAGGGGGTCGGTGACGCCCATGCGCGCGAAGCACAGGCGCTGCTGGCGGGCCAGATAGTCGATCTTCTCGGTCGGCCCCTGGCACAGCCGGTGCGCGCCGCCGCGCAGCAGGCCGGCGTCGAGCAGTTCCGGCACCTCGGCCGCCTGCACGGGGCCGTAGGCCACGCGCCCCTCGGGCAGCGCCACCTCGACCAGGGGTTCGAGCCAGAACATCCCGCGCGAGCCGTTGCGCACGATGTTCACGTCCAGGCCGCGGCGGGCGCACTCGGCGCGCAGAGCCTGCGCCACCTGCTCGGCGCCCAGCGCCAGAGCCGCGGAATCACGCGGCACGTACAGGGTCACGGTGCTCATCGCTTGCCCTCCTCCAGGCCCTCGACCAGGGCATCGAAGCGCGAAGGACTGACGCGCGCGTGCAGGCTCTGACCGATCATCAGCGCGGGCGAGGCCGCGCACAGGCCCAGACAGTACACCGGTTCCACCTGGTAGGCGCCGTCGGCGCTGCGGCAGGCGTGGCCGCCCGGGGCGTGCCCGCTGCATCCCGTGCGCTGCAGCACATGCTGGTACAGGGCCTCGGCCCCCATGGCCTGACAGGATTCGGCGCGACAGACCTGGATCACGTGGCGCGCGGGCGCTTCGGTGCGGAAGTGGTGGTAGTAGCTGATCACGCCGTGCACCTCGGCGCGCGACAGGTTCAGGCCGCGCGCGATCTGCGGCACCACCTCGCCCGGGATGTAGCCGACGGCTTCCTGGATCTCGTGCAGGATGGGCAGCAACGGACCGGGCCGATCGGCCCAGCGTGCCAGGGCCTGCGCCGCCACGTCCTCGGCGCCTTCGCCGGCACGCGAGGCGCCTTGCTGGGTTTCTTGCATGGTGTCTCCAGGCAGGTAGGGGACTTGCGGCCGCGGGCTCGGGACCAGGCTGGCCCTCGCAGCCGGACTGCGTCTGTTCTCCAACCACTTTAGGATCCGAGCATGCGATGCGCAATATGCTTCGACAGACGCATTTCATAAGAACCCGGACTCCTAAGGCATAACCCTATGTTCGAGGTCACCATCGAAGCCCGCTGGACCCTGCGTCTGGACGGAGGCCCGGCCTTGCCGGAACGCACCATCGCGCTGTTGCTGGCGGTGGCCGAGCACGGCAGCCTGTTGCGAGCCTGTGCCGCGGTGGGGATTTCCTACCGCCATGCCTGGGCGCTGATCCGCGAGGGCGAGGCCCTGCTGGGCATGTCGCTGCTGGAGATGGAACGCGGCAAGGGTTCGCGCCTGAGCCCGCTGTCGGAAAAGCTGGTGTGGGCGCAACGGCGCATCGCCGCTCGGCTGTCGCCGACCCTGGACTCGCTGGGCTCGGAGCTGGAAGCCGAGATCGGCCGCGTGCAGCACGAGAACGACGCCGTGCTGCGCATCCGCGCCAGCCACGGCTTCGCGGTGGAGTCCCTGCACCAGCGGCTCAACCGCGACGGGGTGCTCAACGAACTGCGCTATTGCAGCAGCACCGACGCCGTCGCCTCGCTGGCCCTGGACAATTGCGACCTGGCGGGGTTCCACATTCCGATCGGGGAATTCGAGCCCGCGGCCATCGAGCATTACCGGCGCTGGCTGCAGCCGAGCACCCAGCGGGTGATCGGGCTGGCCACGCGGCGCGTCGGCCTGATCATCGCCCGGGGCAATCCGAAAAAGATCTACGGCATCGAGGACCTGGCCCGCGGCGAGCTGCGCTTCATCAACCGCCAGCCCGGCTCGGGCACCCGCTTCCTGCTCGACCTGCTGCTGCGTCGGGCAGGCGTCGAAGCCTCGAGCGTGCACGGCTACGAGCAGTGCGAACTGACCCACGCCGCAGTCGCCGCCTACGTGGCCAGCGACATGGCCGACGTGGCCTTCGGGGTGGAGACCCCGGCCAGGCGCTTCGACCTGGATTTCGTGCCGGTGCACACCGAGCGCTATTTCCTGCTGTGCCAGGCCCGCCGCCTGCAGGACGCCGCGCTGCAGCAGGCCCTGCGCACCCTGTGCAGCCCGGAATTCCGCGCCGCGGTGAACCAGCTGGCGGGTTACCAGGCCGACAACGCCGGCCAGGTGTTCGAGCTCGCGCAGGCTTTTCCGGGTCAGTGGCCGAGGCCGACGCGCTCCGCGCGATCGCGGGCCAAGGCGAGCGCGGACCCCGCCTGAGCCCGGGCTTGCGCCCCGGTGGGCCTGGAGCGTTGGGCGTCACTTATTCTTTGTAACAAGTCTTGCATACACGAACCTCGGGTTCCACCTGCTAGATCCTGCGGTTCGTATGCGGTTATAACAATCGATGACGCCATGGCCCATGCAGCCGTGGCTCGACCCGTTCATGACGCACAGTCCTTAGGAGACGAAATGTCTGAGGCAATGACGCAAACCATGGCCGCTCCCGGCCTGCTGGACCGCGCACGCATCGTCGCCGGCCCACGCTTCAACCGATGGCTGGTTCCGCCGGCAGCACTGGCGATCCACCTGTGCATCGGCATGGCTTATGGCTTTTCCGTGTTCTGGCTGCCCATGAGCAAACTGCTCTCGGGCAGCGATGCAACGTGCAAGGCAGCGGGGCTGGGGACCCTGATGTTCTCGACCACCTGCAACTGGAGCGTCCCGCTGGTGACCTCCACCTTCGAGATGTTCATCGCCGTGCTCGGCCTGGCGGCCGCGCTGTGGGGCGGCTGGCTGGAACACGCCGGCCCGCGCAAGGCCGGTTTCATCGCCGCGCTGTGCTGGGGCGGCGGCATGGTGCTGGGAGGCATCGGCGTGTCCATGCACCAGCTCTGGCTGCTGTGGCTGGGCTGCGGAATCATCGGCGGCGTGGGCCAGGGGCTGGGCTACATCACCCCGGTGTCCACGCTGATCAAATGGTTCCCGGACCGCCGGGGCATGGCCACCGGCATGGCCATCATGGGCTACGGTGGCGGTGCGATGATCGGGGCACCCATCGCGGTGGCGCTGATGAAGCACTACGGTGGCGGGAATGCGGCGGCGGGTGTCTCGGCCACGCTGATCACCATGGGCATCCTGTACGTGATCGTCATGTCCCTGGGCGCCTTCGGCATGCGCGTGCCTCCCAGCGGCTGGAAGCCGCAGGGCTGGACCGAGCCGGTCAAGGCCAAGGCCATGGTGACCAGCAAGAACGTGCACCTGGACACGGCCTGGAAGACCCCTCAGTTCTGGCTGATCTGGGGCGTGCTGTTCCTCAACGTGACCGCAGGCATCGGCGTGATCTCGATGGCCAGCCCGATGCTTCAGGACGTGTTCGGCGGCCATCTGATCGGACTCGACGCGACGACCGCGCTGACCACGGCGCAGAAGGCGGCCATCGCCGCGTCGGCGGCCGGCCTGGTGGGCCTGATCAGCCTGTTCAACAGCCTGGGGCGGTTTTTCTGGGCCAGCATCTCCGACCACATCGGGCGCAAGACCACCTACTACCTGTTCTTCATCATCGGCATCCTGATGTACCTCAGCCTGCCCGTGCTGGGGCACCACGCGATGGCCGGCGCCTTCGTGGTGGCGGTGTGCATCATCCTGTCCATGTACGGCGGCGGCTTCTCCACCGTGCCGGCCTACCTGGCCGACATCTTCGGCACGCAGATGGTGGGCGCCATCCACGGACGCCTGCTCACCGCCTGGTCGGCCGCGGGCATCGTCGGCCCCTTCCTGATCGCGCATATCCGCCAGGCGCAGATCAACGCGGGAGTGGCCCACAACCTGGTGTACGACGGCACGCTGCACATCCTGGCCGGGCTGCTGCTGGTGGGCCTGATCCTCAACGCCATGGTGCGCCCGGTGCACGAGAAGCATCACATGTCCGAGGAGCGCCTGGCGCGGGAGAGGTCGCTGCAGCATGAGCAGCAGGGAGCCGACAACGCCCACAACGCGGCACGCGGAAGCTTCGGCGCCTTCGGCGTGGTGGCCTGGCTGGCCATCGGCATCCCCTTCCTGATCGGCGTGTACATCGCGCTGACCAAGGCGGCGGCGCTGTTCTGACCTGACGGGGCCGGGCACTGCCCGGCCCCCGAAGGGCTCAGGGGAATCCCACGCGCAGATTGCCCCACTGGCGATCGCCCACGCGGATCGGCACGTCGAGCTCGCGCAGCACCTCCCCGGTGTCCCGGGCGTAGATCATGAGGTGGATGGGCTTGGTGTTGTGCGCCGCCTCCAGGCCCGCCGCATCGTTGAAGATGCGCATGGCCCGGTTGCCCACCAGGTCCTTGCGGGGATCGCCGGTCAGGGGCTGGTCGTAGATGGTGTTGTGGGTCGGCGTGTAGCCGTTGCGGTCGACGGCGAAGGCGAAGCGCAGGGTGGGTCCCCGCCCCAGGGTGCGGTCCAGCAGGGGCTGCACGCGCTGCTTGAAAAGATCACTCGCGCGGGTGCGGAACTTCGGCGGCTGCATGCCCGCGATGGGCACGTATTGCTCGTCGAACAGAGCCTCCAGGGAAATCTCGCCTTGCGCCAGCGCCTGCTCCAGCGCCTCGCCGATCTCCCTCGCGCCCTCGATGGCCGCGCGCGACGCCACGCTGAGCTCGGAGCCGGTGTCGAAGTCCAGCGTGGCCTCGAGCAGCACCTTGTTCTCGTTCAGGGTCTCCAGCAATTGGGCGGACATTTCCTGCGCGCCCTGGATGCCCTGCTCGTTCGCCTCGCGCACGCCCGAGGCCATGCGATCGAAGCTCTGGGACAAGGCCCCCACGGCCTCGCGCGCCGAAAGACTCAGGCGCGTGATCTCCTCGAACACACCCTGGTTGGCCTCGATGCCGGCGCGGATGTCGGCGAAGCCCTGCACCACCCCGCCCATCTTCTCCGAGCTGGCGCCCACCGCCTCGCCCAGGGTGCGCGAGACCTGGTGGGCCACGGCGACCGAGGCCTGGATCGATTCGATGGATTCTCCGGCGGTCACCACGGTCTGCGCCACCTTGTTGGCCAGGCGGCGCACCTCGTCGGCCACCACGGCGAAGCCGCGGCCGGCCTCGCCGGCGCGCGCGGCCTCGATGGCAGCGTTCAGCGCCAGCAGGTTGGTCTGGGCGGCGATGTCGCGGATCACGTGCAGAACCTGCGTGACCCCCTGGGCATGCTCCCGGATGCGGTCCAGATGCTCGGCATTGCGCGCGGTCTCGTCGCGCAAGGTCTGGAACTGCTCGCGCGCGCCCCCGACGTCGCGCTGGCGCGACTCGCAGACCTGGAAGATGCCCTGCGCGCGCTCGGCGGCACGGGCGATGTTCTGCTCCACGGCGTGCGCGGCATCCACCACATGCTGCACACCCTCGCCCACCCGCGCGATCAGCGCTTCCTGCTCGGTCTGGCGCTCCCGGAACACCTGCACGGAGCCCTTGGGCGAGAAGTATCCCCGCGCCGAGGCCAGGCCCACCTTCGTGGACCCGCGCTCCCAGGCCAGCGCCATGTCGCGCAGGAAGGCCAGGGCCTGGCGCGCCTGCCCGTCCAGTGCGTCCAGGTCCTGCTGGGTGGCAGCGACCGGGCGCTGCGACAGGGCCTGCAGCAGTCGCCGTGCGGCCGCGTCCGGCGACGTCGATGCGGCATCCGGCCACGACAGGTGAAAGCCGCCGATCTGGTGCTGCTCGTCGCGCAGGGCGCGCAGTCGCAGGCGCAGGCCGGCGCCGTCCAGCTCGGCCTGCTCGCGGGTTCCGGACGCGAGTTCGCGCAACACGGCCATGCACTGCAGGGCGTCCAGGCCCAGCGCCTCCAGCCACGCCGCGAGCGGGCTGCCCTCGACCACGCCCAGGGGCTCCAGCATGCGCCGCGCGTTCTCGTTGAGATGCACGATGCGGCTGCCGGCCGCCGTTCCGTTGGCCAGCACCAGCATGTCGCAGCTGGGCAGCGACGCCAGGATCTGGCGCAGGGCGTGCAGTACCGCGGGAGGGAAGGAGTTCTCGGCCATGGATGGAGATGGTTGGTGTCCAGTCAGACGACACGTGCGCCCGGGACTTGAGGCCGGGCGGGCCCGGCGCCCCGCTTCACAGCTCGATGAGGCATTGCGGGTGGAAGGCCGGATTCTCGAATTCCAGCTCCGCCGCCTCGCGCGCCTGGTCGATGCGCCGGGCGTTGCCGCGCGGATTCGCCACCACGCGGCACACCGAGCCGCCCTCGCCCGCCACCAGGTAGTCGAAGCTGTCGTGCACATGCCCGTGCAGCCAGGCCCTGGCCCCCGCCAGCAGCGGCTCCAGGCGGCTGGCATAGGCGGGGTTCACCGGATGGTCGGCGAAGCGCGGGTGCACCGAGCGCGCGCTGGGCGCGTGATGCGTGACCACCACGGTGGGCCCCGCGAAGGGGCGGGCCAGCGCCTGTTCCAGCCAGGCGCGGCAGCGCAGGTGCTCGGCCAGCGCGTCCTCGGGCGCGAAGCCGCGCGAGCCGACGCGGATCACCGCATGGTCGCGCATGCGTCGGGCGCAGGCCTGCATCTGCTCGCGCGGATCCAGCCCCTCCTGCAACGCATAGTCGGTCCACAGGGTGCAGCCCAGCCATCGCAGGCCCCCGAATTCCAGGGCATCGCCGTCCAGCACGGTGACCTGCGTGCCCTCGGCCGCACGCCGGATCTGGTCGCGCGTGCGCTCCCAGTCGGCATCGAAGAATTCATGGTTTCCCGGCACGTACAGCACCGGAACCGGCCAGTCGGCGAATAGCCGTACGCCATCGGCGCGCGCGGCGATGTCGCCCGCGAGTACCAGCACCTCGGCCCGCGGCGCGGGCCGGATGAGGGTCTCCGACGGGAATCTCCCGGCCAGACGCTCCAGATGCAGGTCGGATGCGAGCTGGATGATCATGCTGCGCATTGTGCGCGAAGCGTCGCGCCGCGGCTGCCCGGGGCGCCCAGGGCTCAGGCAGGCCCGCGCATCGAACTCAGCCCTGCCCTGCGTCGGCGCCGGAGTCGATGGGCGCCCCTGCGTCAGGCGCCGCGGCCGCCAGGTCGAGGCCGAGGAACAGCACGCCTTCGAGCGGGTTGTACACATAGGCCTCGATGGGCCGGAAGCCCAGCGAGGTGTACAGCGACACGGCCTCGTGCATGTTCGCCAGGGTGTCCAGGCACATGCGCCGGTACCCGGCCGCGCGCGCAAGCTCGCGCACGGCCACGGCCAGGCGGCGCCCCAGGCCCAGGCCGCGCGCGGCGGGGCGCACGTACAGGCGCTTCATCTCGCAGTCGCCATGCTCCAGGGGCCGCAGGGCCACGCAACCCAACGCGTGGCCCGCGTCATCGCGCGCCAGCAGCAGGGCTCCTTCGGGGGCCGCGTAGCGCCCCGGCAATGCGGCCAGTTCCTGCTCGAAGCCCTGGAAACACAGGTCGTGGCCCAAGCCCCGGGCGTACTCCCGGAACAACTCGCGCACCAGGGCGGTGTCCTCGGGCCAGATCGCGGGTTCAATTCGCATAGCGAGATGCTTTTTCACAACATGCGATGTAAAAGGCCTTGGCAGAACGCAGGGTTAACCCTATATTAGGGTTAACACCAAGGCCCGATCCGGGCAGCTCATCCCCTCCGAGGGAGTTCATCATGTTCCATCCCGCCAAGTTTTTCGACGAACTGTTTCACTTCGACCCGCAGCAACGCCTCGACGAGGCCTACCTGGCGCAGGCTACCGACCTGAGCGATCTGGAGCGCCGCATGCTGGCGCTGGAGACCCAGGCCCACGAGCATATCGCCCATATCCCGGGCGGGTACGCGATGCCCGACACCCTCGCCGGGCACGGACGTCCGCGCTGGTGACATGGCGGGGCCGGGTTCGTCCCGGTCCGCGATGCCCGCGGGTCCCGCGGCGGCTTCAGCCGCGGCGGACCTCGAGTTCGGCGGCGACCCCTTCGGGGCGAGGAGCCACCGGCAGCTCGCGGCGCGCAGCGACCGCGCGCACCCGGCGCTCCCCGTAGCGTCGGACCAGCCAGCTCAAAAGCCGGATGTCGTCCGCGCACTCGATGCGCACCCCCAGGCTCCACAGGGGCTGCTCCTCGACGGATGGCTGGAACATGTCGTCCTCCTTGCGCCCTCGTGGATCGATGACCCCGGGGGCTGCGCGCTTTGAATTTGCAACCAAGTTAGACAAGGCCCTGCCGGGCCGCGTTGCGCTTGATCAACATCCCTGCCGGGCATCCGCATTTCCGGCCGGGGTCTTGCGCCCTGCCAAGAAAAAACCCGCCGGGACGCGGCGGGCTGAAGATGCGTTCACACAGAGGCTCTCTCCGTCACGGGCCGCGACCCGCTCGCAAGGCCGCGACCCTGCGCGGGTTGCCGCCCTGCAGCTTGCAGCCTAGGCCGCTTGTGTGACCGGAAGATGTCGGCCCCTTCTGCCCGCGCCGCTCGAAGAATCTTGAGCCTGCCGGCCCGCCGGGGCTATGCTCGGGCCTTGCCGTCTCGCGCTGCCCCGCGGCGCAGCCACCACGATCCGCGCCCCGCATGAGATCCCTCGACAGCCAGACCAGTGCCCCGCCGACGATTTCCGAGACCAGCGATCCGCTGACCTTGCACAGCCTGCTCGACGGGCTGGACCATGTCGCGCTCGACCGCCGCGGCACCTTCCAGGCCCTGGAGCTCACGCTGTGGTCCCATCACGAAGGCATGAGCACCGGCAGCCCCGCCACGCTGGTGGGCACGCGACCCGGCAATGTGCTGGTGGTGCTGTCCGATTTCGCGATGAACCAGGGCGAGAAACTCGCCGTGCACCGCCAGTTGCAACTCGAGGGGCCGTCGCCGCGCACGCCCTGTCATGTGCTGTCGTCGCGCCCCGGCATGCGCGCCGGCGACGCCGGTCGCACCTACGTGCTGGAGCTGCAGCGAGCCCGGGCCGCCTGAGCGGCCTCAGCCCGGGATGCGCGCGCCCAGTTCGCGCGCGATGCGCTCGGGCTTGGGTGACTCGCGCAGGCGCAGGCTGTGCGCCACGACCCGGATGCGCCCCGCATCGAAACGATCGAGCAGCCAGTGCAGCTGGCGTGCCTCCTCCGAGCTTTCGACGCGCACCCCCAAGCGGATCCAGATGGGATCGCCGTTCCGCGAAGTCATCGTTGTCTTCCCCCTGCAACGGTTGTGCGCACAGCTTACGCTGCAACGCAGCATGCAGGTGTAAAAAATCGCTTGGCGCCTCTGCCTTGCGTCAATAGCCGATGTTCGCGTGCACCTGCGGCAGGGCCTCGGAGCTGAGCATGGACCACACCAGGTGGGCGATGCTCTCCGGCGCGACCACCGTGCGCGAATTGCCCTTGCGCGCCAGGCCCTGGCGCAGGCTCTGGCGCACGGACAGTTGCCCGCTGAGGTCGAACACGATGTCGATGTCCCCGGCCTGGGCCAGAAGCTCGTTGAGGCTGAGCACCGGAATGCCCGCCGCCTCCGCGGTCGCCCGCCCAGGGGTCTGCGCCATCTCGGATACGGCGGCGACCTCCAGACCGAGCGCCGCACGCCCGAGCATGGCTTCCAGGAAGCGCGAGCCCACCCGTCCCAACCCCACGATCGCGATTCTTTGCATAGTGATCTCCTCCCTGCATGATGGCAGCCCACGTCTTCGCAGAGGTCCGCCCGATCTTGTCATGGATGGTACCCAAGCGAACCCCCTTCACGGCATGTTCGAACCCGAATCACGTGTTCATGCCGGCGCGCAAACCCTGCTGCTCGCGCTCGCGCTGCGCCATCGCATGCGCCTACGCTCCTCGTGCGCGCGCCCTGGGCCCGAGGCACACCGATAATGTGTACACGAACGGTGCCGCGCACGCCGGGCCCGCGGCCCGCGCCGCGGCCCGCCTGAACATTCACGACAAACGACATGCAAGGATCGGTGCTGGTGCTGGGGGCAGGCATGGTGGGCGCGGCCTGCGCGCTCGAACTCCAGCGCCGCGGCCTGGACGTCGCGCTGGTCGACGCGCGCGAACCCGGCAGCGAGACCTCCCATGGCAACGCCGGGGTGCTGACGCGGAGTTCCATCGTTCCCTTCAACAACCCGGCCTTGTGGCGCGCCCTGCCGGGGCTGTTGGCCAACGAATCGGCCTCGCTGCGCTATGACCCGGCTTACCTGCTGCGCAATATCGGCTGGGCCATGCGCTTCCTGCTGGCAGCGCGCCGCGGGACCTTCGAGCGCACGGTCGCGGCACTGGACCCGTTGACCCGGCTTTCCCTGCGCGAGCATGAACGTCTGCTGGCCGAGTCGGGACAGCTCGCGCGCCTGCGGCGCGACGGCTGGATGTTCCTCTACCGCCAGCCGCCCCGCACGGCGGGCATGCGCCTGCAACTCGAGGTGTACCAGCGCTGCGGAGTCGAGGTCGAGGAACTCGACCCGGCGGCGATCCACGCCCTCGAGCCGGCCCTGCGCCCCATCTTCGCCCGTGGGCTGCTGATCCGCGCGGCCCGTTCGGTGGACGATCCCGGGGCCGTGGTCCGCGCCTACGCGGAGCTGTTCGCGCGGCGCGGCGGGCGCCTGCTGCGACGCAGGGCCGTCGGCCTCGAGCGCCAGGCCCGCGGCTGGAGCGTGCGTTTCGAACAGGGCAGCGTGGAACAGGCGCAGCAGGTGGTGGTCGCTCTCGGCCCCTGGTCGGCCGCGTTCCTGCGCACCGCCGGCCTGCGCATCCCGATGGCCTTCGAGCGGGGCTACCACATGCACTATGCGGGCGCCGCGGACGGCGCGCCCGCGCTCACGCGTCCCATCCACGACGCCCAGGCGGGCTACGTGCTGTCGCCCATGCGCCGCGGCCTGCGCCTGAGCACCGGCGTCGAGCTCAACGACCTGGATGCCCCGCCACGCCACGCACAACTCGAAGCAGCGCAGCGGGCCGCCGCCCAGGCCCTGGAACTGGGCAGGCGCCTGGACGAGAACCCGTGGAAAGGTGCACGCCCCACCCTGCCCGACAGCCGGCCCATGATCGGCGAGTTGCCGCGCCGCGGACTCTGGGCGGCCTTCGGGCATCAGCACATCGGATTCAGCACCGGGCCCGGCAGCGCCAGCCTGCTGGGCGCCTTGATGGCCGGCGAGCCCGCGCCCATCGACCCCGCGCCCTTCGCGCCGCAACGCTTCGCGGGGCTCGGGCCCCCGAGCTAGCAGCCTGCTAGAGCACACCCACACCAGCCGATCGCGGGCTCAGCCTGGCGAGCCCAGGGCGCGCCAGCTCCGCAGCAGCAGGGTCTCCATGTCCTCCACCCCGAGACCGGTGGCCTCGCGCACGGCCTCGCGGTAAGGCGGCATGTTGGTGCATTCGAGCACGATGCTGCGCAGCGCCGGATGGGCATCGACCAGCGCGCGCGCCGCCTGCACCACGTCCTCGCGCGCCTGCTCCAGATCGAGGCTCGGATCATTGCCCAGGATGCGCTCGCGGAATTCACTGCCTGGGCGCACCCCCTGCACCGGCACGCCGGGCGGCACGCCGGCGCCTTCCAGCTCCGCGGGCCCCAGGCTTTGCCGGTCGATGGTGACGATGCCGGGCTGGGGAAGTTCGCGCACCTGCAGCAGGCTGGAGCTGATCACGGGCACGCGCAGGGCTCGCGCCAGCCGCGGCTGGTAGCGACTCAGGAATCCGCAGGTGGTGGCGACCAGTGCGGCACCTTCGCGCTCGAGCTCGAGCGCGCCCTGGAGGACGGATTCCAGCATGGCCGGGTCCGATTCCTGGACCGCGCGCCTCGGCCCCACCCCCTGCATGCGCAGATAGCGCACCGGGATGCCGGCGCGCTCGAAGGTGCGCGCGCAGCCGATATCCCCCGGGGGGCGGGGAAAACGGGTGTCGAGCACCAGGATGCCCAGGAAACCCTCGGCCATGTCACTCAGGCGGCGGCGCGAAAACGCGCCAGGAAGCTGCGCGTGGCCTCCTCGCGCGGCTGGTCGATCACCTGGGCCGGAGGCCCAGCCTCGACCACGACCCCGTCGCGCATGAAAATCACCCGGTCGGCGACCTCGCGCGCGAAGGCGATCTCGTGCGTGACCAGCACCATGGTCATGCCCTCGGCCGCCAGCTCCTTGACCACCGCGAGCACCTCCCCGACCAGTTCGGGGTCGAGCGCGGCGGTGGCCTCGTCGAACAGCATCACCTGGGGTTTCATCGCCAGGGCGCGGGCGATGGCCACGCGCTGCTTCTGGCCTCCCGAGAGCTTGGCCGGGAGAAAGTCGGCGCGATCGCCCAGCCCGACCCGCTCCAGCAGCGCGCGAGCGCGTTCGCGCGCCTGCTCGCGGGGCATGCGCAGCACGGTGAGCGGGCCTTCCATGACGTTGGCCAGGGCGCTCATGTGGGGAAACAGGTTGAACTGCTGGAACACCATGCCGGTGGCGGCCCGAAAGCGCGACATGCCACGCGCATCGGGCAGCCGGGTGCGTGCGCCCTGGAACTCGATGCGCTGCTCGCCCACGCGCAGGCTGCCGCCGTCGGGGATGGTGAGCAGGTTGATGCATCGCATCAGGGTGGACTTGCCCGAGCCCGAAGGCCCGAGGATGGCGACGACCTCGGCCCGCGCCACCGACAGGTTCAGATCGCGCAGCACGACGTGCGAACCGAAGGACTTGCGCAGCCCGGAAATCTCGATCAGCGGGGATTCGTCTTGCATATCCCGACTCAGTGCTCGCCCTTGTCCTGGATTTCCAGCTTCTGGGCCAGCAGGGTCGCGGGGAACAGCACCAGGAAATAGATCACCGCCGCGGCCGTGTACAGCTCCAGCGGGCGGTACGTGGCCTGCGCGGCGCTTTGCGCCTGGTACAGCAGATCGGGCACCGCGATCACCGACAACAGCGAGGTGTTCTTGAGCTGCATGATCGACTGGCTGACCAGCGGAGGCACCATCTTGCGAAAAGCCTGCGGCAGGATGATCCGGCGCATCACCTGCAGCGGCATCATGCCCAGCGCCTGCCCGGCCTCGGTCTGACCGCGCTCGATGGACAGGATTCCGCCGCGGATGATTTCCGAATAGAAGGCTCCTCCGTACAGCGACAGGCTCATGGCCGCGGCGACAGGCGCCGACAGCTGCAGCCCCGTGAGCACCGGCAGCGCGTAGTAGATCCACACCAGCTGGACCAGCAGGGGCGTGCAGCGGAACAACTCGATGACCGCGCGCACCGGAAGCACCAGCGCGGGCAGGCCCGAAATGCGCGCCAGGGCCGTGAGCAGGCCGAACACGAAGCCGCAGACGATGCACACCACGGTGAACACCACCGTGTACCACAGCCCCGCCAGCAACTCGTGGCGGTACTGCCAGATCACGTTGAAATGCCAGGTGTAGGCCGGCACCCCCGAGGGGTGCGTCCAGCCCAGGCGCACAAGCACCGCGACCACCGCGAGCGCGGCCAGCGCCCACGCGGCCGCAGGGTATCCCTTGCGCGCGGGGCCGTCGCGCATGTCCCGGTCCGCGGGCATGGCGCCTGCCTCGCCTTGCGGATCAGGCACTCAGAACTTCACCTCGGGCGGGAAGCTGCTGGGGGGAATTCCCACGAGCTTTTGCATGTTCTTCAGGATGTCGGCCTGGATCTCGCCCTTGGAGCGCGCCTGGAGGATCCACGCGTCGAGGCGCTTGAGCAGGCCGTCGCCCACGCCCTTGTCCACGGCCACCGTCACGTCGGAAGTGCTGACCGGCGAGGGCACGTACATGGTGCCCACCTGCGGCTGCATCTTCACCAGCGGCTCGGCCAGCAGCACCACCAGGGCCTGGCAATCGGCACGACCGGACTGCACGGCCAGCGTGGCCTCGCTGGACTGGGTGAAGCGCAGGATGGTCGCCTTGGGCAGGCGCGCGGTGGCGAAGGCGTCCTGGTTGGAGCCCAGGTCCACGGCGATGCGCATGGAGGGCTTGTTGAGCTGCTCCCAGTCCTTGACCATCACGCCCTTGCGGCACACCGCGGTGAAGGTGTTGTGGAACAGCGGGATCGAGAAGTCCAGCACCTTGCGACGCGCCGGCGTGGGCCCCGCGCCGAACATCACGTCGATCTTGCCCGACTGCAGGTCCAGCACCGCGTTGCCCCAGGTGGTCTCGACGAACTGGACCTTCACACCCAGGCTCTTGGCGAAACTCTGCGCGAAATCGGGACAGAAGCCTTCCCACTGGCCGGTTTCGCGGTTTTTCACGAAATACGGAACCGCGGCAGCGACCGCGCCCACGCGAAGTTCTCCACGGCTCATGACCCGCTTGAGCACCTCGTCCGTGCCCTGGGCAAAACTCAGCCCGGTCGCGGCCGTGCCCGCGATAGCGGCCATCGCCTTGCAAAACTCGCGCTTGCGCATGATCTGGGACTCCCTGCCTGGATTTGTGGGTGGTATGACCGAAAGACGCAGCAGAGCAGTCTAAGCCGCGCCCTGGCAGGTGGCAATCGATGCAGGCCCGAGGTCGAGGCGCAACGCGACCGCGCTCAGGCACCGTCCTCCACCCGCAGGCGCCGGCGCAGGGCCGCCGGCGTGGTGCCGAATTCCGCGCGAAAGCGCCGCACGAAATGCGAGGGGTCGGAAAAGCCCACGCGCCTTCCGATCTCGGCCACGGTCAAGGCGCGGAAATGCCCATCGCGCAACAAGCGATCGGCGACCCCCATGCGCTCGGCATGCAGCCTCGCGCTGAAGGATGCGCCCTCGCGCGAAAGGGCTCGGTGCAGGCTGCGCTCGGAAATACCCAGCTCCCCCGCCACCTCCGCCGCGCTCAGCCCGGGCTTGCCGAAATTGCGCTGGATGAAAGCCTGGGCCAGGCGGGCCAGCTGCTCGGGCTCGAGCTGCCGGGCCGTGCCCGGCTGGCGCTCGTGCAGCGCCAGCGCCAGCAGGCTGCCGAGCTGGGAGGCCAGCAACTCGCTGCGGGTCTCCAGGGACAGCACGCGCTGGGGCTGGATCTGACGCAGCAGCAGGGCCAGCACGGAACTCCATCCGGACTGCCCGCCCAGCACCTGCGGCTGCTCGAACTCGGCCTGCGGCACCCAGCTGCGCAGCCACGACGCCGACAAGGACAGCGACAGGGTGCGTGCGCGGCCCGGGCGGCGCATCTCGAACCCACGGCGAAAATCTCCGCAGACCACGTCGCCGGGAGCCAGCTCGAAGCGCTCGCGCCCACCGCGCAGGGACCACTCCGAGGGCGTGTCCATCACCATCAGCAGAATGTCGCGCTCACCGCCCGGAACCTCGCCGGCGTCGGCGGGCAAGAGCATGCGGGGCACCACGGAGTCCACCCAGGACACCCGCATGGGCCCGAAGGTGGACTGCTGCAGCGAGGCCTCCAGTTGCGGCTCGCGCGCCATGTCCAGCTCGGCGTTGAAGATGCGGTCGCGCAATAGCGCGAGCCAGTAATCCCGCGCCATGTAGGGGGGGACGTCGCTGGTGGACCAGCGTTTGAGCATGGTGGGGCACACGGTGCCGGCTCTCCGCTGCGGGTTGGGATGGAATGTCGCAGCGCGAGCATAGCGATATAAGTAAAGAATTCAATACATCCAGTTACTGATAGATCTCAATTTGAAGATATTCGTGTAATCCGGTACGAAATTTGGCGCAATTCGGCCATGCGCCGCACACATTCGGCCATTTAG
>JAKBBK010000102.1 GCA_021808525.1 Pseudomonadota bacterium
CGGCCGGCGAGTATTTCCTGGTCTACGCGCGCAAGATCCTGGCCACGCTGAAGGACGCCGAGGATGCGATGTCCCGCCTGCGCGGGCTCAAGACCGGGCGCCTGACCATCGGCATGGTCAGCACCGCCCAATACTTCGTGCCGCGCCTGCTCGCGCGCTTCCACGAGAGCCACCCCTACCTGGACGTGCGCCTGTCGGTGGGCAACCGCGCGCAGTTGATCGAGCAGTTGCAGAACAGCGAGCTGGACCTGGCCATCATGGGGCAACCCCCGAAGGAGATGGACACCCGCGCCGAGGTGTTCGCCGCGCATCCCATGGGCATGGTGACGCCGCCCGGGCATGAACTCGCCCGCGGCGGGCCCCATGCTCCGGAGCTGCTGGCGCAGTTCAACATCATCCTGCGCGAGCCGGGCTCCGGCACCCGCGCCACCTTCGAGGAGTACCTGCGACGCCACCGCGTGGAACTGCAGCTGTGGACCGAGATGCCCAGCAACGAGAGCATCAAGCAGGCGGTGATGGCCGGCATGGGCATCAGCTTCCTGTCCCTGCACACCATCGGGCTGGAATTGCGCGACGGGCTGCTGGTGGTGCCCCCCATGCTGGGCATGCCCGTGCTGCGCCGCTGGTATGCGGTGAACAGCCAGGCCAAGCTGCTGTCCCCGGCGGCCGAGACCTTCCGTTTTTTCATCCTCGAGCATGGCGAGGGCTTCCTCGCCGAGACCTTCGGATCCCTGGTCGACCTCACTCCGAGGTGATCGATCGCACCAGCCAGTCGCTGATGCGCTTGCTGGCCAGGTCCACGTCCTCGCCCTGGTGCAGCTGGGCATGCCAGCGCGCGACCTCGGCATCACGCGGCGCGGCGCGGTGCAGGAAGGCCGTGAGCGGACAGGTGGCCAGGTCGGTGTGCGATGGCGGCGCGTGCAGCGCGCGCACGTAGCGCCAGTGGTAGGCCAGGGCCCCCAGGCCGGTGGCCACCCGCGGCGCCGGAGGCGCCGCGCGGAAGCCGCGCAGCCAGGCCCCCGCCTGCTCCATGGGCATGGGGCGGCACAGGCCGAAACCCTGGCCCAGCGTGGCCCCCAGCAGGCTCACCGCCTCGACCGCGTCGGTGTCTTCCAGCCCCTCCACCACGGCCTCGCGCTGCAGGTCGTGGGCCATCTGGATCAGCGAGCCCACCAGGCTGATCACCCGCATCGGATGGGTGCGGATGGTCGCCAGCAGGCCCTGGTCGATCTTGATCACGTCGAAGGGCAGGCGCGACAGGCGCTCCAGGCTGCTGTAACCCGAACCCAGGTCGTCCATGGACAGCCGCACCCCCAGCCGGGCCAGCTGCTCGATGCTCTGGCGTTGCGCCTCCGAGTGCAGCTCCTGGGTTTCCAGCAATTCGATGTGCAGGCGCCGCGGCGACACGCCGCGCTGGCGCAGCGCCTCGGCCACCCAGGCGCTGCAATCGGGGTGCAGCAGGGTGGAGGGCGCCAGGTTGATGGACACCCCCAGCTGCGCGAACTCGGCGGGCAGCGCGGCCACCCAGTCCAGCACCTGGGCCAGCCCGAGGCGGAACAGGCGGTCGAGCTCGGTGTTGCCCAGCAGCGGCAGGAACTCGCCCGGGGGAATCACGCTGGCGTCGGGCATGCACAGGCGCGCCAGCGCCTCCATCGAGTTGACCTCCCCGCTGCGCAGGTCGATGACCGGCTGCAGGTACATGGCCAGCCCGCCGGAGAAGATGCGGTGGCGGTACGCGTCGGCCAGCTCCTGGGGCAGCGCGTACAGGCTGGGCGCGCGGCAGCGCTGCCAGGTCTGCTCCCAGCGGCGCTGCAGGCCGCGGCCGAACTCGCGCATCCAGGGCGCCTCGAACTGGCTGGGCCAGGCGCCGTACAGGTACACGCAGGCCACCACGTGGCCGGACTCGTCGAGCACGGGCAAGGCGAAGGTGGACTGCACGCGCAGCCGGGCCGCCTGCGAGCTCCAGAATCGCAGCCGCGCATCGGTGCCGTAGTTCGGCGTGCTCTGCGCCTCGCGGCTGCGCCAGGCCAGCGCCACCAGCCCCTGGCCGCGCGGCGTGGCCGGGTCGATGACCACGCTGGTCGACGGGCTGAGCATCACCTCCGAGATTTCCCGTGCCTGCGGGCCCGCGCTGCGCTCGACCGTCAGCACGCCGTCCTGGTTCAGGCGCAGCAGCAAGGCGGCGCGTATGCCCGGCAGCCCGCCCAGCACCTCCAGCTCCTCGCTCGACGCGTCGGCCCACGGCGTGGCCGGGTTGGCGTAGGGTCGCGACAGCGAGCGCCAGTAATCGGCCATCACCCGCTCGGCCGCCTCGGCCTGGCCCTGGATGTCGTCCTGCAGGCGCTGCTCGATGATGCGCGAGAGGCGGTAGCGCTGCTCGGCATCCATGCCGGCCTTCGCGCCCAGCGCCGCGATCAGCCCGCGATACAGGGCCTGCGAGCGCATGAGCATGGAGCCGCCGACTCCTACCAGGGCATGCGCCCGCCCGATGGCCTCGGCGCGCGCCATCAAGTCCGCGCGCCGCGTGTCGGGCGCCACCAGGTACTGCAGGTGCGCGGCCTGGCGACGCTTGAGCGCCTCCAGCGATTCGGCCTGCAGCGAGCCCAGGATGCGCGCCGGTTGCTCGTCGAGCGCCAGGCCCCGGTAGAAGGCATCGACGAAGTCGTCGCCGACCCGGGCGAAGTGCCCGGCCACGGCGCGCAGCAGGGCAGCCGCCGCGGGCCCGTAGGCTGCTTCGGGCGGCTCGCCGACGATGTCATCGGGTTTGTCGCGCATGCCCCCGAACATAGCGCTTTCCCGGGGGGGCCTGGAATCAGGTGCGCAGCCGATAGCCCGTCTTGAAGATCCAGGCCACCACGGCCAGCGCGGCGGCCAGGAAACCGGCCGTCATGGCCAGGCTCAGCCCCACGCCGACGTCGGCGGTGCCGTAGAAGCTCCAGCGAAAGCCGCTGATCAGGTAGACCACCGGGTTGAACAACGCCACCGTGTGCCACACCCCTGGCAGCATGTCGATGGAGTAGAAGCTGCCTCCCAGGAAGGTCAGGGGGGTGATGATCAGCAGCGGAACCACCTGCAGCTTCTCGAAGCCGTCGGCCCAGATGCCGATGATGAACCCCACCAGGCTGAAGGTCACGGCGGTCAGCAGCAGGAAGGCGATCATCCACAGGGGATGGTCGATGCGCAGGGGCACGAACAGCCGGGCCGTGGCCAGGATGATCAGCCCCAGCACCACCGATTTGGAGGCGGCCGCTCCCACGTAGCTGAGCACGATCTCCAGGTACGACACCGGCGCCGACATCAGCTCGTAGATGGTGCCGGTGAACTTGGGGAAGTAGATGCCGAAGGATGCGTTGGAAATGCTCTGGGTCAGCAGCGACAGCATGATCAGTCCGGGCACGATGAAGGCCCCGTAGCTGACCCCGCCCACCGCCTGCATGCGCGAGCCGATGGCCGCGCCGAACACGATGAAGTACAGGGAGGTGGAAATCACCGGCGAGATCACGCTTTGCATGATCGTGCGCAGGGTGCGCGCCATTTCCTGGCGGTAGATCGCGCGTACGGCGTACAGGTTCACGAGTCTTGCTCCCCGGAGCGCTGGCGCTCGAGCAGGCCCACGAAAATGTCCTCCAGCGAACTCTCCTGGGTGCTCAGGTCGCGGAAGGCCACGCCCGCCGCGCGCAGGCGCTCGAGCACGTCCTCGATGCCCGCGCCCTGGTCCTGGGTGTCGTAGGTGTAGTGCAGTTCGGTGCCGCCCGCGGCCAGATCCAGGCCCATGGCCTGCAGGGCCTCGGGCAGCTCGCGCAAGGGGTGCTGCAGCTGCAGGCTCAGGCGCTTGCGCCCGAGTTCGCGCATCAGCCCCGCCTTCTCGCGCACCAGGATCAGTTCGCCGTGGTCGATGATGCCGATGCGGTCGGCCATCTGCTCGGCCTCCTCGATGTAGTGGGTGGTCAGGATGATGGTCACCCCCGACTCGCGCAGCCGGCGCACCAGCTCCCACATGTCCCGGCGCAGCTCCACGTCGACGCCCGCGGTCGGTTCGTCGAGGAACAGCAGCCGCGGCTCGTGGGACAGCGCCTTGGCGATCAGCACCCTGCGCTTCATGCCCCCCGACAGGGTGCGCAGCCGGTTGTCCTTCTTGTCCCACAGGGACAGCGAACGCAGCACCTTCTCGATGTGCGCCGGGTCGGGCGGCCTGCCGAACAGGCCGCGACTGAAGGACACCGTGTCCCAGACCGTCTCGAAGGCGTCGGTGGTCAGCTCCTGCGGCACCAGGCCGATCAGCGAGCGGGTGCTGCGGTAGTCGCGCACGATGTCGTGCCCGTCCACGCTCACCCGACCCGAACTCGGGTTGACCAGGCCGCAGACGATGCTGATCAGGGTGGTCTTGCCGGCGCCGTTGGGCCCGAGCAGGGCGAAGATCTCGCCCCGGCGTATCGACAGGTCCACCGACTTGAGCGCCTGGAACCCCGATGCGTAGACCTTGCCCAGGCCTTCGATGCGCAGGATTTCGTGGTCGGGCGGGAGGGCGGTCGGGGAGGGCATGCCCGAAAGGGTAGCAGGGCTCGCAGGCGACCGTCGGGGGCGAAAATCCGCCGCGCCCGTGGGGGCAATGTCACCGTTTCCGCCACTGTCCCTGCCGCGGCGGGCGCGGGCGCCCGGCTGGCGGCGGGGGTGGCGCCCCCGTTCCCGGCCTGGCATGCGGCTTGCTTCCCTCCGGCCCGTTCGTCGTCGCACGAGCGTCGGAGCCAGGCTCGCGTTTGCATCGCGGCGGCGACCATCATCCCCACTACAACCGGAGACATCCGACATGCAAGCCCAACCCAGGAGCGCCCTGCGCCGCATCGCCCAGTCCGTCGCCGCCACGCTGGCGCTGGCTGGCGCCAGTTTCGCCGCCCACGCGGCCACGGCCCCGGCGCAGATCAAGATCGGCACGTTGTACGCCAGCACGGGGCCCTTCGCGGTGGCCTCGCAGGGCCAGTTCGAGGGCCTGAAGTTCTGGGCCGACGCCGTGAACAAGGACGGCGGGGTGTTCGTCAAGGCCTTCGGCAAGAAGATCCCGGTCAAGATCGTCGCCTATGACGACCAGAGCTCCACCTCCACCGCGACCACGCTGTACAACCAGCTGATCACGCAGGACAAGGTGGACGTGCTGGTGGCCGACTTCGGCTCGGTGCTGACCTCGGTGGCGGTGCCGCTGGCGGCCGAGCACCACATGCTGCTCATCGACCCCACCGGCTCGGGGGCGAACTTTTTCACCAAGAAGACCGATTACCTGGCCGACGTGAGCATCCCGGCCTCCACCGTGTGGCCCATCCCCCTGGCCCACTTCGTGGTGCAGCAGGGCATCAAGCGCGTGGCCATCGTGTACGGCGCCAACGACTTCGACGCTTCCCAGGCCGAGACCACCAAGGAAGTGCTGTCGCAGGCCGGCATCAAGCCGGTGTACTACCACGCGGTGCCGACCACCGAGTCGAACTACACCATCCTGCTGCACACCATCAAGGCCGCCAACCCGCAGGCCGTGCTGGAGTTCGGCTACGCGCCCAACGACATCG
The DNA here is from genome assembly GCA_021808525.1 of Pseudomonadota bacterium. Lineage (GTDB taxonomy): Bacteria > Pseudomonadota > Gammaproteobacteria > Burkholderiales > Burkholderiaceae_C > Thiomonas_A. The sequence continues at coordinate 5,556 of JAKBBK010000102.1, forward strand.
CCTTCCTGCGTTCGCTGTCGCAAAGCGGCCTGCACTTCGACATGACCTTCTCCATCTTCCCGGGCCAGCTGCTCGACCTGATGAAGAAGAACGTGGGCGTCGACGGCCTGGCCTACACCTACACCTACCCGACGCCCCCGCTGGTGCAGTACTCCAAGGTGGACTACGGCATGAACACCGACGACTTCGTCAAGGCCTTCCAGGGCGCCGAGCACAAGGCGCCGAACTTCCTCGACGCCGCCGGCTACAACACCGGCCTGGTCATGCAGTTCATGCTCGACAAGGCGCCGAAGTTCACCCAGGAAGACTTCCACGGCGCCTTGCTCAACGACATGTCGGGCAAGACCACCACGCTGCTCGGGCCCTTCAAGATCAACCCCAACGGCGCCCAGCTCGGCCAGCCCTTCCCGGTGGCCCAGATGGTTCCCGAAGGCAAGGACCTGAAGTTCGTCGTGGTGTACCCGGCCGAACACGCCACGGGCAAGCCGGTGTACCCGGCTCCGAAGCGCTGATTCTTCGCGCCACCCATCATCTTCTCGCATGACCGCGTCGGGGCCTTCGGGCCCCGGTGCGCGGCCTGCGTACGTTCGCGAAGGGGCGAGTCGTGGAATTGCTGCTCTATGCCGTGGCAGGGGGAATCCTGTACGGCATTTTCTTCACCCTGGTGGGTCTGGGCCTGAACCTGATTTTCGGGGTGATGCGCATCATCAACCTGGCGCACGGGCAGTTCATCGTGCTGGGGGGTTATCTGGCGTGGCTGGTGTCGCGGCACTTCGGGTTCAACCCGCTGTGGGCGATCCCGCTGTCGGTGCTGGGGGCGCTGGTGGTGGGCTGGCCGCTGTACCGCGGGGTGGTGCCGCGGCTGCAGCGCAGCGGGGACC
>JAKBBK010000035.1:0-15399 GCA_021808525.1 Pseudomonadota bacterium
GCGCCCGCCCAGCTTGCGATACACGGTGGCGCGGCTGACCCCCAGCGCCCGCGCCGCCTCGGCCACGTTGCCGCGCGCGCTGGCCACGGCCTGGCGAACCAGCGCGTCCTCCAGTTGCTGCAGGGACATGCGGCTGCGTGCCGAGGCCAGCGGGCCCCGGCCTTCCTGCCCGGCGCGCCGGGCGCGCAACTGCACCAGCAGGCCCGACCAGAGCGGGAGCTCCATCGGGCCGGTGTCCAGCAGCTCGGAGGCCCGCGCATGCTCGAACAGGCGCTGGGGCGCCAGGGCGAACACCTCGCCGGCATGCACCGGCGCGCCCAGGCCGGCCAGCTGGGGCAGCAGCGAGCGGGCGGCGCGGTTGGCGGCGACGATCCAGCCGTCGGCGTCCAGGCCCAGCAGGGCATCGGACTCGCTGCCCAGCTCGTGCCCGGGCCAGTTCAGGCGCAGGCTCAGGGCATGCGGACTCGCCAGCACCAGCGCGTTCTCGATGCGCCGGGCCGCCTGCGCGGCCAGGTCGGCCAGCTCGGGGCGCTCCTGCGCGTCCACGCCGGTAAGGTCGAGCATGCCCACGCAATGCCCGTCGGGCCCGAACAGCGGCGCTCCGGCGCAGCTGTACACCGAGGTGTCGCGGTAGAAGTGCTCGCCGCGGTGCAGCCACACCGGCTGCAGCTCGCCGAGCGCCGCTCCGATGGCGCTGGTGCCGATGCTGGCCTCCGACAGGTCCACCCCGACGCGCGCGATGCAGCGCACCCGTCGGTCGGCGCGATCGAGCGCGCCGCGCACATCGATCACCATGCCCTGCGCATCGGTGAGCATGGCGAAGTAATGGGTGCGGGCGATGGCGCGCGCGAGCTGGTCGAGCAAGGGAGCCGCCACCTTCAGCAGCTCGTGGTGCCTTTCCTCGCTGGCCTTGAGCGCCGACCTGGGCACGCAGTCGAATTCCACCCGCTCCTCGGGGCGGCGCCCGCGCTGCAGGCAGCGCCGCCAGGAGCGCTGGATCCAGTCGCGCTGCGCGCCCAGCACCTGCGGCGGCAGCTCGCGGCCCTCGCCCATGACCAGGCGCCGGGCCTGGGCGATGTCGTGCAGGCGGGCTTCGGCGGGCAGGGCGGTGACGGCGTGCATGGGACGGGGCAGCGCGGTTTGCGAGGTGTGTTCCATTTTGAGAAATTTCGAGGCGACCAGGCTCGAACTCGGTGTTTTCCCTGAAATCCCTGACTTGAGACGGTCATGCGGGACTCCAACAATGGTTCCGATCAGCATAACCGCGTGTCGGCGCTTTGTCCGCACGCAGCCACGAGGAGACCCGCGATGCAAGTCACGTTGACCGTCAATGGGCGCCGGGCGTCGATCGACGTCGCCCCCAATACCCTGCTGGTGCAGGCGCTGCGCGAGCACCTGCGACTGACCGGTACCCATGTCGGTTGCGACACCGCGCAATGCGGAGCCTGCACCGTGCTGATGGATGGCAAGGCCGTCAAGTCCTGCAACCTGCTGGCGGCCCAGGCCGAGGGGGCTGAAATCACCACCATCGAGGGCCTGGCCGCCACCGACGGCAGCCTGCATCCCATGCAGGCCGCCTTCAAGGAATGCCATGGCCTGCAATGCGGCTTCTGCACCCCCGGCATGGTGATGAGTTCCATCGACCTGTGCCGCAGACATCCGCAGGCCGGTGAGGCCGAGGTGCGCGAGCTGCTCGAGGGCAACCTGTGCCGCTGCACGGGCTACCACAACATCGTGAAGGCCGTGCTCAAGGGCCGCGAGGCCATGGCCGGGTCCTGAGCCCGCGCATCCCGCGACCGCCACATTCCCCAGGAGACACGACATGGGTGCATCCGATTTCGCCAAGCTGCCGCACATCGGCGAGGCCGTACTGCGCAAGGAGGACTACCGCTTCCTCACCGGCGGAGGCCAGTACACCGACGACATTCGTCTGGACGGCCAGCTGTCCGCGGTGTTCGTCCGCTCGCCGCACGGCCACGCCGTGATCCGCTCCATCGACACTTCGGCCGCCGCCTCGGCGCCCGGCGTGGTCGGCGTGTTCACCGGTGCCGACGTCGCCGCGGACAAGATCGGCGGACTGCCCTGCGGCTGGCTGATCACCAGCACCGATGGCACCCCGATGAAGGAGCCCCCGCACCCGATCCTGGCGCAGGGCAAGGTGCGCTACGCGGGCGACCACGTGGCCATGGTGGTGGCGCAGACCCTGGAGCAGGCGCGCAACGCCGCCGAGATGGTGGAGGTCGACTACGAGGTGCTGCCCAGCGTGACCCAGGTCGCCGACGCGGCCGCGGGCAAGGGCGTGGCGCTGCACGAGGCCGCGCCCGACAACCACTGTTACAAGTGGGCGCTGGGCGACAAGGCGGCGGTGGACGCGGCCTTCGCCAAGGCCGCGCACGTGACCCGGCTGGACCTGGTGAACAACCGCCTGGTGCCCAACGCCATCGAGCCGCGCTCGGCCATCGGCAGCTACAACCGCGCCTCCGACGAGTACACGCTGTACGTGGCCAACCAGAACCCGCACGTCGAGCGCCTGCTCATGACGGCCTTCGTGATGGGCCTGCCCGAGCACAAGGTGCGGGTCATCGCCCCCGACGTGGGCGGAGGCTTCGGCTCCAAGATCTACCTGTACGCGGAGGACGTGGCGCTCACCTGGGCCTCGAAGAAACTCGGCGGCCGCCCCATCAAGTGGACGGCCGATCGCAGCGAGTCCTTCGTCAGCGACGCGCATGGCCGTGACCATGTGAGCCATGCCGAGATGGCCATGGACGAGCAGGGCCGCTTCCTGGCGCTGCGGGTGCACACCCATGCCGCGCTGGGCGCCTACCTGTCGACCTTCGCCACCGCGGTGCCCACCATCCTGTACGGCACGCTGCTGGCCGGGCAGTACAAGACGCCGCAGATCTACGTGGAAGTGGACGCCTGGTTTACCAACACCGCGCCGGTGGACGCCTACCGCGGCGCGGGACGCCCGGAGGCCACCTACCTGCTGGAACGCCTGGTGTCGCGCTGCGGCTGGGAGCTCGGCCTGGGCCAGGACGAGATCCGGCGGCGCAACCTGATCGACCAGTGGCCCTACCAGACCCCGGTGGCCCTGCAGTACGACACGGGCGACTACCTCGCCTGCCTGAGCCGGGCGCAGCAACTCGCCGACGTGGCCGGCTTCCCGGCGCGCCGCGCGGCCAGCGAGGCCAAGGGCCTGCGCCGGGGCATGGGCTACTCCAGCTACATCGAGGCCTGCGGCCTGGCGCCCAGCAACATCGCCGGCGCCCTGGGCGCGCGCGCCGGGCTGTTCGAGTGCGGCGAGGTGCGCGTGCACCCGACCGGAAGCGTCACCGTGTTCACCGGTTCGCACAGCCACGGCCAGGGCCACGAGACCACCTTCGCCCAGGTGGTGGCGGCGCGCCTGGGCATCCCCGTGGAGAACGTCGACATCGTGCATGGCGACACCGGGCGCGTGCCCTTCGGCATGGGCACCTACGGCTCGCGCTCGATCAGCGTCGGCGGCGCGGCCATCATGCGCGCGCTGGACAAGATCGAGACCAAGGCGAAGAAGATCGCCGCCCACCTGCTGGAGGCCAGCGACGCCGACATCGAGTTCTCGGGCGGGAACTTCACGGTCAAGGGCACGGACAAGTCCATCCCCTTCGCGCAGGTGGCGCTGACCGCCTACGTGCCGCACAACTACCCGCTGGACAAGCTCGAGCCGGGCCTGAACGAGACCGCCTTCTACGATCCCACCAACTTCACCTACCCGGCCGGCACCTACATCTGCGAGGTGGAGATCGATCCGGCCACGGGGGTCACGCGCGTGGACCGCTTCACCGCGGTGGACGATTTCGGCACCATCATCAACCCGATGATCGTCGAGGGCCAGGTGCAGGGCGGCATCGCCCAGGGCATCGGCCAGGCGCTGCTCGAGCAATGCGTGTACGACCCGCAGAGCGGTCAGCTGCTGACGGCCTCGTTCAGCGACTACGCCATGCCCCGCGCCGACGACATGCCGAGCCTGAAGCTCGACACCGTGTGCACGCCCTGCGTGCACAATCCGCTGGGCACCAAGGGCTGCGGCGAGGCGGGGGCCATCGGCTCGCCGCCGGCCGTGATCAACGCCGTGCTCGACGCCCTGGCCCCGCTGGGGGTGAAGGACTTCGACATGCCCGCCACGCCCCTGCGCGTGTGGGAAGCCATCCGTCGCGCGCAAGCCTGAGGAGACACCGCATCATGTACGCCTTCGAACTGCAACGAGCCACCAGCGTCGCCGATGCGGCACGCCATGCCGCCGCCGGCGCGCGTCCGCTGGCGGGGGGACAGACCCTGCTGGCGGCGATGAAGCTGCGCATCGCCCAGCCCGACGCGCTGGTCGATCTGTCCGGGGTGCGCGAGCTGGCCGGCATCTCGCGCCAGGGCGCCGCGCTGCGCATCGGTGCCATGACCCGACACGCCGAGGTGGCCGCCAGCGCCGAGGTGCGCCAGGCCATCCCGGCGCTGGCCGATCTGGCGGCGCACATCGGGGATCGCCAGGTGCGCGCGATGGGCACCCTGGGCGGCTCGGTGGCCAACGACGACCCCGCTGCCTGCTATCCCGCCGCGGTGCTGGCGCTGGGCGCCACGGTGCACACCAACAGCCGCACCATCGCCGCCGACGACTTTTTCCTCGGCCTGTTCACCACGGCGCTGCAGGACGGCGAGCTGATCACCGCCATCGACTTTCCGATCCCGCGCCGCGCCGCCTACATGAAGTTCCGCCAGCCTGCCTCGCGTTTCGCGCTGATCGGCGTGTTCGTCGCCCAGCGCGACGACGGGGTGCGCGTGGCGGTGACCGGGGGAGGAAACGGGGTGTACCGCCATGCGGGCCTGGAGCAGGCGCTGGGTGCCAGCTTCACGCCGCAGGCGGCAGCCGGTGTGCGCATCGACGCCTCCGAGCTTGCCACCGACCTGCACGCCACGGCCGAATACCGCGCCAACCTGATCGGCGTGATGGCGCAGCGCGCGGTGGCCAAGGCACTGGGGAGCTGAGTGAGCGAGCGAGCCCCGCAGAGCATCGACGCCCTGTGCGCCGAGCTGGAGGGCGCGGGCTACTACGCCGACCGGCGCCTGGCCACCGCGGCCTTCCTGGCGCTGCGCCTGCAGCGCCCGCTGCTGCTCGAGGGCGAGCCCGGCGTGGGCAAGACCGAGCTGGCCAAGGCGCTGGCGCTGGTGCTCGGGCGCCAGCTGCTGCGCCTGCAGTGCTATGACGGCCTCGAGCTGCGCGAGGCCCTGTACGAGTGGAACTATTCGGCGCAGTTGCTGCACATGCGCGCCGCCGAGGGGCATGCCCAGGCCGAGCAGATCGAGCGCGAGGTCTACCAGGAGCGCTACCTGATCCATCGGCCGCTGCTGCAGGCGCTGCAGGCCCCGGCCCCCGGCGCGGTGCTGCTGATCGACGAGGTGGACCGCGCCGACGAACCCTTCGAGGCCTTCCTGCTCGAGTACCTGGGCGAATACCAGGTGAGCATTCCCGAGCTGGGCACGGTGCGCGCCGAGGTGCCGCCGGTGACCGTGCTGACCAGCAACCGCACGCGCGAGCTCAACGACGCGGTCAAGCGCCGCTGCCTGTACCACTGGCTGGACTATCCCGAGCGCGAACGCGAGCTGGCCATCGTGCGCGCGCAGGTTCCCCAGGCGGGCGCCGAGCTCACCCGGCAGGTCTCCGAGTTCGTCTCGCGCCTGCGCAGCGCGCCGTATTCGGGGGTCTTCCAGCGCATGCCCGGCATCGCCGAGAGCGTGGAGTGGGCGCGCGCGCTGGTGGCGCTGGACACGCTGGACCTCGACCCCGAGGTGGTCAGCGACACCGCGGGCATCCTGTTCAAGCAGCGCGAGGACGTGGCGGCGCTGTCCCGCGAGCTCGCCGGCGAGCTGCTGGCGCCGGCCGGCTAGTCCCGCGCCATGCTGCTGGGCGACGCGCGCCAGGGCAAGCTGCTGGGCAACCTGGCCGCCTTCGCGCGCACCCTGCGCCGCGCCGGGCTGCCGGTGGATGCCTCGCGCATGGCCCTGGCCGCGCAGGCCCTGCAGGAGGTCGGGCCGGGCCGGCGCGACGACGTGGGTGCGGCGCTGGAGTCGGTGCTGGTCGGGCGCGAGCGCGACCGCGCGGTGTTCCGCGAGTTGTTCGACGCCTTTTTCCGCGACCCCGAGGTCGCCTCCAAGCTGCTGGCGCAGATGCTGCCCAGCGCAGAGGGACGCGCGGATCCCCCGCGCCAGCGCCCGCGGGTGCGCGAGGCCCTGGCCGCGCCGCGCCCCGCGAAGGGCAGCCTGGCCGCGCCCGAGCAGGCGCTGGAGCTCGACGCCTGCATGAGCGCCAGCGATCGAAGCCGCCTGCGCCATGCCGATTTCAACGCCCTGGGCGCGCAGGAGTACCTGCTGCTCGAGCGCCTGGCGCGCGAAGTGCCGCTGCCCCTGCCCCAGCTTCCCGCGCGCCGGCTGCGCCGCGGCCTGCGCGGCGCCAGGGCCGACTGGCCCCGGCTGCTGCGCGAGGCCGCGCGCTGTGGCGGCGAATGCGCCTGGCTGCCCCGGCTGCGCCGACGCCGGGAGGCTCCGCCCCTGTTGCTGCTGGTGGACGTGTCGGGCTCCATGGAGCGCTACGCGCGCCTGCTGCTGGCCTTCCTGCACGCCGCCACGCGCGGGCTGCGCCGGCGCGACGTGTTCGCCGTGGGGACCAGCCTGACTGACCTGACGCCGGCTTTCGCGCTGCCCGACGGCGACGACATGCTGGCCGCCGCCGGAGCGGCGGTGGCCGACTTCGCCGGCGGCACGCGCCTGGGCGATTGCCTGGGCGAGCTGCGCCGCCGGCATGGGCGGCGCCTGGTCGGGCGGCGCACCCTGGTGCTGCTGATCAGTGACGGCCTGGACACCGGCGAACCCCAGTGCCTGCGCGACGAGCTGCAATGGCTGCGCCGGCGCAGCCGCCGCCTGCTGTGGCTCAATCCGCTGCTGCGTTTCGATGCCTACCAGCCCAGCGCGCGTGGAGCCGCGGCGCTGCACGCGGCCTGCGACGCCATGCTCGCGGTGCACAACCTGGTCAGCCTGGAACAGCTGGCCGCGAGCCTGGCGCGCCTGATGGACTCTCGCTGAGCGCGCCGGGCGGCTCCGCGCCCGGGGCCCGGCGAGGCTCGCCGGGGCGGGGGTGCGACCTGCCGGCTCAGGCCTTCTGGCGCGTCGCCAGCGCGAGCTGCGCCGGTTCGTCCACGTCCAGCAGCAGGCCGGGGTCCTCGAGTTCCAGCCACTGCAGGGCCTGGCGGTGGGCCTGCAGCACGCTGCGCGCGCCCGCGTCGCCGCGCAGGGCCAGCAGGTCCTGGGCGAAGTCGCTGCCGAATCCCACCGGGTGCCCGCGCAGGCCGCCGTGGGTGGGCAGCACGATGTTGCCGGGGCGCAGGGCATGCGCCACCGCGAGAATGCTCGCCGTCTGCACCGAGGGCATGTCGCCCAGGCCGATCAGCCAGCCGTCGGCGCGCGGGGTCTGCAGCACGCCCCAGGCCAGCGAGTGCGCCATGCCCAGGTCGGCGTCGGCGCAGAAGGTGCTCGGCACGCCGAGCTCGCGCAACTGCGCGGCCAGTTCCCGTTCCTGCTCGTCGGCCTCGCGCAGCACCACCAGCAGGTCGCCCAGCACCGGGTCGCGGGCGTCCAGCCAGCGCTGCATCGTGCGCAGCAGCATGGGCTGGCCGTCGAGTTTCGCGCGTCGTTTGTCGGTACCGAAGCGGCGCGATCGCCCGGCGGCCAGCACGATGCCCTGGATCATGCAGGCATTGTCGGGGGGCGCGCCGTGGCCGCGCAAGCCGGGGCGGGGCGGGGTTTTCCTGCAGGTACGGAGGTCTGCCGTCGCGCTAGCACGCGGCTATTGGGCGGCCGCGTAGTAGTGGTTCTGGGGATGGTCGACCTGGGCGAAGAAGTCCCAGCGTTCCCCCAGCAATGCCGTGAACTGCACGATCAGCAGCGCCAGCAGCCAGGAGGCTCGCGGCTGCGACCAGGCGACGACTCCGAGCACCAGGGTGGGGAGCGCGAATCCGGTGAGCATGTACAGGCTGCGCAGCCGGCGCAGCAGCAGGGCGCTGGCCCGCAGGCCGAATTCCTCCAGGTTGAAGCTGCCCGCGGTGAACCCGCGCGAGACCTGGCGCACCGGACGCGAGCCGGCGCCGATGGCGCCCTGGGTGCTGCCCGCGCGACGCAGGCGTCGCAGCCGGGCCAGCGCGCCGGCCCGCGACATCCAGGCCAGCAGGGTCCACAACAGGGCCAGTCGCTGCAACCAGGCGGCCGCCGGGGCATGGTGCAGGGCCAGCCAGGCGGCGCCCAGCAGGTGTCCGCTGGCCAGGCCCATGAGGGCGAAATTCAGCGGGGTCAGCGGCGTGGCCCATTCGCGGATGAAGGCGATGGCCGCGTAGACCTTGCCCGTGCACAGCCACAGCAGCAGCGCCGCCAGCACGCTCAGCGCGCGCAGCCAGCCCGGCCAGCTGCCCTGGCGGTCCAGGAGCAGGGCCGAGGCCAGGCTCAGCGCCAGGAAGGCCGGCACGGCGATGACCTCGCGCGACAGCCAGGAGCTGCGCCACATGGCCGCCGCACGCCAGGCGCGCAGCGGCTGGCCCAGGTGCGCGAAGGAACAGCCCAGGGCCACCGCCCCCAGCGCGAAGGCCAGCAGCAGACCGTCGCGCAGCACCGGCATGGCGGCGCCGCCGGGCAGCAGGCCGGCCAGGGCCAGCGCGACCACCAGGCCCTGGGCGCAGCCGAGCAGGGTGGTGAACCAGATCACGGACCAGGCAGGACGCATGGGGATGTACTCGTCGAGGAGGGGTTCAACGCCGCGCCGGCGCGGCGTCGCGGATGGCGTGGGTCGGGGCGGCGGCCGGTTGCGCGCTCTCGCCGGCCAGGCCGATCAGCGCGCCCAGCCAGTCCAGCACCCCGGCCGCGCGCGGCGCCTGCCGCACCGCCTGCTGGGGGCTCGGTTGCGCGGTCTGCGCCTCGGGCGTGGGCTCGCGCATGCTGCGGCGCGGCAGATAGTGGTTGGCCGGGCGCGTGCCCAGTTCGGGCATGGGCGCGAAGCCGCCGCGCTCGGCGATGGCCCGCGACACCTCCGAATGCGGGTCGTCCACGTCGCCGAACAGCCGCGCGTTGGTCGGGCAGGCATTCACGCAGGCCGGCTTGCGCCGGCTCTCGGGGATCGAGCTGTCGTGCACGCGGTCCACGCACAGGGTGCACTTGGTCATCACCCCGCGCGGCTCGTCGAATTCGCGCGCGCCGTAGGGACAGGCCCAGGAGCAGTACTTGCAGCCGATGCACTTGTCGGCGTCGACCAGCACGATGCCGTCCTCGGCTCGCTTGTAGGAGGCGCCGGTGGGGCACACCGGCACGCAGGGGGCGTCCTTGCAGTGCAGGCAGCTCTTGGGGAAATGCACCACCTCGGTGGTCGGGAAGGCTCCCACCTCGAAGGTCTGCACCCGGTTGAAGAACACCCCCGAGGTCTCGGGGCCGAAGGGATCCACGTCGCTCAGCGGCCCCGCCGCGCCCGAGGTGTTCCATTGCTTGCAGGAGGTGACGCAGGCGTGGCAGCCCACGCACACGTCCAGATCGATGACCAGTGCGAGCTGGGTCATGGCTGGGTCCTTTCCCGGAATTCGGCGCCGGCCTCGCGGGCGGCTTCGGAGGCGGCTTCGGAGCGCTCGCGGGCGCCCGCCATGTACTGCAGGATGCGTCGCGCCGTGCCGGCCGCGCGCAACTGGCCCGGGGCCGCCGGCGGCGCCTCGTGCGAAGGCCAGGTGCGCTGGGCCGCCAGCGGCTGCAGGTCCTCGTGCACCGGGCGCAGCGCCTCGCCGTGCACGCTGGCGTAGCGGGCGGGATCGGCGTCGGCGCTGGTCTCGTCGGCGCGCGCCGGATGGATGCGTACCCGCAGGTCGTACCAGCCGGCCTGTCCGGTCACCGGATCGCTGTTCGACAGCGGGCCGTGGCCGCCGGGCAATTCGTCGGTGATCACGTGGTTGAGCAGGAAGCCGCGGCGCGACTCGTCGGCCCCCGGCTCCAGGCCCCACATGCCCCCGGCCTTTCCGATGGCATTCCAGGTCCACACCGTGCCGGGCTCGACCGCTTCGGAGTATTGCGCCAGGCAGCGCACCTTGCCCCAGGGGGATTCCACCCACATCCAGGCGCCATCCTCGATGCCGGCGGCGCGCGCCGTGGAAGGGTGCAGATGCAGGCGGTTGTGGCCGTGGATCTGGCGCAGCCAGGCGTTTTGCGAGTCCCAGGCGTGGTACATGGCCATGGGCCGCTGGGTCACGGCGGCCAGCGGGAAGGCCTCCAGGTCCACGATCCGCTGCTCCAGCGGCGGGCTCCAGCGCGGCAGCGGATCGAAGTGCTCGAACACCCGCTCGCGCAGGTGCCGTGGCGGATGGCGACCCTCGCCTTCGCCGCGGGCGGCCAGCCGGAAGGACTGCAGGATGTCGCTGTAGATGGCGATCACCGCCGGCAGCTCCAGCTTGCGCCAGCCCTGCTCGCGGGCGTAGCGCAGATAGTCGCGGTTCACGCCCCGCATGTAGCGCATGGCCTCGGGCAGATGGGTCAGGTGCACGCAGTCGTGCTTGGCGTACTGTTCCCACTGGCGAGGATTGGGCTCGCCCTTGAGGGAGCGCGAGCCGTCGGCGCCGCGCCAGCCGCTGAGAAAGCCGATGCCCGAGCCGGGCGCCGTCTCGTAGCCGACGATGAACTCCGGGTAGCCGGCGTACTTGCGGCTTCCGTCGGCCTGGGTGAAGGACGGGAAGCGCAGGCGCGATGCCAGCTCGATCAGCACTTCCTGGAAAGGCTTGCATTCGCCCAGGGGCGGCACCACCGGAACCCGCACCGAATCCATGGCGCCGTCGAATTCGGAGATCGGGCGGTCCAGCATGGACATCGCGTCGTACCGTTCCAGGTAGGTGGTGTCGGGCAGCACGAGGTCGGCGAAGGCCGTCATCTCGCTGTGGAAGGCGTCGGCCACCACCAGGAAGGGAATGCGGTACTCGCCGGAGGCATCGCGGTCGCTGAGCATGCGGCGCACCCGCTGGGTGTTCATCGACGAGTTCCACGCCATGTTGGACATGAAGATCATCAAGGTGTCGATGGGGTAGGGGTCCCCGCGCCACGCGTTGGTGATCACGTTGTGCATCAGTCCGTGCACGGCCAGCGGATGCTCCCAGGAGAAGGCCTTGTCGATGCGCATGGGCCGGCCCTGCTCGTCGACCATCAGCTCCTCCGGGCGGGTGGGCCAGCCCAGGGGCGCCGCCGGCAGCGGCGTGTTCGGGCGCACCTGCTCCCAGGCGCTGACGGTGCGAACGCTGGGCGGGATCTCCTTCGGATAGGGCGGCTTGTGGCGAAAACCCCCCGGCACGTCGATGGTGCCCAGCAGGCTCATCAGCACGGCCAGGCCGCGGATGGTCTGGAATCCGTTGGAATGCGCCGCCAGGCCGCGCATGGCGTGGAAGGCCAGCGGGCGGGCCCGCACGCTGGCATGCTCGCGGCCCCACCAGTCGGTCCAGGGCTGCGGCTCGTCCCAGGCCTGGTCCAGCGCGCAATGCGCCATCTCCTCGGCCAGGCGCTCGATGCGCGCGGCGGGAATGCCCGTGATCTCCGCGGCCCATTGCGGCGTGCAGTCCTGGGTCTGTTCGCGCAGCAACTGCAGCGCCGTGGCCACGGGCGTGCCGTCGGGCAGGGTGTGGCGTCCCCACAGCGCCGGCTGCGCGCCCTCGCTCCAGGCAGGCACCGGGGCCTGCGCGGCCTCGTCCCACCACCAGAAGTTCAGCGGCGCGTCGGGCGAGCCCTCGTCGGCATCGGGATTGCGCAGCAGCATGCCGTCCTGCGGGTGGCCGGGCTGCACCCGCACGAGTTGCGCGGCATTGGTGTAGCGCACGGCGAAATCGCGATCGAAGCGTTCCTGGCGAAGCAGCAGGTGCAGCAGCGCCATGAACAGCGCGCCGTCGGTGCCCGGGCGGATGGGGATCCACTCGTCGGCCACCGCCGAGTAGCCCGTGCGCACGGGATTGATGGACAGGAAACGCCCGCCACGGCGCTTGAACTCGGAGATCGCGGTCTTCAGGGGATTGCTGTGGTGGTCCTCGGCGGTGCCGATCATCACGAACAGCTTGGCGCGCTCCAGGTCCGGGCCGCCGAATTCCCAGAAGCTGCCACCCACCGTGTAGATCATGCCGGCGGCCATGTTCACCGAGCAGAAGCCCCCGTGCGCCGCGTAGTTCGGAGTTCCGAATTCGCGCGCGAACAGGCCCGTGAGGGCCTGCATCTGGTCGCGCCCCGTGAACAGCGCGAAGCGCTTCGGATCGGTGGCGCGCAGATGTCCCAGGCGTTGCTCCAGCAGGGCGAAGGCCTCGTCCCAGGAGATGGGCTCGAACTCCCCGGCCCCGCGCTCGGAGCCCGGCTTGCGGCGCAGCGGACGGCTCAGTCGCGCCGGGGATACCTGCTTCATGATGCCGGCCGAACCCTTGGCGCAGATCACCCCCTTGTTCAGCGGATGGTTCGGATTGCCCTCGATGAACCGCACCTCTCCGTCGCGCACATGCACGTTGATGCCGCAGCGACAGGCGCACATGTAGCAGGTGGTGGAGCGAACCTGGGTATCGCCCGGAGGATGCGCCTGCGGGTCGTGCAGCGCCTCTCCGACGGAGAACACGCGGTTCCAGAGTTTGTCGATCATGGCCGGGACAGGGAGGTGCCGCAGGGGCAGTGCATGCCAATTTAGGAATCTTTCATTCCGAAATCAAACGAATGGTTTGTGTAATATCGACCCAATTTCTCGATCGATCCGCGTCCCCGGGTTTCGTGTCCCCGGCAGCGCCTACACTGCCTGGGCCTTGCCCGCAGCCCTCGAACTCGCGTTTTTCGCCTTGCCCGCCGAGCCCTCCACGAAGCCCCATGCCAGCCCCGGCCTGCCGCCGCGCGGGCTGCTGGTGCTGCACGGAAATCGCCTGGAAACCCTGCATCGGCTGCTGGTGCATTGCCAGCAGCGCTGGCCCCTGGCGCCGCTGCAGTCGGAGCTGGTGCTGGTGCAGAGCAACGGAGCGGGCGAGTGGTTCAAGGCGGAGCAGGCGCAGGCGCAGGGCATCAGCGCCGCCACGCGGGTCGAGCTGCCCTCGCGCTTCGTGTGGCAGATCTGCCGCGCCGTGCTGGGTCAGGCCGAACTCGGCGCGCGCTCGCCGCTGGATCGCCAGGCCCTGGTCTGGCGCCTGCTGCCGCTGTTGCCACGCATGGCCCGCACGCCGGGTTTCGAGGCCCTCGCGGCCTTCCTGGCCGATGGCCAGGCCTTGCGCCTGCTGCAACTGGCGCAGCGCCTGGCCGATCTCTACGATCAGTACCAGGTCTACCGGGCCGACTGGCTCGAGGCCTGGTCGCGCGGCGACGAGCTGCTGATCGACGCGCGGGGGCGGCGCCAGGTCTTGCCGGAGGGCCAGCGCTGGCAGGCCCTGCTGTGGCGCGAGTTGCTGGAGGGCCTGGGAGCCCAGGCGCGCCTGCTGGTGCGCCCCCAGGTGCAGCACAGGGTGCTCGATCGCCTGCGCACGGCGCCGGCGGGCAGCCTGCGCCTGCCGCCGCGGGTGAGCCTGTTCGGCGCGGCCACGCTGGCGCCGGCCGTGCTGGATCTGCTGGTGGCGCTGTCGCGTCACGCGCAGGTGCTGATCGCCGTGCCCAATCCCTGTCGCTTCCACTGGGCCGACATCATCGAGGGGCGCGAGCTGCTGCGCGCGCCGCGCCGGCTTCTGCCGCTGCGCGAGGGGCGCGAGCTGGGCGCCATCCCCCTGCAGTCCATGCACGCGCACGCGCACCCGCTGCTCGCGGCCTGGGGCCGCCAGGGCCGCGACTTCATGCGCCAGCTGGACAGCCACGAGCCCATGCCGGATGCGGGCGGGTCGGGCCCCCTCGATCTGCCGCGCACGGATGTGTTCGACGAGTCCGAGCCGCGCAGCCTGCTCGAGCATGTGCAGGCCGCGATCCGCGACCTGCTGCCGCTGTCCGAGCACGCCGCGGCGCCGATTCCCGCCGCCGACGACTCCATCCAGTTCCACATCGCGCACGCGGCCCTGCGCGAGGTCGAGGTGCTGCACGACCGACTGCTCGAGCTGCTGGCGCGCGATGCCGGCACGCAGCAGGCGCTGCGCCCGCGGGACATCGTGGTCATGGTGCCCGACATCGAGGTCTTCGCCCCTGCCGTGCGCGCGGTCTTCGGCCAGCACGCGCCCGGCGACCCGCGCCACATCCCCTTCGACATCGCCGACCTGCGTCGGCGCAACGGCAGTTCGCTGCTGCTGGCGCTGGACTGGGTGCTGGGCATCGCGCGCCACCGCGCGAGCTTCAGCGAGATCTGCGAGCTGCTGGAAGTGCCGGCCATCGCCTCGCGCTTCGGCATCGACCCCGACGCACGCGCGCTGCTGCTGCGCTGGATGGCCGCATCGGGCGCGCGCTGGGGCCTGCACGCGCGGCAGCGTGCCAGCTTCGGGCTGCAGGCTTGCGGGGAGCAAGGCAGCTGGGCCTTCGCGCTGCGCCGCATGCTGCTGGGGTATGCCAACGGCGAGGCATCGGCCTGGCGGGGCATCGAACCCCTGGGCGAAGTGGGCGGGCTCGACGCCGCGCTGGCCGGATCCCTGCATGCGCTGCTCGAGGTGCTTCAGGGCTGGTGGGCGGCCTCGCGCGAGCCCGCCACGCCGGCCCGCTGGGCCCAGGCCTCGCGCGAACTGCTCGACGCCCTGGTGCAGCCCGTGGACGAGTCCGAGCGCCAGGCGCTGGCCGCCATGCAGGAAGGCCTGGCCCAATGGCTGCAGGACTGCGAATGCGCCGGCTTCGACCGGGAGCTGCCGCTGGAGGTCTTCGCGCAGGCCTGGCTGGACCGCATCGACGACACCAGCGTGGCCGGGCGTTTCCTGGCCGGTGGCGTCACCTTCTGCAGCCTGCTGCCCCTGCGGGCCATTCCCTTCCAGGTCGTGTGCCTGCTGGGCATGAACGAGGACGCCTACCCGCGCAGGGCCCAGCGCAGCGATTTCGACCTCATGGCCCTGCCGGGGCATGAGCGCCCCGGCGATCGTTCACGCCGCGACGACGACCGCTATCTCATGCTCGAGGCGCTGCTGGCCGCGCGACGGGTGCTGTACATCAGCTGGTGCGGGCGCAGCGCGCGCGACAACACCGAGCTGGCGCCGTCGGTGCTGGTGTCGCAGTTGCGCGACTACCTGGCCGCCGGCTTCCGCGCCGCGCAGGCCGGACCCGGCGAGACGCCGGGCCGGGCCCTGCTGCGCCAGCGCAGCACCGAGCACCCGCTGCAGCCCTTCGGACGGCGCTATTTCGAGCCCGGCGGGCCGCGCACCTACGCACGCGAATGGTTCGCGTTGCATGCCGGCGCTTCCGGGGCCG
>JAKBBK010000035.1:15499-30144 GCA_021808525.1 Pseudomonadota bacterium
GCCGGCGCTTCCGGGGCCGATGCGTCTGGCGCCGACGCATGGGCCGCCGAGCCTGGCGCGCCCGCCTCATCGCGGCGCGAGGGCGAGCCCGAGCCGCCCCCCGCGGCCTCGCTGGCCGAGCTCGGCTCCATGCTGCGCAATCCGGCGCGCCTGTACCTGCGCACCGCGCTGGGCGTGGCCTTCGACGAAGCGGATCCCTTGCCCGAGGACGACGAGGCCTTCGCGCTGCGCGGCCTGGAGCGCCATCGCCTGGTGCAGGAACTGCTGCGCGATCCGCGGGCCATGGTGGGCCAGGACCTCGACGCGCTGCTGCAGGCGCGCCTGCAGCGCGCCGGCGCCTCCGGGCTGCTGCCCCTGGGCGGCCCGGGCGCATGGGCCGCGGAGCAATTGCGGCACGAACTCGCGCCGGCCCTGCGCTGCTGGGCCGCGCTGGCCGCGCTGCACCCGCGCGACCTTCCCCGCCTGGCCTTGCGCCTGGACCTGGACGCGCAGGACCTGGACGCGCAGGACCTGCAGGGCGGCACGGGCCAGGCGACAGCCCTGGAAGACTGGATCGACGGCCTGCGACAGGGCGCCGAGGGCGCCGCCGGGGCCGGCGTGGCGCTGCGCCTGGAGCTCGGCGCATCCCGCCTGCTGCAGGGGCGCCAGGTTCGCGTGGACCGGCTGCTGGGTACCTGGGTACGCATGCTGGGCGCGGCGGCGGCGGGCCTGCGCGCCGAAGGCTACCTGCTCGGCCCCGATGTCGCGCTGCACTGGTCGGCGCTGGAGCCCTCGGCCGCGCGCGAGCGTCTCGCCGAGCTGCTGCGCGCCTGGCGCCTGGCGCGCCTGCAGCCCTTGCCCTGGGCCCCGCGCAGCGCCATCGAGCACCTGCGCGGCAAGCCGGCGCGCGTCGCCTATGAAGGATCGCGCCACGCACGCGGAGAACGCGAGGACCCCTGCCTGGCACGCCTGTATCCCGACTTCGACGCGCTGCGCGCCGATGGCCGCTTCGAGAGCTTCGCGCGCCAGCTGTTCCAGCCGGTGTGCGACTGGGCGCAGGCGCGGCTGCGGGTGCTCGACCCCGTGGAACTGGAGCACGGCCTGCGCCGTTGAGGGCCATGTCCGAAGCCGTCCATCCGCTCGATGCGCTGCGCCTTCCGCTGTGGGGCAGCCGGCTGATCGAGGCCAGCGCCGGTACCGGCAAGACCTGGACCATCGCCGCCCTGTACCTGCGCCTGGTGCTGGGCCACGGCGAGCCGGGCAGCGCCTGGCGCGAGCCCCTGGCTCCCGCGCGCATCCTGGTCATGACCTTCACCCGGGCGGCCACGCAGGAGCTTCGCGAGCGCATCCGCGCGCGCCTGGCGCAGGCCGCCGCGTGTTTTCGCGGCGAACTCGAGGCCGCGCAGGACGACAGCCTGCTGCGCCAGCTGCTGGCCGAGGCCGGGGATGCCGCCGCGCGCGAGACGGCCGCCTGGCGCCTGGCGCTGGCCGCCGATTCGATGGACGACGCCGCGGTGTTCACCATCGACGCCTGGTGCCAGCGCATGCTGCGCGAACATGCCTTCGACAGCGGCAGCCTGTTCGATGAACAACTCCTGCCCGATGACACCGAGCTGCGCCAGCGCGCGCTGCGCGATGTGTGGCGACGCGAGATCTACCCCTTGCGGGGCGAGGAGCTGAAGGGCCTGCTGCGCCTGTGGCCCGAGTACGCGGCCTTCGAGCAGGCCGTGGGCGCGCGCGTCGGGCGACGCGTGGCCGCCGGCCTGGTGCGCGAGGGGGAGCCGGCCGGCCAGCTGGGAGCGGCCTGGCGCCGCGTGGACACGCTGCGCCGCCAGGCCTTGCGCGAGCTGCGCGAGGCCTGGCACGAGCGCCTGGGCCCCATGCGCGCCTGGATCGAGGCCCAGTGCGCCGGGGATTCGCCCTTTCACGCCCGCATGGTTTCCGTGGCGCGCCTGGCACCCTGGTTCGATGCCCTGGAACAATGGGCCGGCGCGGACGACGGCGAGGCCGTGGAGCTCGAGGACAAGGCCTGGCAACGCCTGTGCGCGCAGGGCCTGCGCGAGGCGCTCAAGAAGGCAAGGCAGCTCGAGGTCCCCGAGGGATTCGAGCAGCTGGGGGCGCTGCACGATCGATTGCAGGCCCTGCCGCGCGCCGACGCCGAGCTGGCCGAGCGTGCCTGCGCGGCCGTCGAGCTGCGCCTGTTCGAACTCAAGACCCAGGCGCGCAGCTTCGGATTCACGGACCTGCAGCTGCGCCTGGCGCAGGCGCTGGACGGCCCCGCCGGAGCGCGACTGCGCGAGCGCATCCGCGAGCAGTATCCGGTGGCCCTGCTGGATGAGTTCCAGGACACCTCGGCGCTGCAGTACCGCCTGTTCGACAGCCTGTACCGGGTGGGGGGGAACGACCCGGGGACCGCGCTGCTGCTCATCGGCGATCCCAAGCAGTCCATCTACGCCTTTCGCGGCGCCGACATCGAAAGCTACATCCGCGCGCGCCGCGCCACCGCCGCGCGACATTACGCCCTCGATACCAACTATCGCTCCACGCAAGCCCTGGTGCAGGCGGTCAACCGGCTGTTCGAGCGGGCCGAGGAGCAGCTGCCGCAGGGCGCCTTCGGCTACCGCGGCGGCCAGGACGATCCCTTGCCCTTCGTGCCGGTGCGGGCGCGCGGGCGCGAGCAGACCCTGTGCACGGCCGAGGGCGAGCTGCCCGCGCTATGGGTCGAGTACGACACCGAGTTGCGCGGCTCCACCGAGGCGCTGGGGGATTTCGCCCAGGCCTGCGCCGAACGCGTGGTCGCGCTGCTGGGCGATGCCCGATGCGGCCTGCGCGACGCGGCGGGCCTGGAGCGCCTGCGCCCGCGCGACATCGCCGTGCTGGTGCGAACCGGCGAGCAGGCGCAGCGGGTGCGCGCCGAGCTGGGCCGCAGGCGGGTGGCCAGCGTGTACCTGAGCGAGCGCGAATCGGTGTTCGCCAGCGCCGAGGCGCGCGACCTGCTGCGCTGGATGCGGGCGGTGGCCGAGCCGCGTGACGCGGCCCTGGCCCGCGCCGGCTTCGCCAACGCCAGCTTCGGGCTGGAGCTGTGGGAACTGGAGGCGCTGGCGCGCGACGATGAGGTGTTCGAGCGCCACGCCCAGCTGCTGCTGGACTTGCACGACATCTGGCGGCAGCAGGGGGTGCTGCCCATGCTGCGCTCCACCTTGCACCGCCTGGGCCTGCCCCGGCGCTGGCTGGCGCGCCAAGGCGGCGAGCGGCGACTGACCAATGTGCTGCACCTGGCCGAACTGCTGCAGCAGGCCAGCTCGGGCGTGGATGGCGAGCAGGCGCTGCTGCGCTGGCTGGAGCAGGCCGTGGCCGGTCGAGCGGGGGCCGCCGAGGAGCAGGAACTTCGCCTGGAGAGCGAGGCCGAGCTGGTGCGCGTGGTCACCATCCACAAATCCAAGGGACTGGAGTACCCGGTGGTGTTGATCCCCTTCGCCACCCATTTCCGCAGCGCCGAGGAGGAGGACGAGCCAGGCGAGGCAGCCGAGCAGGCCGAGCAGGCCGAGGAGGGCGCGGCCGGCTCGGCACCCGCAGGCGACGCCGAGCTTCAGCGCCTGCGCGAGGACCTGCGGCTGCTGTACGTGGCCCTGACCCGCGCGCGCCATGCGGTGTGGATGGGGGCCGCGCCGCTGCGCCACGGCCGGCAAGCGCGCTGCCTGCTCGCGCGCAGCGCGCTGGGCCATCTGCTCGGCGCCGGGCCGCAGACCGAGGCCGCGCAGCTCGAGTCCCTGCTGCGCGCGACCTGGGGCGCGCTGCCGCAGGTGCATCTGCAGGCTCGGTGCCCGGTGCAGGCGCCCACCTTGCTGCGCGCGCCGGCCGAGGCCGTGGCGTTGCGCGAACCCGAGGTCTTCGAGGCCGGCTTCGAGCGCGACTGGCAGATCGCGAGCTTCAGCGCGCTGGCGCGCAACCTGGCGCCCCTGCGCGCGGCCTTCGGGGCGCGCCAGCACGAAGTCGACGAGCCCGCGGATGCGCATCGGGCCGCGCTCGCGCGCCCCGGCGCCGCGCGCCACGGTTTCGCGCGCGGCGCCCGCGCCGGGAGTTTCCTGCACGAGCAACTGGCCTGGCTGGCCGAGCACGAGTTCGCCGACGACGCCGCCACGCGCAGCGCTTTCGTGCAGCGCTGCGCGCGCCAGGGCTGGGAGGCCGAGGCGGAGGCCGCCTGGGACTGGCTGCAGCAGGTGGCGCGCACGCCGCTGCCGCCGCTGCGCGCCAGCCTGCGCGAGTTGCGCGCCTGCCTGGCGGAGATGGAGTTCTGGTTTCCCGTGGACGCGGCCAGCACGGCCGCGCTGGATCGTCTGTGCGCCCAGGCCTGGCTGGGGCAGCGCGAACGCGCGCGTCTCGACGAGCAGCGGGTGCACGGCCTGGTCATGGGTTTCGCCGACCTGGTGTTCGAGCACGAGGGGCGCTATTGGGTGCTGGACTACAAGTCCAACGCCCTGGGCGAGCGCGATGCCGACTACCACGCGCAAGCCCTGGCGGGCGCGATGGCCGCGCATCGCTACGACGTGCAGGCCATGTTGTACCTGCTCGCCTTGCACCGCCTGCTGCGCCAGCGCCTGGGCGCCGCCTACGAGCCGGAGCGTCAGCTCGGCGGCGCGCTGTGCCTGTTCCTGCGCGGCATCGAGGGGCCCGAGCGCGGCTGTTTCACCATGCCGGCCGACGCGCAGTGGCTGGAACGCCTGGATCGCCTGCTCAGCCCGGGGGCATCCCCCGGGCACACGGGCGCCGCGGGGAGCGCGGCATGACGAGTTCCACCAGCCTGCCGCTGTTCGCTGGCGCCGAGCGCGAACGCGTGCTGCAGCAGCTGCGCGCCTGGGCGCGGGCGGGCTGGTTGCGCCACCTGGACGTGGCTTTCGCCGGCCTGGTCGCCGAGGCCGCGCCGCGCGACGATCCGCAGGTGCTGCTGGCGGCCGCGCTGGTCGCCCAGCTGGAAGGCCTGGGGCATGTCTGCCTGGTGCTGCAGCCGCCGCTCGGGCCCGAGCCGGTTTTGCGGCCGTCGGGTGCCTCCGAGCCCGTGGTTCCAGGCCCGGAGGCGGCCTGGGTGGAGCTGGGCCTGCCGGGCGCGCTGGTGACCCAGATGCTGGAGCTGGCGCGCGAGCTGGCGCCGGCGGGCTGCGCACTGGGGCCGGCCTGGGCGAGCGCGCTGCGCCAGGCCGACGCGGTGTGGTGCGTGGAGCAGGGCGAGGCCTCCGATCGAGGGCAGCCCCTGGTGTTCGAGCAGGGGTGTCTGTACTTGCGGCGCTATCGCGACTACGAGCGTCGCCTGGCCACGCAGTGGCTGGAGCGCGCGAGTCGCCGCGAGCCGCTCGACGCGCCTGGCGTGGCCGAGCAGATGCGCACGCTGTTCGAAGAGGCCGGCGGGGCCGGCGGGGCCGGCGGCGCCGGCGACGCCGGCGACGCCGAGCCGGACTGGCAGCGTGTCGCCTGCGCGCTGGCACTGCGCGCGGGCGTCGGCGTGATCACCGGAGGGCCCGGCACCGGCAAGACCTTCACCGCGGCGCGCCTGCTGGTGCTGCTGTTCGCCACCGCCAGCCGGCCGGAACGGTTGCGCGTGGCGCTGGCGGCGCCCACCGGCAAGGCCGCGGCGCGCCTGAAGCAGTCCATCGACACGGCCCTGGGCCAGCTGGGAGCCCGGCTGGGCGAGCTGCCGGCGCTGCGCCTGGCCTCGCGCATCGGGCCCGCGCGCACCCTGCACGCGCTGCTGGGCGCGCGCGGGGATACGCGACGCCTGCGCCACCATGCCGGCAACCCGCTGGACCTGGACGTGCTGCTGGTGGACGAGGCCTCCATGGTGCACCTGGAAATGATGGCCGACCTGCTGGACGCGCTCCCCCCGCACGCGCGCCTGGTGCTGCTGGGCGACAGCGACCAGCTGGCCAGCGTCGAGGCGGGCGCCGTGCTGGGCGAGTTGTGCGTGCACGCTCGCGCCGGGCGCTACCTGCCGGGTACCGTGCGCCAGGTGCTGGAGCTCAGCGGCCAGGTCCTGCCGCTTGCGCTGCGGGACGAACAGGGGCCGCTGCTGGCCCAGCAGGTGGCGATGCTGCGCAGCAGCCGGCGGTTCGGCGGCGGCATCGCGGGCCTTGCGGACGCGGTCAACCGCGGCGATGCGCGGCGGGCGCAGGAGCTCCTGCACGAGCGGGAGGAACTGCAGTGGCTGCCTGCCACGCAGCCCCGGGAGGTCTGCGAGGCCGCCGTGGGCGACCCCGGACTGCGGGCCTGCCTGGAGCTGGCGCGCGCGGGCTGCGCCGGGGACGGCCAGGCGCTGGATGCCTGGGCCCTGCGTGTGCTGCAGGGCTTCGACGCGCTGCGCGTGCTGTGCGCGTTGCGCCAGGGGCCCTGGGGCGTGGAGGCGATGAATCGCCAGATCGAGCAGGCGCTGCGAGCGCGCGCGCTGCTGGGCAGCGCCGGACCCTGGTACGAGGCACGGCCGGTGATGGTCACGCGCAACGATGCCGAGCTGGGACTGTTCAACGGCGACGTGGGCATCGCCTTGCGCGGGCCCGGCGGCGCCTTGCGCGTGGCCTTCGCCCAGGCGGCGGGGGTGCGCTGGATCGCGCCCGGGCGCCTGGCCCATGTGGAGACCGCCTTCGCGACGACGGTCCACAAGTCGCAGGGCTCGGAGTTCGCGCATGCGCTGCTGGTGCTGGGTGAAGGCCCGGGCGTCACCCGCGAGCTGGTCTACACGGGGGTGACCCGCGCACGGTCTCGCCTGAGCCTGTTCAGCGCGCACGAGGGCGTGCTGCGACAGGGCCTGGAGCGCGTGACCCGGCGCAGCAGCGGGCTGCCCTGGCGCCTCGGCCTGGGGGCGCGGGCTTCCGAGGCCTGATCCCCCGGCGGCCGGCACCGGCACGCCAGGGCGGGGTCCTGGGGTTTCAGGAAGGTCGCGTGTCGGGCGCGTTTCGCCGGTACAGGGTGCTGCGATGCACTCCGAGCATGCGCGCGGCGCGGCTGACGTTTCCCCCGCAGGCCTCGAGCGCACGCTGCATGGCCGCAGCGGTCAGGCTTCGCAGGTCCGCCGCCGCTTCTGGGCGCGCTCCGCGCTTCGCCTCGGGCGCCGCGGCCTCGCGCAAGGCCGCGGGAAGATCGGCCAGTCCGAGCACCTGGCCGGGAAGCGCCAGCGCCGCCAGGGTGCGGCAGGTGCCGGCCAGTTCGCGCCAGTTGCCGGGCCAGCTGTGACCCAGCAGCGCCGCGCGCGCCGCGGCGCTCAGCCCGATGTCGCGGTCCTCCAGCGTGCGCGCCAGCATCTCGGCGATGTGGGCGGGGCCTCGGGGATCATCGCGCAACGCGGGCAGCTCGACCGTGAAATGCTGCAGCCGGTAGTACAGATCGGCGCGGAACCGGCCTTCGCCGACCATGGCCCGCAGGTCGCGGTGGGTGGCGCATACCAGCGCGAAGTCCACGCTGCGCGCCTGGGCGCTGCCCAGCGCACGCACCTCGCGCTCCTGCAGCACGCGCAGCAACCGCGCCTGCAAGGCCAGCGGCATGTCGCCGATCTCGTCGAGGAACAGCAGGCCTCCGTCGGCTTCGCGGATCAGGCCGGGCCGGCCCTGGCGATGCGCGCCGGTGAAGGCGCCGGCTTCGTAGCCGAAGAGCTCGGATTCGATCAGCGCCTCGGGCAGCGCCGCGCAGTTGACGGCGACGAAGGGCCCCGCGGCGCGCGGGCAGGCGGTGTGCAGCCGGCGCGCGAACACCTCCTTGCCCACGCCGGATTCGCCCTGCACCAGCACCGGAATGCCGGCGGCCAGCACGCGCAGCGCGCGCTCCACGCGCAGGCGCTGCCCCTCGTCGTCCACCAGCGGCCGTGCGGATGGTTCGGCGGCCGGGCCCGCGGCCTGCCTGGCGGCACGAAGGGGTGCCGGCGGGGCGTCGAAGCGCGCGAGGCGGCCGGCACCCAGGCCGCGACCCATTGCGCGTGGCGCCCGGGCTGCAGCAGATGCCCACGCAACTGCAGGCAGGAAGGGGCACGGCCCGTGGGCGGAAGGGCGGTGAACAGATCGGTGACGCGTCGCGCCATGAGCTGCTCGAAACGCAGGCCCAGCGCCCGCAGCGCGGCGCGGTTGGCGCCCACCACCACCCCATCGCGCAGCCACAGCAGGGCCTCGCGGTGGCTGCCCAGCAGCGCGGGGTCGTGCGCGAAGCGCAGCAGCTCGGTATCGGCGGGCCTTCCGTCCAGGGCCAGCCGGTGCTCGATCATCTGCCCGGCCACACGCACCAGCGAGGCCGTCTGGTCGTGCACGCAGCGCAGCTCGCCCGAGACGTCGAGCACGCCGAGCAGGCGCCCGTCCGGCCCCAGCAGGGGTGCGGCCGTGCAGGCCAGCGCCGCGTTCTGTTCCAGGTAATGCTGCGGGCCCACGACGGTGACGGCATGGCCCTCGGTGAGAGCCGTGCCGATGGCATTCGTGCCCCGGCTGCGCTCCGACCAGTCGATGCCCGGCATCAGCGCCACGCGCTGGGCCTTGCTCATGAAGGCGTCCGAACCCGCGGCATCGAGGATCAGGCCGTCGGGGTCGGCCAGCAGCACGATGGCCCGTGTCGGAGCCAGGGCTTCGGCCAGGGCCTCCAGCTCGGCCAGCGCGTGGTGACGCAGACGCCCCTGGGCCTCGCGACGCGAACCCAGCAGCTCGCCCGGCAGCGGCTCCGCGCGCTGCGCCATGGCCGCGGGCATGGGCGCGCAGCGACGCCACGATCGGACGATGCACTCCGGCACCAGCGCTCCGGGGTCGCCGCCCTCGTCGAAAAAGCGTCGTCGCGCCAGTTGCAGCTGTTGCGCGCTGGGCAGCAACTGCGCGGCCGTGGCGCTGCCGCGGGGGTGGGGTTCGAGCATGGCTTGTCTCCTGGCCTGCGTCCTGCGGTGCCGGCGCTGGCTGCTGCGGAGCAGTGTCGCACCGGGTCCTGCCCCTGTCGACTGTCGCAGCCTGCGACAGTGCGCGGCGCGGCCCGACCCTGATCCAGATCAAAAACCCTACAAAGCCACTGGTCATTACAGATGGTTCTAACGCGAACTAATATCTGCCCATTCCCGCTTCCTGTCCGTGGTTCCCGGCGCAAAGCCTCCCCCGCGATGTCCTCCGTCCGCCCCCATCTGCCGCTCCTGCGCGAACTCGTTCGGGCCTATCAGGCCTTCGAGCGGTATTCGGCCGCGCATGTCGCGCAGCTGGGCCTGACCCCGGCCCAGTTCGACGTGCTGGCCACGCTGGGCAACACGCCGGGCATGAATCCCAAGACCCTGGGCGCCAGGACCCTCATCACCAAGGGCACGCTGACCGGCGTGGTGGACCGTATGCTGGCGAAGGGCCTGGTGCGCCGTGATCCCGACCCGCAGGACGGCCGCGGCCAGATCGTGTGCCTGACCGAGCGCGGCCAGGCTCTTTTCGAACAGGTGTTTCCGGCCCATGGCGAACATGTGGGCCGGGCCTTCGCGCGCATCCCCGAGCTCGACCTCGCCCGCGCCGAGGCGCTGCTGCACGCCATCCGGCAGGCCTTCGAGCAGGCGCAGGCCGCGCAATCCGGCCCCGACGACCCCCAAGAGGAATCCTGAACATGTCCCCCACGCCCCGGCGCTACACCGGTGTCGCCATCCTGCTGCACTGGCTGATCGCCCTGCTGATCTTCGGCATGTTCCCGCTCGGGCTGTACATGCACGGGCTGCAGCTGTCGGTGCGCAAGCTGGAGCTGTATTCCTGGCACAAGTGGTTCGGCATCACCGTGCTGCTGCTGGTGCTGCTGCGCATCGTCTGGCGCCTGGGCCACCGGCCGCCGGCGCTGCCGGACTCCGTGCCCCGCTGGCAGGCGCGCGCGGCCGAGGCCCTGCACGGGCTGCTGTATCTGCTGATCCTGTGCATACCCCTGTCGGGCTGGGCGCTGAGCTCGGCCTCGGGTATCCGGGTGGTGTGGTGGGGGGTGCTGCCGCTGCCCAACCTGCTGGCGCCCGACCATGCGCTGGCCCGGGATCTGGCCTGGTGGCATGCCTGGCTGAACTACACGCTGGCCGCCCTGGTCGTCGCCCACGTGGGCGCCGCCCTCAAGCACCAGTTCATCGACCGCGACGGCGTGCTGCTGCGCATGCTTCCGGGTACTTCCAAGGAGTGAGCTGATGTCGGACTTTGCATGCAGGCGCCTTGCGCGCCCCCTCGCGGTTTCGCTGGCCGCCTTCGCCCTGGCCGCAGGCGCGCAGGCCGCTCCCGTGGTCTATGCGCAGGTGCAGCCCGGCGCCCAGGTGGACTTCCAGGCCACCCAGATGGGCGTGAACATGAAGGGGCATTTCGGCACCGTGCATGCGCAGGTGCACTTCGCCCCGCAGGAGCTGCAGTCCAGCAGCGTGCAGGTGACGGTGGACGCCGCCAGCGTCGACGCCGGCAGTTCCCAGACCGACCAGCTGCTGCGCGGCGCCGACTGGCTCGATGCCAAGGCCGATCCGCAGGCCCGCTTCGTGTCCACCCGCTGGAGCGCCGCCGGCCCGGGCCGCTACTGGGTGGACGGCAACTTCACCGTGCGCGGCGCCACGCATGCGCTGCGCGTGCTGGTGAGCACCCACGCGCAGGGCAAGGCCCTGGCCATGGACGCGGATTTCAAGCTCCAGCGCACCGCCTGGGGCCTGGGCAGCGGCAGCTGGGCCGACACCAGCGTGGTGGCGGCGGACATCCCGGTGCAGGTGCACCTGGTGGTCGCCCCCTGATTTCCCTTCGAGAACGACCAGGAATCCATCGATGAAATCCCTTTCCCGACTGAGCCTTGCACTGGGTGCCGGCGTGTTTTCCCTTGCGGCGCTGGCCGCCCCCGCCTTCGCGGCCGACGCGCCGGCGCAGGTGCAGGCCTACAAGGTCCAGCACGCCAACCCGGCCGGCAGCTACACCATCGACCCCGACCACTCCAGCGTGCAGTTCTCCATCGGCCACGCCGGCATCTCGCTGGTGGACGGCGCCTTCACCAAGGTCAGCGGCAGCTTCAGCTTCGACCCGCGCAACCCGAAGGCGGACAAGGCCGATGTCACGGTGCAGGTCGACAGCCTGACCACCTACCTGCCGGCGCGTGACAAGATGCTCACCGGCAGCGCCTTCCTGGATGCGGCGCAATTCCCGACCATGCACTTCGTGGGCACCCGCTACGTGCCCCACGGCCCGCGCGCGGGCGTGCTGCACGGCGAGATGACCCTGCACGGCGTGACCCGCCCGGTGAGCTTTCGCGTGCGTCTGATCGGCGCCGGCGACGTGCCCTCGCTGCCCAAGCCCTGGGGCGGCTACCTCACCGGCTTCGTCGCCGACGGCGTGATCGACCGCACCCAGTTCGGCATCGACACCTACTCGGCCGGCATCGGCCACAAGGTCCACGTGCGCGTGGCCCTGGAATCCGTGCGCAACCCCTCCTGAGGAGCCTGAGCCATGAAACTGTATTTCTCCCCCGGCGCCTGCTCGCTGTCGCCTCACATCGTGCTGCGTGAACTCGGCCTGCCGGCCGAAGTCGTGAAGGTGGACCTGGGCGCAAAGACCTTTGACGGCGGCAAGGATTTCCGCGCGGTCAACCCCAAGGGTTACGTGCCGGTGCTGCAACTCGACGACGGCACGGTGCTCACCGAGGGCCCGGCCATCGTGCAGTACCTGGCCGACCAGAAGCCGGCCTCCGGGCTCGCGCCGGCCAACGGCAGCATCGAGCGCTACCGCCTGCAGGAGTGGCTGAATTTCATCTCCACCGAGCTGCACAAGCAGTACAGCCCGCTGTTCAGCCCGCAGTTCCCCGAGGAGGTCAAGGAGCTGCAACGCCAGCGCCTGTACGGTCGCTTCGACTACCTGGCGCAGATCCTGGGCGGGCAGGACTTCCTCATGGGCGCGCAGTTCACGGTGGCCGACGCCTACCTGTTCACGGTGCTGAGCTGGGCCGGCTTCGTGGGGCTGGACCTGTCGCGCTGGCCGGCGCTGCAGGCCTACATCGAGCGCGTTTCGCAGCGCCCGGCGGTGGCCGCCACGCTGGCGGCCGAGCGCGAGGCCAAGAAGGCCTGAGCGCGGCAGGGGAGTCGAAGCCATGGATCCGGCACAGGGCGCGCGGCGCGCGCCAGCGGTATTCGTCTCGCACGGCTCGCCGATGCTGCCGCTGGAACCCGGCAGCGCGGCGCCCATGCTCACCGAGCTGGGCGCCGCGCTGCGCGCGCGGACCCTGCGCGCCGTGCTCGTGCTGTCGCCGCACTGGATGACCCGCGGCCTGGCCGTGGGGTCGGCCGCGCGGCCCCAGACCCTGCACGATTTCGGGGGCTTCGATCCCGCGCTGCAGCAACTGCGCTATCCGGCGGCGGGGGACCCCGAGCTGGCCCGGCAGGTCGCCGGCCTGCTGGGCGAGGCGGGTCTTCCCGTCGCGCTGGACCCGGGGCGCGGGCTGGACCACGGTGTCTGGGTGCCGCTGCGCCTGATGTTCCCGCGGGCGGATCTGCCGGTGGTGCCGCTGTCCATGCCCTGGCCGCTGGACGCGCAGGGTGCCTGGCGCCTGGGGAGCCTGCTGGCGCCCTTGCGCGAGCAGGGGGTGCTGCTGCTGGGCAGCGGCAGCCTCACCCACAACCTGCACGAATTCCGCGCCGCGGCCACGGTGGCCGATCCGGCCGAGCCCTATGTGCTCGAATTCAGCGCCTGGATGCGCGAGGCCATCGGCCGCGGCGACGCGCAGGCGCTGCTGGAGTGGAAGACCCGGGCCCCGCATGCGCGGCGCGCCCACCCCAGCGACGAACACCTGCTGCCCCTGCACTGGGTGCTGGGCGCGGCGCTGGCGCATGGCCCGGTGCCTGGCCCGGCGCCTGGCGCGGCGCAAGGCACCCCGGCCATCGGCAGCGAGCCCGCCGCGGCAGCACGCTACTGGTGCGGAGGCGTGCACTATGGCATGCTGAGCATGGATGCCTGGACCCTGGACTGAGATGCCCGAAGCTTCGCCTCCCGCGCCGACTGCCGCAGCCGTGGCTTCGCTGGTGATCGCCCGTCCCGCCGCCCAGGCGCAGCAGCTGGTGCTGCTGTTCCACGGCTTCGGTGCCGACGAGCACGACCTGGAGCCCCTGGGCCGCAGCCTGGCGGCCGAATTCCCGCAGGCCTGCGTGGTCAGCCTGCGCTCGCCCGAGCCCTGCGCCGGCGGTCGCGGCTACCAGTGGTTCGACGTGCGCGGAGTCACGCAGGCCAACCGGGCCGAAAGGGTGGCGCAGGCCATGCCGGCCTTCCTGGGTGCGGTGCGCCACTGGCAACTCGAGACCGGGACCACGGTGGCGCAGACGGCGCTGATCGGCTTTTCCCAGGGCGGCATCATGGCGCTGGAAGCCACCCGCGACCGCGAGGCGCCGGCCGGGCGCGTGGCCGCCATCGGCGCGCGCTTCGCGCGGCTGCCCACGCGCGCCAGCGCGGGCACCACGCTGCACCTGCTGCATGGCAAGCGCGACCCCGTCATGCCCTACGCGCTGACCGTCGAGGCCGCCGAGCACCTGGTGCGCCTGGGCGCCGACGTCACCGCCGACGTGCTGCCCTTCGTCGGCCACGAAGCGGGCCCGGAGGTGGCGCGCTGCCTGCTGCAGCGCCTGCGCACCTACGTGCCCCTGCGCGTGTGGCGCGAGGCCATGGCGGCCGACCCGGGCACGCCCGGCGACGACCGCGGCTACCACTGAATCCGGCGCGCCGCCTCAGGCCTCGTCGCCACGCGGCGCCCAGGGCGCCGGCTGCTTGGCGAGGAAGGCGGCGAAACCCTTGCGGGCCTCCTCGGTGCCGCGCACGCGGCTGATGGTGCGCGCGGTGAGTTCCACCACCTCGTCGGTCACCGGGCCGATCTCCAGCGCGGCGAACAATTGCTTGATCTCGCGCTGCGCCTGGGGGCCGCCCTGCAGCAACTCGTCGACGGTGCGCTGCACCGCGGCATCCAGCGCATCGGGCGCGACCACCTCGTGCACCAGGCCGATGGCCAGGGCCTCGGCTGCACCGATGCGCCGCATGCTCAGCGCCAGTCGCCGCGCCTGGCGCCGGCCCACGGAGTTGACCACGTAGGGGCCGATGACCGAGGGCAGGATGCCGAAGCGCGCCTCGCTGACCGCGAAGCTGGCCTGCTCGGAGGCGATGGCGATGTCGCATACGCAGGCCAGACCGAAGCCCCCGCCCAGCGCCGCGCCCTGGATGCGCGCCACCGTGGGCTTGGGGCAGGTGTCGATGCGCCTCAGCATCGCCGCGAAGCGGCGCGCGTCGGCCAGGTTCCACTGCTCGTCGGCCTCGCTGGCGCGCTGCATCCATTTCAGGTCGGCCCCGGCGCTGAAATGCCGGCCCTCCCCGGACAGCACGACCACGCGCACCTCGGGGTCGGCGGCCGCCTGGGCGAAGGCGTCGTCGAGTTCGCCGATCATGGCTTCGTCGAAGGCGTTGAACACCTGCGGGCGCGACATGCGCAACTCGGCGACGCCGCCGGCGCGGCGAAGGACGGAAAGGGTCTCGGGCATCGATGGACTCCGTGGGGAAGGTGGGGCCGTGCCGCGAGGCTTCAGGCCAGGTGCAGTGCCTCGCGCGCCAGCGCGCGCAGCGCCACGAAGGTGGGCTGCAGCGCCTGGGCGCTGGTGTCGAGCGAGAACTCGGCCTTGGCGTAGAAGGGCTCGCGTCCGGCCAGAATGGTACGCAGGTCGCCCA
>JAKBBK010000036.1 GCA_021808525.1 Pseudomonadota bacterium
CGCGGCCAGGCCCAGCCAGAACAGCAGTCCGAGCGCGCCGGCGCGGCCATAGAGCTTGCGTTGCATGAAGGGGCCCCCAAGAAAGACAATACAGGTGTGGAAAGGATTTTCCGTTCGGCGCCGCGGCGTATCCGCGGCCCGGGATCCCGGTGCACGTACTTGCACTTCGGCCGCGCGCCCCCACCTTGGAACTTGCGGGAGGCCTCGCCCCGAAGCGACCGGGTCGGCCGCGGCACCCTGATCGCGGATCGACGGGAAGTTTCCGGCAGGCAAAACCTCGAATGCTTGTTACATTGTCTCCATAAATCCGCGCCCGTCGCAATCAAAACCCCAGATTGACCCCACGCGAAGTTGCATGAATGCCGCGCCCCGTACAGGGGACGGTGCATGGCATTCGATGCATCGGAGCCCGCCATGGCCTTGCTGAATATCCTCCAATATCCCGATCCCCGGCTGCACACGGTGGCCAAGCCGGTGACCCAGGTCGACGATCGCGTACGCGCCATCGTGTCCGACATGTTCGAGACCATGTACGCGGCCAAGGGCGTGGGCCTGGCGGCCACGCAGGTGGACATCCACGAACGCATCATCGTCGTCGATACCTCCGAGCAGCGCGACCAGCCGATGGTGCTGATCAACCCGCAGATCGTCGAGCGCAGCGCCGACTGCAAGGAATGGGAGGAAGGTTGCCTGTCCCTGCCCGGCATCTATGACAAGGTGACCCGTCCGGACCAGATCCGCGTGCGCGCGCTGGACGCGCGCGGGGAGAGTTTCGAGATCGACGCCGACGGACTGCTGGCGGTCTGCGTGCAGCACGAAATGGACCACCTCGAAGGCAAGGTGTTCGTGGACTACCTTTCCGCGCTCAAGCGCAATCGCATCAAGGTGCGCATGCGCAAGCGACAGCGCGAGACCGAGGCGGCCTGAGGCCGTGGCCGAAGCCGCCGTCCTCGCGGGGGAGCCGGGCGCCCCGGGCTCGGGCGGGCTGCGCGTGGCCTGCGCCGGCACCCCGGAATTCGCGGCGCTGGCACTGCGCGCGCTGTTGCGGGCCGGCTACGAGGTCCCGCTGGTGCTGACCCAGCCCGATCGCCCGGCCGGCCGGGGCCTGCACCCGCAGGCCAGCGCGGTCAAGCGCGTCGCCCTGGAGCATGCGCTGGCGCTGGAACAACCCCGCGGCCTGCGCCTGGACGGGCGTTTTCCCGAGGATGCCAGGCTGGCGCGCGAGGCCCTGCGCCGCGCGGCGCCCGATGTGCTCGTGGTGGTGGCCTACGGGCTGTTGCTGCCCCAGTGGGTGCTGGATCTGCCGCGCCTGGGCTGCCTGAACATCCACGCCTCGCTGCTTCCGCGCTGGCGCGGCGCGGCGCCGATCCAGCGCGCCATCGAGGCGGGCGATGCGTTTTCCGGGGTCAGCATCATGCACATGGAGGCCGGACTGGACACGGGGCCCGTGTATCGCATGGAGGAAACCCCCATCCTCGCGGAGGACACGGCGGCCACGCTGCACGATCGCCTGGCCGAGCTCGGTGCCCGGCTGCTGCTGCAGGTCCTGCTCGACCTGCGGCAGGGGGTGGCCGAGCCCACCGCGCAGCCCAATGACGGCGCCAGCTACGCGGCCAAGATCGACAAGGCGGAGGCCTGGCTGGATTACCGCCGCCCCGCGGTCGAGCTGGAGCGACGCATCCGGGCCTTCGAGCCGCAGCCCGGCACGCGTACCCGCCTGGGCGACGCGCAGCTCAAGGTCCACGCTGCCCGCCTGGGACGCGGCGGCCCGGGCGCCCCGCCGGGCCAGGTGCTGCGCGCCGACGCCGCCGGCATCGAGATCGCCTGCGGCGAGGGCTCGCTGGTGCTGACCCGCCTGCAGCGCTCCGGAGGCACCCCGGTCGACGCGGCCGCGCTGCTGCGGGGCCTGCCGGTACGGGCCGGGGACTGTTTCGCCTGCGAGGCCCCGGCGGCGACCTAGGCGCTGCGGGTGGTGCGGGCCGCCTGGATACGCTAGCATGCGTTACCTGTGTTTCAAAAGGTAATTCATCAAGCCTGGATCCCGCGCATGTCCAACCTGCTGCGCACCTTGGCCTTGCTGGTCGTCGCGGCATGGCCGGCAGCCCTGCTCGGCCGCTGGCTGGGCGGCTGGGTGCCGGGCGCCGCGTTGGCCTTGCTGGCCGTCGCCGCGGCCTTCCGGTATTGCTCGCCCGTGGTGCTTCGCCTGTACCGCGCCCGCGAGGTCGATGCGCGGGACGCGCCGCATCTGCTGGCCATGGTGCGCGAACTCGCGCGGCGTGCCGATGTGCCGGTGCCGAGGGTGTACCTGCTGGACGAAGCCGCTCCCAACGCCTTTGTCACCGGTTGCCATGCGCGGTGCGCCTCGCTGGTGCTGACCCGCGGCATTCTTCACTTGCTGGACGAGCGCGAACTGCGGGCCGTGCTGGCGCACGAGTTCGCCCATGTCCTGCGCGGGGACATGTTGCCGGCCAGCCTGGCTGCGGCGGCAGGGGGAGTGCTCGCGGCCGCGGCCCAGGCGGGCTACGCCCAGGTCTCCGAGGACGCTGCGACGGGCGCGGGGCCCTGGGCCGCGCCGCTGTGGTTGCTGCTGGCGCCGCTCGTGGCCCTGCTGGTGCGCATGGGGGGCTCGGCGGGCAAGGAGTTCGCGGCCGATCGCCTGGGCGCGCGCCTGTGCGGGGACCCCGAGGCCATGGCGCGGGCGCTGCGGCAGCTGCGCCCGCGCGCCGACCGCCAGGGCCTGTTCGCGCTGGCGGCGCGCTACCCGGCCGGCGCGCAGCTGATGTTCGACGAGCCGCTGGCCCGCCGTGGCATGTCGCGCCTGTTCCGCACCCATCCTCCACGGGGAGCGCGCCTGCGCGCCCTGCGCGAGCTGGCGCGGGCGGCGCGGAGCACGAAGGACTCAGCGGCGGCCGTTCTGGAACAGCCCCTCGAGCGCTGAGTCGATGATCAGCCCGGCCACGCTGTACAGCAGCGAGCCGACCAGCGCCGCGCCGAAGTCGCGCACCTCGAAGCCGGCACTCAGGCCCGAGGCGGCGTAGAACATCGCCGCGTTGATGACGAAAAAGAACAGGCCCAGCGTGAGCACGGTGATGGGCAGGGTCAGCAGCAGCAGCACCGGCCGTACCAGGCTGTTGAGCAGGCCGATGATCAGCGAAGCCCAAAGCGCGGCCACGAAGCCCGACAGCACGACCCCGCTGTACAGGTAGGCCACCGCCATCAGCGCGGTGGCCGACAGCAGCCACTTGAGCACGAGTTTGGTCATGATCGATTCCAGGCTGGCATGGGAGTGGTCATGCGGCGCGCGCCGGGCCGGGGAGCATCAATCCTGCGCGCCACCGATGCGGCGTGCCAGCTCGGCCGCCTTGCCCGTGTAGGCGCCGGGGCTGAGCGCGAGCAGGCGCTCGCGCTCGGCCTGGGGCAGGGGCAGGCCGGCGATGAACTGGCGCAGGATGTCGCGGGTGATGGCCTTGCCGCGGGTGAGTTCCTTGAGCTGCTCGTAGGGGTTGGGCAGGCCATGCCTGCGCATGACCGTCTGCACCGGTTCGGCCAGCACTTCCCAGGCGGCGTCCAGGTCCTGCGCGAGCCGGGGCAGGTCGGGCTCGAGCTTGTCGAGTCCACGCTGCAGGCTGTCGTAGGCCAGCAGGCCATGGCCGAGGGCCACGCCCATGTTGCGAAGCACCGTGGAGTCCGTGAGGTCGCGCTGGAAACGCGAGATGGGCAGCTTGTCGCTGAGGTGCCGCAGCAGCGCGTTGGCGATGCCCAGGTTGCCCTCCGAGTTCTCGAAGTCGATGGGGTTGACCTTGTGCGGCATGGTCGACGAGCCGATCTCGCCGGCCTTGGTGCGCTGGCGGAAATAGCCCAGGGAGATGTAGCCCCAGAGGTCGCGGTTGAGGTCGATCAGCACCGTGTTCAGCCGCGCCACGGCGTCGAACATCTCGGCCATGCAGTCGTGGGGCTCGATCTGGATGGTGTAGGGGTTGAAGCGCAGGCCCAGCTGGCGCTCCACCACGCCGCGCGCCAGGGCCTCCCAGTCCAGGTCCGGATAGGCGGCCAGGTGGGCGTTGTAGTTGCCCACCGCGCCGTTCATCTTCGCGGTCAGCTCGACCGCGCGCAGCCTCGCGATCGCGCCCTGCAGGCGCGCCGCGAAATTGCCCATTTCCTTGCCCAGGGTCGTGGGGCTGGCGGTCTGGCCGTGGGTGCGCGAGAGCATCGGCGCATCGGCCAGGTCCAGCGCCAGCCGGCGCAGGCGCGCCAGCACACCCTGCAGCACCGGTACCAGCACCTGCTCGCGGGCGCCGCTGAGCATCAGCCCGTGCGCGGTGTTGTTGATGTCCTCGGAGGTGCAGGCGAAATGCACGAATTCGCTGCTGCGCGAGAGCTCCGGCCAGGCGCCCAGGCGTTCCTTGATCCAGTACTCGACCGCCTTGACGTCGTGGTTGGTCACGCGCTCGATGGACTTGATGGCCTGCGCGTCGGTCTCGCCGAACTGGGCGGCGAGGGTGCGCAGCTCGGCCTGCAGCGCGGCCGGGATCGGCGCGAGCTCGGCCAGCCCCGCCTGCGACAGCGCGATCAGCCATTCGATCTCGACCTGCACGCGGCAGCGCATCAGCGCGCTTTCCGACAAATGCGCGCGCAGCGCGTCGACCTTGGAGCTGTAGCGGCCGTCGAGCGGGGAGAGGGCGCTGAGCGGGCTGGAGCCTGCCGGCGCGGAGGTCTGGAAGGGTGTGTTCATTGCCTGCATTGTAGGAAGGGGCGCTCGCGCGGCCCTCAGGTGCCGCGAGTCGCCGGATCGCGAGCCAGCACGCGCAGCAGCATGCCGCGCAACGCATGCTGCGCGGAGGCCATGCGCACCGCGTGGCGTCCACCCGGCCAGCAGCAGGACTCGGCCTGCGCGACCACGCCCCGCGGAGTGTTCCAGGCCCAGCCGAACCAGACCAGGCCCACGGGTTTGTCCACGCTGCCTCCGCCGGGGCCGGCGATGCCGGTGACCGACAGGGCCGCCTGCACCGGGGCGTGGGCCAGCACCCCGCGCGCCATGGCCAGCGCCGTGGCCTCGCTGACGGCGCCGTGGATCCGCAGGGTGTCGGGCTCCACCCCCAGCAGCTGGGTCTTGGCGGCGTTGCTGTAGGTGACCATGGAGCGTTCGAACCACTGGCTGCTGCCCGGCAGCGAGGTCAGCGCCGCGGCGATCATGCCGCCCGTGCAGGATTCCGCGCAGCCGAGCATCCAGCCGCGCTCGGCCAGTGCGCGCCCGAGTTCGTCGGCGGCACCCAGCAGCGCCTGCCAGCCGGCATCGGCGGGGCCGATCTCAGGAGGGTAGGCGGATTCCATGCAGGCGCATGTCGAGGAGGGTCCAGGCCACCAGCCCCAGGGCCAGGGTCAGCAGGCTGAGCACCGCCGCGACGATGTCGTCGAGCATGATGCCCAGGCCGCCGCTGAGCTTGCGATCGGCCCAGCCCACGGGGCCGGGCTTGAGGGCGTCGAACAGGCGGAACAGCGCGAAGCCGGCCAGCTGCAGGGGCCACGGCAGCAGGCCGTATTCGCCGGTGAGGGCGTTCACACCCCATTGCGCCGCCCACAGCACCAGCCACATGGCCACGATTTCATCCCACACCAGGGGCGCGGGGTCGTGCAGGCCCAGGGCACGGGCCGCGCGTTCGCAGATCCACACGCCGCCGGCGAAGCCGGCCAGCACAAGAAGCGGCCACGCCCACTGCGGCAGCAGGCGCTGCAACAGCAGCCAGGTCGCCCAGCCGAACAGGCTGCCGGCGGTGCCGGGCGCCACCGGGGACAGGCCCGAGCCGCAGCCCATGGCCAGGAAATTCCAGGGGCTGGAAAGCAGGAAGCGCCAGTCCGCGCGCGGGGGCTGGTTCATGGGTGGGCGAAATGGTCGAAGGAGGGAAAGTCGGCGTCGATGCTAGCTCCCGCGGCGTCACGCAGGCGCAGCCCCGGTTCGTCGTCCACGCTGCCGATGCGGCTGACCGCCACGCCGGCCGCGGCAGCGGCCGCCTGCACATCGGCCCGCCGGGCGCGCGGGGCGGTGAACAGGAGTTCGTAGTCGTCGCCACCGGCGAGCTGGCAGGCGCGGCGGCGCGCCTCGGGCTGCGCCGCGAGCACCTGGCCGCGCGGCAATGCGTCGGCAAGGACCTCGGCGCCCACGCCGCTGGCGCGCAATACATGCGCCAGATCGCCCAGCAGGCCGTCGGACACGTCGATGGCGGCGTGGGCCAGGCCACGCAGCGCCAGCCCCAGGGCTACCCGAGGGGTGGGTTGCTCCAGGCGCGGCAGCACCTGCGCGAGCGCCTCGGGCGCCAGGGCCCATTCCCCGCGCAGGTGCCCCAGCGCCAGGCGCGCCTCGCCGGGTACGCCCGACACCCACAGGTCGTCGCCGGCGCGGGCCGCGTCCCGCCGCAGCGCAGCGCCGGGCGGCACCAGGCCGAGCACGGTCAGGCACAGGTTGAGCGGGCCGCGCGTGGTGTCGCCCCCGACCAGCTCGATGTCGTGCGCCTCGGCCAGCGCGAACAGCCCGGCGCTGAAGGCCGACAACCAGGCCTCATCGGCGGCGGGAAGCGCCAGCGCGAGCAGGAAGGAGTGCGGCTGCGCGCCCATGGCGGCGAGGTCCGACAGGTTCACGGCCAGGGCCTTGTGGCCCAGGTGCCGGGGGTCGGTGCCGGCGAGGAAGTGGCGCCCTTCCACCAGCATGTCGGTGGACACGGCCCATTGCTGCTCGGGCACGGCCCGCAGCAGCGCGCAATCGTCCCCCACGCCGAGCAGGGCGCGCGAGGCCGGACGCCGGAAGTGCCTTGCGATCAGCTCGAACTCCCCGCCCGAGGCGTCGGGAGGCCTGGAGGGAGGCTCGAGGGCGGCGGACGCGTCGGGGGCTGGGACCATGGGGGGTATTGTCGCCGCTGCGCCAAGGCCCTGGGCGACGCGAGGCCTAGAATTCCGCGCAAGCCTGGTGTCGCGCCCATGGGGTGCGCGGCCGGCGCGCACGGCGGGGCCGCCCGGCGGGTTCCCTGCGCGGATGCGCCCGAATGCACAACAGGCGATGGTTTCGGAGACCTCCTTCATGTCGAACCCTGACGCCAAGGCCGAGCTGCGCCGAGCGGCCCTGGAATACCACGAGCATCCGCTTCCCGGAAAGATCAGCGTCGCCCCGACCAAGCAACTGTCCAACCAGCGCGACCTGGCCCTGGCCTATTCCCCGGGGGTGGCCGCGGCCTGCGAGGAAATCGCCGCCGATCCGGGCACGGCCGCGCGGTACACCGCGCGCGGCAACCTGGTGGCGGTGATCACCAACGGCACGGCGGTGCTGGGCCTGGGGGACATCGGCCCGCTGGCGGCCAAGCCGGTGATGGAGGGCAAGGCGGTCCTGTTCAAGAAGTTCGCCAACGTCGACGTGTTCGACATCGAGGTCAACGAGAAGGACCCCGAGCGCCTGA
Source organism: Pseudomonadota bacterium (assembly GCA_021808525.1). Taxonomy (GTDB): domain Bacteria; phylum Pseudomonadota; class Gammaproteobacteria; order Burkholderiales; family Burkholderiaceae_C; genus Thiomonas_A. The sequence goes on from JAKBBK010000036.1 coordinate 7,443, forward strand.
TCCAGATCATCGCCGCGCTGGAGCCGACCTTCGGCGGCATCAATCTCGAGGACATCAAGGCTCCCGAATGTTTCCGCGTGGAGCGCGAGCTGCGCTCGCGCATGCGCATTCCCGTGTTCCACGACGACCAGCACGGCACCGCCATCATCGTGTCGGCGGCCGTGCGCAACGGCCTGAAAGTGGTGGGCAAGCGCATCGAGGACGTCAAGCTGGTGTGCTCGGGGGCGGGCGCCGCCGCGCTGGCCTGCCTGCGCCTGCTCGAACACATGGGCATGCCGCGCGAACATATCTGGGTCAGCGACATCGCCGGCGTGGTCTGGGAAGGCCGCACCGAGCTGATGGACCCCGACAAGCAACGCTATGCGCAGCGCACCGAGGCTCGCAAGCTGGGCGACGTGATCGAGGGCGCCGACATCTTCCTCGGCCTGTCCGCCGGCGGGGTGCTCAAGCAGGACATGGTGCGCGCCATGGCGCCGCGCCCGCTGATCCTGGCGCTGGCCAATCCGGTGCCCGAGATCCTGCCGGAGGAGGTGCAGGCCGTGCGCGACGACGCGGTCATCGCCACCGGGCGCTCGGACTACCCGAACCAGGTCAACAACGTCCTGTGTTTTCCCTACATTTTCCGTGGGGCGCTGGACTGTGGCGCCACGACCATCACGACCGAGATGGAGATCGCCGCGGTGGAAGCCATCGCGGCGCTGGCGCAGATGGAGCAGAGCGACGTGGTCGCGGCCGCCTACGGCGGGAATTCGCCGTGTTTCGGGCCGGATTACCTGATCCCGAAGCCCTTCGACCCGCGTCTGATCCTGCACATCGCGCCCGCCGTGGCGCGCGCCGCGGCGCAAAGCGGCGTGGCTGCCCGCCCGATCGCCGACCTGGAGGCCTATCGCGAGCAGTTGCAGCAGTTCGTGTACCAATCCGGCGCGATGATGCGCCCGATCTTCTCCATCGCCCGGCATGCGGCGAAAAAACGCATCGTCTACGCCGAGGGCGAGGACGAGCGCGTGCTGCGCGCGGTGCGCGTGGTGGTCGACGAGCAACTGGCGCGCCCCATCCTGGTGGGCCGCCCGGCGGTCATCGCGCAGCGCATCGAACGCTTCGGCCTGCGCCTGCGCGAAGGTGAGCACTACGAGGTGGTCAACACCGACCACGACGAGCGCTACCGCGACTTCTGGCAGACCTACCAGCAGCTCGCCGGGCGCAAGGGGCTGACGCCGTCCTTCGCCAAGATCGAGATGCGCAGGCGCCTGACCCTGATCTCCAGCATGATGGTGTACAAGGGCCAGGCCGACGGGCTGATCTGCGGCACCTGGGGCAACACCCAGCTGCACCTGCACTACATCGACCAGGTGATCGGGCGCCGCGCGGGCGTGAACACCTACGCGGCGATGAACGGGCTCATCCTGCCGGGGCGCCAGATCATGCTGGTGGATACCCACGTCAACGTCGATCCCAGCGCCGAGCAGCTGGCCGAGATCACGCTGATGGCGGCGGAGAAGCTGCGCCGTTTCGCCATCGTGCCCAAGGTGGCGCTGTTGTCGCACTCCAACTTCGGCTCCAGCAACGCGCCCAGCGCCGTGAAGATGCGCGAGGCCCTGGAGTTGCTGCGCCAGCGCGACCCCGGGCTGGAAGTGGATGGGGAGATGCACGGCGACTGCGCGCTGGACCCGAACCTGCGCAGCAGCCTGCTGCCGCAGACCACGCTGTCCGGCGAGGCCAACCTGCTGGTGTTCCCCAACCTGGACTCCGCCAACATCGCCTACAACCTGCTCAAGACGGCGGCCAGCAACAACGTGGCGATCGGGCCGATCCTGCTGGGCGCGGCGCGCCCGGCGAATATCCTGACCGCCTCCAGCACGGTGCGGCGCATCGTCAACATGACCGCGCTCACCGTCATGGAAGCCAACGGGCCCGACGCCGGGGGCTGAGGCGGCGCGCGGGAAGCCGCCGCGGCGCGACCCGCGGCGGCGCTCGCCCGGGGCGGCCCGGCCTCGGGTTCGAGGGGCTGCGGATTCGGAGTGACCGCTCACTTCGAAGTCTTGCGCTGCACCTTGCACTGCACAAAAAATAGGCGCAAATCTTGCTTTTGCCGGGGCTTTCCCCTAGCATGAGCTTTTGGTCGTCGGCCCGGCGTGCATCGTGCGGGTCCACGGCCGGACCGCCAATAACTCCACTACCGTGCTCTGGCTGACCGCCCGTCACGACAACAAGTTGAAACGGGGCTCGACTGGCGTGGTCGCGACGCAGGCCCTTGGGGGCCACGCGGAGCATCCGCCGTCCAGCGTTTCCCGTGCCGACGCCTGGTGGAGGCTGCGCGGGCTGGCGCTGACGTTGCTGCTGGCCTTCGCTGCGTGGATCGGCTGCGGACTCCAGGCCCAGGCCCGTCAAGGCGGGCTGGAAGCTCCGCACCCAAGCACCGTGCAGGCGGCGCGTCTGGACCGCGAAGCCTTGCTGACCCTGCGGCGAATTCGCAGCGGAGGTCCGTTTCCTTACGCCAAGGACGGAATCGTGTTCGGCAATTACGAGCACCTGTTGCCGCGCAAACCACGTGGATATTACCGTGAATACACCGTACCCACTCCGGGCAGCCGCACCCGGGGAGCCAGGCGAATCGTTTGCGGTGGTGCCCCGCGCAGCCCCGATGTCTGCTATTACACCCATGATCACTACGCAAGCTTCCAATCCATTGCCGGTTGAGGTCGACGAGGGCGTCAACCTCAAGGCTTTGCGTCCGAACATCGTGCAGTCGATCCGCGCCTTCCGGGTGAACGAGCTCATGGCGGCCGCGCAGGAAGCCGGACAGCACTTCCTCTACGCCAACCTGGCGCAGGCGACCACCAAGCAGGAAGTGCTGGAGACCCTGTCGCGTTCCTTCCTGTTCCCCAAGCATTTCGGCAAGAACTTCGATGCCTTGCGCGACTGCCTGACCGACATGATCGCCAGCGCGGGTCCGCAACCCGGCTTTGTCATCGTGCTCGAGCAGCTGCCGATGACCCAGCGTTTCGACAAGGAAGCGCGCGAGACCCTGCTGGACGTGTTCCGCGACGCCTCGGACTTCTGGTACGAGCAGGGGGTGGAGTTCCGGGTCTTCTACTCTTTTCTGTGACCCGCGCGCCTACCCGGGAGGCGTTGCGGGGTGAAGTGGAACCGGGTTTTCGAGCCAGTCGCTCGGTGCGCCCCAGCAGCGCGCCGTGGTACGGCACCTGGCTGGCGCAGGCAGCCTAGGCGCCCGCGCATCCAGGGGGCTCGGCGCCGTTAGGCGCCAGGCATGCCGTTGGCGGCGGCCCGCTCGCGCAGCTCCACGGCGAGCTCGATGTATTCCTCCACGCCCACCTCCTCGGCACGCCGCTGCAGGTCGAAGGCGCCCTCGTAGCCTTGCTCCTGCAGCCACGGCCCCAGGCCGTGGCGCAGCAGCTTGCGACGCTGCGAGAAGGCCGCGGCGGTGAGGCGCTGCAGGCTGGGGGGCCGCAGCCCGCGCAGTTCGGCCGGCGCACGGGGTTGCATGCGCACCACGGCGGAATCCACCCGCGGCGGCGGGGTGAAGGCCTGGGGCGGCACGTCCAGCACCGGCCACATGCGGTAGCGCCATTGCAGCATCACCGACAGGCGCCCGTAGGCGGCGCTGCGTGGAGATGCCACCATGCGATCCACCACTTCCTTCTGAAGCATGAAATGCTGGTCCACGACCTGTTCTGCGCAATCGAACAGGTGGAACAGCAAGGGGCTGGAGATGTTGTAGGGAAGATTGCCAAAAACCCGCAGATCTTCACCCAGAGCACGGAAGTCCAGCGCGAGGGCATCGCTTTCGATGACCCGCAGCCCCGCTTCGGCGCGCGCGCGCCAGCGCCCGGCCAGGTCGCGGTCGAGTTCGACCACCGTCAGTGCCTTCGCGCGCGCCAGCACCGGCAGGGTCAGCGCGCCCAGCCCGGGGCCGATTTCCACGAGATTCTGTCCGGGGCGCGGATCGATGGCATCGACGATGCCATCGATCACCGAGGCGTCGGTCAGGAAGTGCTGGCCGAAACGCTTGCGGGCCGTGTGTCCGTCCAGGCGCCCGCCAGCGCGCGCGCCTCGGCCTTCGCGCCCTTGCCCGGACATCAGGAATCGTCGCCGGGAATGCGCACGTAGGTGCGCTCGCGCACGTCGCGCACCAGATCGTGGAAGTCCTTCTCGGCCTTGCGTTGCAGCAGCTCGCTGCGCACGACCGCGCGCTCCTGGCCCGGCCCCAGGGGATGCTCGCGCCGATCCACCAGTTGCAGCAGCACCACGCGCCCCGGCACGACCAGGGGCTGGGAGATCTGGCCCGGATTCAGGTTGTCCAGCGCGCTGTCCAGGGCCGCGGGCAATTGCCCGGGCAGCAGCCAGCCCAGGGAGCCGCCCTGCGAGGCCGTGCGCAGATCCTGGGAGATCTCCTTGGCCTTGGCCGCGAAACTCACCTCGCCGGCCAGCACCGCCCGGCGTACCGCCTGCAGCTCATGCACAGCCGATGCGCGCGCGCTGTCGTTGTCGGCGTCGAGCACGATTTCGCGCACTTCGGCCTGCATGGCGGTCCGGGGCATGCCCGAGGCATGCTGGCGCCCTACCATTTCCAGGATGTGGAATCCGGCCGGGCTGCGGATCACCTCGCTGATCTGCCCGGGCTGCAGGTCGCGCACGGCGTGGACGAACAGATCGGGCCACTCGCCGGCCGGGCGCGTACCCAGGTCGCCCCCGTGCGCGGCCTCCGGGCCCTGCGAGAACTGTTGCGCGACGACCTCGAAACGCCTGCCCTGGTGCAAGGCGGCCGCGGCCGCGTCGATGCGCTGGCGGGCCTGCGCCACCTGTTGCGCATCGGCGTGCTCCGGCAGAGGCACGAAGATCTGCGCCAGGTGCAGCTGCTCCGTGGGCGCCACCTGTCCCTGCAGCGAGCGCATGTGCGAGAGGTAGTCGTCGACTTCCTGGTCGCTGACGCTGACCTTGGCGGCCACGTCGCGCTGGCGCAGGCGGTCGATGAGGATCTCGCGCCGCAACTGCCCCTCGAAGTCCTTCCAGCCCATGCCCTGCGCCTGCACCTTGGCGCGCAATTGCCCCACGTCGACGTGGTTGGCCGCGGCCACCTGGGCCAGGGCGCGTTTGAGCGTGTCCTCGCCGACCTGCAGGCCGCTTTGCTCGGCGTATTCGGCCAGCGCGTATTCGTCGATCATCTGTTGCAGCACCTGGGCGCGAACCTGGTCCAGCGGCGGCTGCGCGCCGGGATGCTCGCGCGCAAGCTGGCCCAGCGTGTCGTCCACGCGCAGCTTCAGGTCGTATTGGGTGATCACCTGGTCGCCCACCACCGCGGCGATGCCGTCGCTGCTCGGCGAAGCCGTGCCGCCGCCGGAAGCCTGCGGCCCCAGGCCCTGCGCCGAACCCGTGGAGCCGGGCAGGGTCATCTGCGCATGGGCCGCGACGCCCGACAGGCCGGCACCGAGTACTGCGAGCAAGGCGAGGCGCGGCAAGTATTTATTCATAGTTCACGTAGCGGCTTGGGACGGCCGTCGGTTGGTGCACCAGTTGATAACCGGGGATATTTTGCTGCAGGGGCCCCAAGGGATTGTTGCCCAGACGTGAAAAGCCCGAGAGCTCCAGCTGGAACAGGATGCGCGTGGTGCCGCTGACCGCGGTCAGCGACTGGCGTTGCAGGACGATGCGCCCCACCCAGCAGCCGCCGTCGTACTCGAAGCCGAACAATCCGTTGTTGAGGCTGCGGTCCTGCAGGCTGTAGTCGGCCTGCCCCACGGAGTACCAGCGCGCGGACAGGCGCCACTGCCAGGCGCCGTTGACGTAGCGCAGGGGAATCTGGGTGGCGGTGGCGCTTTGGGTCAGGTAGGACAGGCTCAGGTTCTTGAAGTCGCCGACATGCCACTGGGCGCCGAAACTGGCCTGCGCCAGCTCGCGCAGGCCCATGTTGTAGTCGATTCCGGCGTTGGCGCTCCAGTTGGGGGTCACCGACAGGGAGCCCAGCAGGAAGGTGTCGCTGAGCCCCTTCGGCACCGGCGTGCCGGTGAGGGTCACGCGCTGCGGACTCAGCAGCACCCGCTGCGCCGCCGTCAGGCTGGCGTACTCGGCGCCGCTGCTGGTGTCGAGCCAGCGGGTGGTGGCGCCGGCGGTGATGTTGTTGGCGTCGGCGATGCGATCATTGCCCGAGAACAGATTGTCGGTGTAGATGGTCGCCAGGTTCAGGTCCAGCGGGGCACTATCGAAATTCGGCAGGTACTGTTGCGCGCGGTACGGGGTGTAGACATAGTACAGGCGCGGCTCGAGAGTCTGTGTCAGCTCGTGGCCGAAGGCGTGGGTGGAGCGCTCGAACACCAGGCCCGAGTCCAGGCTGAAGCTGGGTACCGTGCGCGACGCCGAGGTGGAGCCGTTCGCCATGGGGGAATCGGTGGTGTAGGTCGCCGCATACAGATGCAGCGCCGGCGTGACAAAGCCCTGCGGCGCCACGAAAGGCAGGCTGAGCGTGGGGTCGACGTAGCTGCGATCGCCCGAGAGCAGCGTGGGGGTGCTGTTGCTGAAGCGCGCGGTGGCGGCGTCCAGCTGCCACTGCAGTCCGGTATCGTTGAGGCTGTGCCAGCTGCCCAGCAACTGGTGCTGCACGTCGTAGGGCACCGCCACCGGCGAGACCGTGCTCTGCAGGGTCTGCCAGGTGTTGAAACTGGCCTGCAGCATGCCATGGGGCTGCGACCATGTGATCTGTCCCTGCTGGGGCAGGGTGCGATTGCCGGCGATCACCGGATCGACGCTGCCGAAATCCTGCCACCAGTTGTTGTCGGACACCCGCTGCAGGTTCAGGCCGTAGCTCAGGTTGCCCGCCAGGCTGCCGCCTTGCTGGAACACCGCGGCCCAGCGCGAATTGCCATCGTTGCTGCGATCCTCCGGCAGGTAGTCCACGATGGCATTGCCGCTGTAGCGGGGTTGCAGCCAGCGCACCGAGGCGCTGCCCATCAGGCCCCGGCGCAGCAACAGGCGCGGCGTGATCGTGGCGTCGTAGTTGGGCGCGATGTTCCAGTAGTAGGGCTGGGCCCAATCCAGGCCGTTGCGGCTGTCCAGCCCGATGGTGGGCGGCAGCAGCCCCGACTTGCGCGCGGTGGTCAGCGGGAAGCTGGCGTAGGGCAGGGGCAGGATGGTCACACCCTTGAACTTCACGCCGCCGTCCTCCGCCACCCCGGTGTCGGAGGCGAAATCCAGGTTCAGGTGGGTGGCTTGCAGCACCCAGTCGGCAGGCGACTCGGTGCAGGTGGTGTAGGTGGCCTTGTCGGCTTGCAGATGCTGGCTGCCGAGGAACTGCACCGCCGCGGCCTGTCCCCCGCCCTGCGTGCGGTTGAAGAAATAGTGCGCATCGGGCATGGTCCCGGTGCTGTCGTCCAGGTTGAACTTCAGGCTGGGGCCGCTGAACAGGTTGCCGTCGCGCAGGAGGCGCACGTTCCCCTGCGCGTCGATCTCGTCGGTCACCAGGTCGTCGTGCAGGGTGTCGGCCTTGAACACGATGGAGTGCCGGCGCAATTGCACCGCACCGCTGGCATCCAGTCGGATGTCGGGTTGCAGGCTGATCCGGCCGGCGTCCACGAACACCGGCTCGAGGGACTGCACCTGGGAGGGCAGTTTCTCCGCCAGGCTCGCGCTGGGCCGCAGCGCCAGCACGGGCTGGCTGGCGCCCGGAGCCGGCGCCTGCGCGGCCGCGGCCGCGCGGGCCAGCATCAGGCCGATGGCGGCGGCCAACGCGCGAACACGGGCGCGGCGCGGGGCACGGGGCAGGATCTGCGGCGAAAGGAGCACTGGACGGGCGGGTTACGGGCCCAGGCGCGGTCGGACCCGCGCACGTGGCCGGCGGCCACGGTCCGCGGCCTCCTAGAATCGGCGCCGATTATAGGAATCCCCCGGCGCTTCCGAATGCGTGACGCCGTCGCACCCCCTTGCCCATGACGTCCCACCGCCCCGAATCCCCCCCCGCCCCCGAGGTCGATGCCCGGCTCGCCGCGCTGCGCGGCTGGCTGCAGTCCTCCCCGGGCGGCGCCGCCCTGCTTCCCGCCAGCCTGCGCCCGGCCTCCGCCGACGCGAGTTTCCGGCGCTATTTCCGGCTGGATGCCTCGGCCGGCGACGACGCCACCCTCATCGTCATGGACGCTCCCCCGGACAAGGAGGACGTCGGACGTTTCTGCCAGGTGGCCGAGGTGCTGCGCGCCGGCGGGCTCTCGGCGCCCAGGGTGCTGGCGCGCGACGACGCGCAGGGCTTCGTGCTGTTGTCCGACCTGGGGACCACCACCTATCTGAACGCCTTGCTGGAGGCCCGTGCTAGGGGCGACATGGCGGCCTGCGATGCCTGGATGCGCGATGCGCTGGGCGCACTCGTGCGCCTGCAGGGCCTGCGGGCACCCTTGCCGGCCTACGACCGCGAACGCCTGCAGGCCGAGATGGACCTGTTCGAGGCCTGGTACCTTCGCCGCCAGATGCAGGCAGAGCTTGACGAGCAGGAGCGCCAGGGCCTGCGCCGGGTCATGGACGCCTTGCTGGACAACGTGCTGGCGCAGCCCGTGGTGCTGGTGCATCGCGACTACCACAGCCGCAACCTGATGGTGCTGCCCGCGCAGCGCGAACGGGGCAACCCCGGGGTGCTGGACTTCCAGGATGCGGTGCTGGGCCCGATCACCTACGACCTGGTCTCGCTGTTGCGTGACGCCTACATCGCCTGGCCCGAGCAGCAGCAGCTCGACTGGGCCATCCGCTACTGGGAGTCGGCGCGTACCGCGGGCCTGCCGGTGAACCCGGATTTCGGTGCCTTCTACCGTGATTTCGAGTGGATGGGCCTGCAACGCCAACTCAAGGTGCTGGGCATTTTTTCGCGCCTGTACCACCGCGATGGCAAGGCGCAGTACCTGGACGACCTGCCCCTGGTGCTCGACTACGTGCGCGCGGTGGCTTCGCGCTACGCGGAATTCGCGCCCCTGTTGCGCCTGCTCGACCGCCTGCAGGGCGTGGCGCGGCGCGATGCCTACACCTTCTAGGCGACCGGCATGAAAGCCCTGATCCTGGCCGCCGGGCGCGGCGAGCGCATGCGCCCGCTGACCGATCGGCTGCCCAAGCCCCTGCTGGAGCTGGCGGGCAAGCCCCTGATCGTCTGGCAGATCGAGCGCCTGCGGCGCGCCGGGCTGCGCGAGCTGGTGATCAACCTCGGCTGGCTGGGGGATCGCCTGGCCGAGGCGCTGGGCGACGGCGCGCGCTGGGACCTGCGCATCGACTATTCGCGCGAACCCGAGCAGGCCTGGGAGACCGGCGGCGCCGTGGCCACCGCGCTGCCCCTGCTGGGAGGGCCCGAGGCAGCCCCTTTCGCGGTGCTCAGCGCCGACATCTACACCGAATTCGACTATGCGCGCCTGCACGCGGCAGCGGCGCGCATCGCGGCCGATCCGGGATCCACCAGCGCGCACTTCGTGCTGGCCGACAACCCCGCGCACCATCCCGGCGGCGACATGGCGCTGGACCCCGGCGGACGCGTGCGCCGCGAGGGGGACATGCTCAATTACGGAAACATCGCCGTGTTCCACGCCGGACTGTTCGCCGGGCGCCCGGCGCGCCAGGCCTGGAAGCTGTTCCCCTGGCTGTACTCGGAGGTCGAGGCCGGGCGGGTCAGCGGCGAGCACTGGCGCGGCGCCTGGCACAACCTGGGCACGCCGGAGCAACTCGCCGAGCTCGATGCCCGGCTGCGCGTCGGGGACGGGGCATCGAGCGCCTCCCAGCGCCGCGGGGCCGCTCGGGGGTAAGCTCAAGCCTGCCGCGCCTTCCGCGCCCTCCGATCCCGTCCCACGATGTCCGCAGTCCCCGTCCTGTCCACCGCCACCGCTCCCGAGCTTCCCGACCCGCAGTTGCTGCGCCAGTGCGCCCTGCGCCGCGCCCAGCTGGCCCGGCGCATCGCCGATGCCGGCGGCGGCGTCGCCCTGGTTCCCACCGCGCCGGAGCGCATGCGCAACCGCGACGCCGATTACCCCTATCGGCACGACAGTTATTTTTACTATCTCAGCGCCTTCACCGAGCCGCACAGCCTGCTGGTGCTGGAGGTCGAGCGCGACGGCAGCTCGCGCAGCACCCTGCTGTGCCGGCCGAAGGATCCCGAGCGCGAGATCTGGGACGGCGTGCGCTTCGGTCCCGAGGGCGCGCGCGAGGCCTTCGGCCTGGACGCGGCCGCGTCCATCGACGACATCGACGCCGTGCTGCCGCGCATGTTGATGGACCGAGCCGCCGTGTGGTGGCCCTTCGGCGTGCAGGAAGGCCTGGAGACCCGCGTGCAGGGATGGTTGCAGGCGGTGCGGGCGCAGGCCCGCGCCGGCCGTCACGCGCCCACGGTGCAGCAGGACCTGTGCGCGGCCCTGGACGAGATGCGCCTGTTCAAGGACGACTACGAATTGCAGGTGATGCGCCGCGCCGCGGACATTTCCAGCGAAGCCCATCGGCGCGCCATGCGTGCGGCCGGCGTCAACGCTCCCGCGGAACTGCGCGAATACCACCTGGAGGCCGAGCTGCTGCACGCCTTTCGCCACGCCGGCGCGCAGGCCCCGGCCTACGGCAGCATCGTCGCCGCGGGGGCGAATGCCTGCATCCTGCACTATCGTGCGGGCAACGCGCTGCTGCGTCGCGGCAGCCTGTGCCTGATCGACGCCGCCTGCGAGCTCGATGGCTATGCCAGCGACATCACCCGCACCTTTCCGGTGGGAGGGCGATTCTCGGGGCCGCAGCGCGAGCTCTACGAGATCGTGCTGGAGTCGCAGCGCGCCGCGATCGATGCGACGCGGGCCGGTGCCCGGTTCACCGACCCCCATGAAGCCGCGCTGCGCGTGCTTGCCCAGGGCCTGCTGGATTGCGGGCTGATTGCGCGCACGGCCGCCCCCGACGTCGATGCCGTGCTGCACACCGGGGCCTACCGTCGGTTCTACATGCATCGCACCAGTCACTGGCTGGGCATGGACGTGCACGACTGCGGCGAATATTCCGAGCCCGGCGAGCCGCCGCGCGCCCTGCCCGACGGGGCCACCGTGCCGGCGGCCCGGGTGCTGCGCCCGGGCATGGTGCTGACCATCGAGCCCGGCCTGTACGTGCGCGCCGCCGACGACCTGCCCGAGGCCTACCACGACATCGGCATCCGCATCGAGGACGATGTGCTGGTGCGCCCCCAGGGCGACTGCGAGGTCCTGACCCGGCAGGCGCCCAAGAGCGTGGCCGACATCGAGCAACTGATGGGGGCCTGATGCGCGAGCCCCGTTGCGCCGATCCGGCGCGCCGCGATCGCGCGGCCCCCGCGGAATCGCGGCCTCGGGACGCGCGCGTGGCCATCGTCGGCGCCGGCCCGGTGGGCCTGAGCCTGGCGCTGCGCATGCGCCAGCTGGGCAGCCGGGCCGAGCTGCAGGTCTTCGACGCCCAGCCCGACGCGCGGGCCGCGCTGGCCGACCCGCGCGTGCTCGCCTTGTCCGAGGGCAGCCGGCAGCTGCTGCACACGCTGGGGGCCTGGCCGGGCGAGGCGGCCACGGCGATCCGGCAGATCCATGTCTCCCAGCATGCGCCCGGGCTGAGCTCGCTGCCGCGGGTGATGCTGCGCGCCGAGGAAGCCGCACTGCCGGCCCTGGGTTACACGGTGCGCTACGGCGAACTGTTGGGCGCGCTGCAGGCGGCGGCGCGCCAGGCGGGCATCGCCGTGCGCTATGCCAGTCCGGTGGCGGTGCGGGAAGGGCCGGATTGCGTGCGCCTGTGTCCGGCCGGGCAAACCGATGACGCCGCTGGTGGAGCCGACGCCCGGGCCGGCGACGGACAATCCGCGCAGGACTTCGACCTCGCCGTGCTCGCCGAGGGAGGGGCCTTCCACAACCAGGCGCAACGTGAGCTGCACCACGACTACGGGCAGACGGCCCTGATCGGACAGCTGCGCTGTGATCGTGCCCACGAGGGCCTGGCGGTGGAGCGTTTCACGCCCGACGGCCCGGTGGCGCTGCTGCCACGCGGCGCCGACTATGCACTGGTGTGGTGCGTTGGGCCCCAGCGCGCGCGGGAACTCCTGCGCCAGGGGGCGGATGAAGCCTTGCGGTCATTGGAGTCGCTGCTGCCCGCCGTGTGTGGGCGCGCGCTGGAGCTGCAGCTGTTCGGCAGCTACCCGTTGGGGCTCAATGCGCGCCTGCGCACCCGCCGTGCGCGCACCGTGCAACTGGGCAATGCCGCGCAGACCCTGCACCCCGTGGCCGGCCAGGGCCTGAACCTGGGCCTGCGCGACAGTGCGGTGCTGGCACGCCTGCTGGCCGATACGGACGCCGCGGGGCTGGGAGCCGCGCTGCGGCGCTACGACCTGGCACGCCTGCCCGACCGCGCGGTGCTGCTCGGCCTGACGGACCTGCTGGCGCGAGGTTTCACCTGGGACCTGCCCGGCGCGGCCGCGCTGCGCGCGGGAGCCCTGGCCGCTCTGTCGGCCGCGTGGCCGCTGCGCCGCGCGCTGCAGCGACACATGCTGTTCGGCTGGCGCGCCTAGGCGCGCTCGGGGGAGCCCGGCGCCGGCCAGCCGGTCCAGGCCGGCGCCAGGTCGTGGGCCAGGCCGAATTGCTCGAACACGCGCCCGAGGGTGTGGTCGACCATTTGCTCCAGGCTGCTGGGGCGCAGATACAGCGCCGGCAGCGGCGGCATGATCACCCCGCCCATTTCGGTGACCAGGGTCATGTTGCGCAGGTGGGCCAGGTTCAGCGGCGTCTCGCGCGCCATCAGCACCAGGCGCCGGCGTTCCTTCAGGCACACATCGGCGGCGCGCGACAGCAGGTTGTCCGACAGCCCATGGGCCACGGCCGCGAGGGTTTTCATGGAACAGGGCGCCACCACCATGCCCAGCGTGGCGAAGGAGCCGCTGGCGATGCTGGCGGCCACGTCGCCGATGGGGTGCAACTCGTCGGCCAGGGCCTCCACGTCCCGGCGCTCCATGTCGGTTTCGGCGCGAATGCTCATCCAGCCCGCGGGGCTGACCACGAGGTGGCTGCGCGCCACGCCCAGGCGGCGCAGGTGCTGGAGCAGGCGCACCCCGTACACGGCGCCGGTGGCGCCGGTGATGCCGACGATCAGGCGGGGTGCGGCCGCCGGGGTGGATGGCTCGGGAGCTGGGCGCGCCATGGTGGGGATCCAGCGCGCGGGGCCGCCTCAGGAGCCGCCCAGCAGGTCCTTGAGCTCGCCGCTCTGGTACATCTCGGTCATGATGTCCGAGCCGCCGACGAATTCGCCGTGCACGTACAACTGGGGAATGGTGGGCCAGTTGGCGTATTCCTTCACCGCCTGACGCACATCGTTGTCTTCCAGCACGTTCACGCTGGCGAATTGCGCCACGCCGCAGGCCTTCAGGATCTGGACCGCACGGCCGGAGAAGCCGCATTGCGGGAATTGCGGGGTGCCTTTCATGAACAGCACCACGTCGTTGGACTTGACCAGCTGGTCGATGCGTTGCAGTGCGTCGGACATCGGGGGCCTCGGGAATCGGGTGTATGCGGGTGGAAGCAGGGGGAAAATGCAGCCAATCCCCGGATTGTAGGAAAGAGCGCGGCTGCGCGCCGCCCGGGGGTTATTGCCCGGCCCGGCCCGCCGTGACCCGCTCGATGCCGGCCAGATCGCGCAGGCTGTGCACCTCGTGCAGCCCGGCGCCTCGCAGCAATTCGCGCACGGCCGCGGCCTGGTCGTAGCCATGCTCCAGCGCCAGCCAGGCACCCGCGCGCAGGCGCGGCGCCGCCTGGGCGACGAGCACGCGGATGTCCCCCAGCCCGTCCGCGCAGGCGCGGGCGCCCACCAGGGCCAGGGTCGGCTCGTGGCCCAGCGCGGCCAGGTGCGGGTCTGCCTCGGCCACATAGGGCGGATTGGAGACGATGAGGTCGAAATCGCCGGCCTCGGGCGCCAGCGCCCCCATCCAGTCGCCCAGGTGCCAGCGGAGCGCGCCGCCCGGGCGTGCGGGGGGCAGCAGGCGCAGGGCATTGCGACGCGCCAGCTCCAGCGCCTCGGCGCTGAGGTCCGCGCCGTGCACCTGCGCCAGCGGGCGCTCGTGCGCGATGGCGATGGCGATGGCACCGCTTCCGGTACCCAGGTCGAGCACCTTGGCCGCGAGGGAGGGTTCCGTGCGGGCCAGGGCGAACTCCACCAGCACTTCGGTGTCGGGGCGGGGGATCAGCACATGGCGGTTCAGCTCCAGGCGCAGCCCGTAGAACTCGCGCCAGCCCAGCACGTAGGCCAGGGGGAGTCCCGCGCGCAGGTCTTCGGCCGCGCGCTCCAGCGCATCCAGACCGCCCGCATCCAGCTCGGCCTCGGGATGCGCCAGCAGGGCCGCGCGCGACACGCCGGCGAGCTCGCGCAGCAGCACCAGCGCGTCGGCGCGCTCGATGCCGCTGGCGCGCAGCCATTCGTCGCGGGTCATCCCAGCGCCGCCAGTTGCTCGGCCTGGTGCTCGGTGTGCAGCGCGTCGAGCAGCTCGTCGAGCTCGCCGCCGAGAATGGCCTCGATCTTGTGCAGGGTCAGGTTGATGCGATGGTCGGTCACGCGGCCCTGGGGCACGTTGTAGGTGCGGATGCGGTCCGAGCGATCCCCGCTGCCCACCAGGCTCCTGCGCTGCGCCGCCTCGCGCTCCTGTGCCTGCTGGCGCTGGCGCTGCTCCAGGCGCGCCGCCAGCACCTCCAGGGCGCGGGCCTTGTTGCGATGCTGCGAGCGGTCGTCCTGGCATTCCACGACCAGCCCGGTGGGCAGGTGGGTGATGCGCACCGCCGAATCGGTCTTGTTGATGTGCTGCCCGCCCGCGCCCGAGGAGCGGAAGGTGTCGATGCGCAACTCCGCCGGGTTGATCGCCACGGCCGCCTGCGGGTCGGGCTCGGGCATCACCGCCACGGTGGCCGCGCTGGTGTGGATGCGGCCCTGCGACTCGGTGGCCGGCACGCGTTGCACGCGATGCCCGCCGGATTCGAATTTCAGGCGTCCGTACACCCCGTCGCCGGAGATGCGCAGCACCGCCTCCTTGACTCCGCCCAGATCGCTTTCGCTGTGGCCCAGCAGCTCGGTGCGCCAGCCGCGACGCTCGGCGTAGCGCGTGTACATGCGCAGCAGATCGGCCGCGAACAGCGCCGATTCCTCGCCTCCGGTGCCGGCGCGCACTTCCAGGAAGGCGGCCTTGCGGTCGTCCGGGTCGCGCGGCAGCAGCGCGCATTGCAAGGCCTCCTCCAGCTGTTCGATGCGCGCGCCGCAGCTACGCAGCTCTTCCTCGGCCAGGCCGCGCATCTCCGGGTCGGCCAGCAGCGCGCGGGCCTGCTCGCGGGCCTCCTCGCAGGCCAGCAGGTCGGCGTGCAGGGCCACCACCGGAGCCAGCTCCGAGCGTTCGCTGCCCAGCTCGCGCAGGCGCTGGGCGTCGGTGCCCTCGGCGCCCAGCAAGGCATCGATTTCCTCGAGCCGGCGGGCGGCTGCGTCGAGCTTGTCGCGAAGGGAGGCTTTCATCGTCGGGCCTGTCGGGGCAGGCGTTCCGGGGCCGCGGCGCATGCGCCCGCGGGGCGCCGCGCCGCTCGCCCGGGGAGCTAGGAGTTGCTGCCGTAGCCGCGGTGCGGCGTCAGGAACAGGCGCTGCACGGCGCGCGTCACCTGGTCGCGGTGCTGCGGGTCGGTGTGGTGCATGGCCGCGAAGGCATTGTGCAGGAATTTCTGCGACAGGTTGCGCGCCAGCAGTTCCATCACCGCATCGGGGGAATCCCCCCGCGCCAGCGCGCGACGCGCGCGGTCCACCTCGGCCTGCTGCCAGTTGCGGCTCTGCTCCTGCAACTGGCGGATCAGGGGAACCTGCTCGCGGTCGTCCATCCACTGCAGGAAACCCTGCACCCGGTTCTCGATGATCGACTCGGCCTGGTGCACGGCGGCCTGGCGGCGCTCGCCATTGCTGCGCACCAGCTCGGTCAGGTCGTCCACCGAGTACAGGTACACGTCGGGCAGCTGGGAGACTTCCGCCTCGATGTCGCGGGGTACGGCCAGGTCGACCATCACCACCGGCTTGTGGCGGCGCTGGCGCACCATGCGCTCGGCGGCGCCCAGGCCGATGATGGGCAGGGTGCTGGCGGTGGAACTCACCACCACGTCGAACTCGGCCAGGCGCTGCGGCACGTCGGCCAGGCGCATGGCCTCGGCCCCCACCTGCTGTGCCAGGCGCGCACCGCGTTCCAGGGTGCGGTTGGCGATGGCCATGTGCCGCGGCTGGCGGGAGGCGAAGTGAGTGGCCACCAACTCGACCATCTCGCCGGCCCCGATCAGCAGCACGCGGCAGTCGGCCAGGCTTTCGAACACCGCCTCGGCCAGCTTGACCGCGGCCGCGGCCATGCTCACCGAATGGGCGCCGATCTCGGTGGTGCTGCGCACCTCCTTGGCCACGGCGAAGGTGCGCTGGAACATCTGCCCCAGGGTGCCGCCCAGGGTGCCGGTGTCCGAGGCCGTGCGCACCGCGTCCTTCATCTGGCCGAGGATCTGCGGCTCGCCCAGCACCATCGAATCCAGCCCGCTGGCCACGCGGAAGGCGTGGCGCACGGCGCCCTCATGCACCAGGCGGTAGCTGTGCTGCATCAGGTCGACCTCGCGCAATTCGCGCGAGTTGGCCAGCCAGTTCACCAGCGCCTCGCGCGGATCGGCCTGCGCGGCGCAGTAGATCTCGGTGCGATTGCAGGTGGACAGGATCGCGGTCTCGACCGCGCTGCCGCCGGTGCGCGTGTGCAGGGTGTCGCGCAGCGCACGCAGGCCTTCCTTCAGCCCTTCGGCTGAAAATGCCAGACGTTCGCGCAGGTCCAGCGGCGCGGTCTGATGGTTGACTCCGACGGCTGCTAATAACATGAGACATTCAATTCTACGAAGCTGGCCGGGTTTTTGCGGATGACCAAGGTCAAAGGCGCGCACGATTTCACACCGGGCGCCCCTTTGCGCGAAGATCCAAGCTGTCCCTTTCCCTCCGCTCCCCTCGATGATCGCCCTGATCGCCCTGCGCTGGCTGCTCACGACCAGCCTGATGCCCCTGTTCGTCGGCGCCGGTACCGGGCTGGCCGCGCGACGCGTGTTGCGAGCCTGCCCGGGGCGCTGGACCCGCCAGGCCGCCTGGGGCGCGCTGGCCGCCTGGGGGGTGCATGTGCTGCTGACGGGGGCCGGACTGTTGCGCGACGGCGCCATGCTGGACTATGCCGCGGTGGTGCTCGCCGCCGTCGCCGGCAGCTGGATGGCCTGCGCGCGGAGCTGATCAGGCGGGCGCGCGCTCCGGGCGGCGCCGCCGCAGCATGCTCTCGGCGATGTACAGGGCGATGCCGGCCCACACCAGTCCGAAGCCCAGCGCCTTGGAGGCCCCGAAAGCCTCGTGGTACACGGTGATGCCCAGGATCAGCAGCAAGGTGGGCGTCGTGTACTGCAGGATGCCCAGCAGCGAGAAGGGAATGCGACGGGCACCCGCCGCGAACATGAGCAGCGGAATCGCGGTGACCGGCCCGCTGGCCATGAGCAGAAGTTTCAGGTCCAGGCCGCCCAGCGCGAAGGCGTTGTTGCCGCGCAGACTGGTCCAGCCCAGGTACAGCACGGCCAGCGGCAGCAGCACCGCGGTCTCCAGCGCCAGGCCCTCGAGCGAACCCAGAGGGGCGATCTTGCGCAGCAGGCTGTAGCTGCTGAAGCTGACCGCCAGGATCAGGGCCAGCCAGGGCATGTGACCCACGCCGAAGGCCATCCACAGCACCCCGGCCGCGGCCACCGCCACCGCCGCCCACTGCAGCCGGCGCATGCGCTCGTGCAGCAGCACGGTGCCCAGCGCCACGTTCATCAGGGGATTGATGTAGTAGCCCAGGCTGGCCTCCACCACGTGGCCGTTGTTCACCGACCAGATGTAGGTCAGCCAGTTGCAGGCCAGCACCAGCGCGCTGGCGGCGAAACGCCCGACCACCGCCGGGCGTTCGCGCAATTGGCGCACCCAGGACCAGCGCCGCAGGCCCAGCAGGATCAGCAGCACCAGCAGTGCCGACCAGACCATGCGATGCGCCAGGATCTGCGGCGCCGGGATCGGCTCCAGCAGATGGAAGTACAGCGGGAACAGGCCCCAGATGACGTAGGCGCCCAGGGCGTAGGCGATGCCGGGATTCATGGTCGGGCCGCGGCCGCGGCTGCAGGAAAACCGGTCATGGTACGCGCAGATCCCGCGGAAATGGGCTCAGCTCGGCAGGCTGAGCTCGAGCCGGCCGTGCAGGGGCACGCCGTGCAGCAGGGACATGGCGCAGGGGCTGTGCATCTGCGCTTTTTCGCGCAGACGCTCGAATTGCTCCTGGGTGCCGTCGCCGCTGAGGCGGATGGTGTAGTCGATGCCCGTCAGAGGCACGTCGGCACCGCGCCGCAGTTGCAGGGAGCCGGCCAGGTCATGCCGGGCATGCAGTTCGATCTCCAGCGAGCGCAACTGGATGCCCATGACCGTGGCCCCCACCGCGAAACCCGTGACCAGGCAGGCCCCCAGGCACGACAGCAGGAGTTCGGGCGCGCTGGGTGCCAGGTCGCCGCCGCCGCAGGGGCCGGGCTGGTCCACCGTCCAGCGGAAGTCTCGCTGCACCCGCCGATCGCCGATGCTCATGGGCAGGGTCCTGACCCGGGCATGGGTGCCGCCGACCCAGGCCACGTTCACGCCGCAGCTCGCAACGCCCTGGCCGGCGTCGGCCCGGATGTCGTGGGCCAGTTGCGACAGGCGGTCGGCGGCGATTGCGTTGCCCATGGTCGATGACTCCTCTGAGGCCTGCGGGGCGCCGGGGGCCTGGTCCATTTCCCGCGGCGGCGACAGGGGGAAGTATCGCCAGGTTGACGGGGTGGCATTTCCCAAAATCAGGCCCCTGCGCCTATGTTCCATGCAAGGTTTTTCCAAGGCGGGGTGCCCTCATGGAACAGCAAGACGAGCTGGAAACGCAGCGCGAACTCGACCGTATCGATCGACGCATCCTCGATGCCCTGCAGGGCGACGCCAGGCTGACCATGGCGGAACTTGCCGAACGCGTGTCGCTTTCGCCATCGCCTTGCTGGCGGCGCGTGCAGATCCTGGAGAAGGCTGGCGTGATCGTCGGCTATCACGCACGCCTGGACCGCAGGCGCATCGGCCTGGGCGTGCACGGTTTCGTTTATGTGCGCATGCAGGAACACACCACGCGCAGCGCGGCCAGTTTCGAGGCGCAGGTGGTCGCCCTGCCCGGCATCGTGGCCTGCCAGAACCTCTCGGGCCACTACGACTACCAGCTCGAGCTGGTCGCCACCGACCACGATGCCTTCGCCAGGCTGGTGCGCGAGAAGGTCTGCGCCCTGCCCGGAGTACGGGACATTCACACCAGCCTGTCGCTGCGCGAGGTCAAGGCCGCGGGCATGCTGCCGGTGGAGACCTGAGCAGGGCCGTCAAGGCCCGGGTGGAGTCCCTCGAGTCTGCCTGCGGACTCAGACGTTGAACAGGAAGTTCAGCACGTCGCCGTCGTGCACCACGTAGTCCTTGCCCTCGGCGCGCATGCGCCCGGCGTCCTTGGCGCCCTGTTCGCCCGCGTATTTCACGAAATCGTCGAAGGCGATGGTCTGCGCGCGGATGAAGCCGCGCTCGAAATCGGTGTGGATCACACCGGCGGCCTGTGGCGCGGTGGCGCCGACCGGGATGGTCCAGGCGCGCACTTCCTTCACACCCGCGGTGAAATAGGTCTGCAGGCCGAGCAGCGCGTAGCCCGCGCGGATCAGGCGGTTCAGCCCGGGCTCGCTCTGCCCGAGTTCCGCCAGGAATTCGATCTTTTCCTCGGCCGACATGCCGGCCAGCTCGCTTTCCAGCTTGGCGCAGATGGCCACCACCGGCGCTCCCTGCGAGGTCGCGTACTCGCGCAGGCGATCCAGGTGCGGGTTGTCCTCGAAACCGTCCTCCAGCACGTTGCCCACGAACATCGCGGGCTTGGCGGTGATCAGGCACAGCGGCTTGAGCAGCGCGCGGTCGTCCTCCGACAAGTCCAGCGCGCGCACCGGGTTGGCCTGGTTCAGCGCCGCCTCGCAGCGCTGCAGCACGCCCAGCAGACGCTGCGCCTCCTTGTCGCCGGCGCGTGCCGTCTTCTGCGCGCGCAGCACCGCCTTTTCCACGGTACCCAGATCGGCCAGGCACAGTTCGGTCTGGATCACGCCGATATCGGCCAGCGGATCCACGCGGCCGGCCACGTGCACCACGTTGGGGTCGTCGAAGCAGCGCACCACGTTGACGATGGCGTCGGTCTCGCGGATATGCGCCAGGAACTGGTTGCCCAGGCCCTCGCCCTTGGAGGCACCCGCCACCAGGCCCGCGATGTCGACGAACTCCACCACCGCCGGCACCACGCGCTGCGGCTTGACGATCTCGGCCAGCTTGTGCAGGCGCGGATCCGGCACCTCCACCACGCCCACGTTGGGCTCGATGGTGCAGAAGGGGTAGTTCTCGGCCGGAATCGCGCTCTGGGTCAGCGCATTGAACAGGGTGGACTTGCCGACGTTGGGCAGGCCCACGATGCCGCATTTGAGGCTCATGGAAATTCCTTGTGGATCAACCCCTTGCGCACCATCGATCCCGACACGGGCGTGGTGGAGGTGGCCGAATGGCGCGGTCCATCTCCGGGGGTGATGGCCCAGGTTCGGACAGCGTGCCGAAGGAGGCTTTTGTCCTGGTTTTGCCTGGAGAAAACGTCGGGATTGTAGTGATCGGCGAGGCCCTGCTGCGAAGGGTGACGGCGACGGACGGGCGCATCCTGAACACGCCCTGTTCCCGTGCTTCGCGTCCTGCGTCGAATCCGCGCCGCCCTGCCGCCAAGCAACATCTGGTTGCAATTTCACGGGTTAGGTCGCGTTGACGCTGTTTCGCGCGGGCCACCAGAATCGAACGACTCTCTGAAGGAGAGCCAACCAGGCCATCGCGTACGCCGCATCCTGCGGCCGGATTCGCGAGGCCATTTTTTTGACGGAGACATCGCATGCAAGCTCGACAGCGCAAGATGCTCAAGCCCTTGAAGACCGCCGCAGCCGCGGTCGCGCTGGCTGGCGCCAGTTTCGCCGCCCACGCGGCCACGGCCCCGGCGCAGATCAAGATCGGCACGTTGTACGCCAGCACGGGGCCCTTCGCGGTGGCCTCGCAGGGCCAGTTCGAGGGCCTGAAGTTCTGGGCCGACGCCGTGAACAAGGACGGCGGGGTGTTCGTCAAGGCCTTCGGCAAGAAGATCCCGGTCAAGATCGTCGCCTATGACGACCAGAGCTCCACCTCCACCGCGACCACGCTGTACAACCAGCTGATCACGCAGGACAAGGTGGACGTGCTGGTGGCCGACTTCGGCTCGGTGCTGACCTCGGTGGCGGTGCCGCTGGCGGCCGAGCACCACATGCTGCTCATCGACCCCACCGGCTCGGGGGCGAACTTTTTCACCAAGAAGACCGATTACCTGGCCGACGTGAGCATCCCGGCCTCCACCGTGTGGCCGGTGCCGCTGGCCCAGTACCTGCTGCACGAGAAGGTCAAGCGCATCGCCATCGTCTATGACAGCAATGACTTCGACGCCTCGCAGGCCGAGACCATGAAGTCCGAGCTGGCCAAGGGCGGCGTGACCCCGGTGTACTACCACGCGGTGCCGACCACCGAGTCGAACTACACGGTGCTGCTGCACACCATCAAGGCCACCAACCCGAATGCCGTGCTGGAGTTCGGCTATCCGCCCAACGACATCGCCTTCCTGCGTTCGCTGTCGCAAAGCGGCCTGCACTTCGACATGACCTTCACCATCTTCCCGGGCCAGTTGCTCGCGTTGATGACCAAGAACGTGGGCGTCGATGGCCTGGCCTACACCTACACCTACCCGACGCCGCCGCTGGTCAAGTACGACAAGGTGGACTACGGCATGAACACCGACGACTTCGTCAAGGCCTTCCAGGGCGCCGAGCACAAGGCGCCGAACTTCCTCGACGCCGCCGGCTACAACACCGGCCTGGTCATGCAGTACATGCTCGACAAGGCGCCCAAGTTCACCCAGCTCGACTTCCATGGCGCCTTGCTCAACGACATGTCGGGCAAGGTCACCACCTTGCTCGGGCCCTTCAAGATCAACGAGAACGGGGCCCAGCTCGGTCAGCCGCTTCCGGTGGCCCAGATGGTCCCCGAGGGCAAGAGCGTGAAATTCGTGGTGCTGTATCCGCCCGAGCACGCCACCGGCAAGGCCGTGTATCCGGCGCCCAAGCATTGACGCCATCGTGAAGCTCCGGGCCCTTCGGGGCCCGGTTTGACATGCGGCCCGCAGCAGGCCGCGACGGCCCCGGGGGATGAGGTGGAACTGCTCGAATACGCAATCGTCGGTGGGATTCTCTACGGCATTTTCTTCACCCTGGTGGGTCTGGGCCTGAACCTGATTTTCGGGGTGATGCGCATCATCAACCTGGCGCACGGGCAGTTCATCGTGCTGGGGGGTTATCTGGCATGGCTGGTGTCGCGGCACTTCGGGTTCAACCCGCTGTGGGCGATCCCGCTGTCGGTGCTGGGGGCGCTGGTGGTGGGCTGGCCGCTGTACCGCGGGGTGGTGCCGCGGCTGCAGCGCAGCGGGGACC
>JAKBBK010000103.1 GCA_021808525.1 Pseudomonadota bacterium
ACAGGGCCTGTGCCACGCCCATGCCCCACCAGGCCACCAGCGGGGGCGCGAACCAGAAGGCCATGGACACCGGCAGGTAGACCAGCAGGGTGATCAGGCCCGCCTGTCCCAGCGCGCCGTTGGCCACGGCGCCCTTGGCGGGATAGGCGGAGAACAGGAACAGGCGCAGCAGGGCGCCGCCGTCGGCCAGCGCCGACAGGCCCAGCGCCAGCATCAGTGCGAGCAGGTAGACCAGGCACAGCAGCAGCAGCGAGCGCACGCGCGGCGACGGAGCCCGCAGGCCCTGGGCGAACACCACCGGCCAGGCCGGCAGGCCGCGCGCGATGTTGCGCGAGCCCTGCATGAAACCCAGGGTGGTGAGCTGGGTGACGGCGATGGACAGCGGGATGCCCAGCACCGGCACCAGCTGCAGCGCCGCGACCAGCCCGAAATACACCAGCACCAGCAGCAGGGACTGCAGCGGGCGGCGCATGAGGCAGGCGAAGCCGAAGCGCACCCACAGCAGGCCCACGCGGGCCGGAACCGATCGGAGGATCATGGGGAGGGCTCGTTCAATGCATGCCTTCGCGCAGCCGGGTCTCGAGCTGGCGCTGGCGCAGTACGCGTTCGAAATGCGTGGGGTCGTGGGGCTGGAGCAGCTGGGCGTCGCGCGGCAGGTGCAGGTCGCCCAGGCGGGACACCCAGAAGCGCAGGGCCGCCGCGCGCAGCGCGTCGGGCAGGAGTTCGCGCTCCAGGGGCTGCAGCGGTCGCACGCGCTGGTAGGCGTCGAGCAGCGCGGCGCGGCGCTCGGCGTCGAACACGCCGGTGTCGAGCTCGATGCACCAGTCGTTGAGGGCCACGGCGAGGTCGAACACCCAGGTGTCGACCCCGGCGAAGTACCAGTCGAACACGCCGCTGAGCCGGTCCTGGTCGAACAGCGCGTTGTCGCGGAACAGGTCGGCGTGCACGGCGCCGCGAGGCAGCGAGGCATGCTCGGGGCTGGCCGCCAGCAGCGACTGGTGCGCGAGCTCCGACTCCAGCAGCAGGCGCTGGGAGGGTTCGATCAGGGGGGCCAGCCGGGGCGCGATGCCGCGCTGCCATTCCAGCCCGCGCAGGTTGGGCTGGCTGGGCGCGAAGTCGCGCGTGGCCAGGTGCATGCGCGCCATGCATTCGCCGATCTGCGCGCAATGCAGGGGCCGCGGCCGCAGCACGCTGCTGCCGCGCAGCCGGGTGACCAGCGCGGCGGGCTTGTCCTTCAGGCGCCGCAGCGCCTGGCCGTCGCGCCCCGGCATGGGATCGGGCACCGCGATGCCATGGGCGGCCAGGTGGTGCATCAGCGCCAGGTAGAAGGGCAGTTGCTCGAAACCCAGGCGCTCGAACAGGGTCAGCACATAGCGCCCGCGCGTGGTGCCGACGAAATAGTTGGTGTTCTCGATGCCGCTGCCGATGCCTTCCAGTTCGGTCAGGTCCCCGAGATCGAATGCACCCAGGAATGCCTGGACTTCCGCGGGGTCAACGGGGGTGAATACGGCCATCGGCGTCGCGGGCGCGAGTTTCGGGGTTGCGGGCGGTCCGCCGTGGCGGACTTACTTGAAGGTGCCGATGCGCCACTGCATGCGCCCCTGCATGCTGCCGGGGCCCTGCGGCGCGTCGGCCTTCGGGGGCACGATGCTGTAGGGCACGCCGCCGTGCAGCGGCTTGACCTGGATGCTGGTGGTGGCGCCGCGCACCTGTTCTTCCTCGATGCGCACCGCGCGATCCTGGGTGACCAGGTGGCGCACCAGGGGTTCGGGGTAGCGTGAAGCCGGTTGCGAGGCCACCAGGCGTGGAGGGGCGGCAGGGGCGGGCGCAGCCGCCTGGCCGCAGGGCGCCAGCGTGGCCAGCAGGGTGCCCGCGCCCAGCGCCCAGGCCAGGCGCGGGCCGCGCATCGGAGCTTGCGAGGCGGTTCTCATGCCCTGCATTTTAGCCGCCCCGCCTGCCGCCGCCCCCGGCTGGGACCGATAATCCCGCAATGACCCAGAATCTCGAAGCCGAGCGCATGCTGCTGCTGGTCGACGGCTCCAGCTACCTGTACCGCGCCTACCACGCGATGCCCGACCTGCGGGGCCCCAACGGCGAGCCCACCGGCGCGCTGTTCGGCATCACCTCCATGCTGCGCCGGCTGCGCCAGCAGTACCCGCCCGAGAAGGGCTACGTGCACGCCGCCTGCGTGTTCGACGCCAAGGGGCCCACCTTCCGCAACCAGCTGTACGACGCGTACAAGGCGCATCGGCCCCCGATGCCCGAGGACCTGGCCGCGCAGGTGGAGCCCATTCGCGAGGTGGTGCGCCTGATGGGCTGGCCGCTGCTGGTGGTGCCGGGCGTGGAGGCCGACGACGTGATCGCCACGCTGGCCGCGCAGGCCCGTGCGCGGGGCATGCGCACCCTGGTGTCCACAGGGGACAAGGACCTGGCCCAGTTGGTGGACGCGCATGTCTCGCTGGTCAACACCATGAGCAACGAGACCCTGGACGAGGCGGGCGTGCTGGCCAAGTTCGGCGTGCCCCCCGCGCGCATCGTGGACTACCTGTGCCTGATCGGCGACGCCGCCGACAACGTGCCGGGGGTGCCCAAGGTGGGGCCCAAGACCGCGGTGAAGTGGCTGCAGCAGTACGGCAGCCTGCAGGGCATCGTCGAGCATGCCGCGGACATCGGCGGCGCGGTGGGCCAGAACCTGCGCGACAGCCTGGAGTGGCTGCCGCGCGCGCGCGAGCTCATCACGGTGCGCGCCGACTGCGACCTGGACGGCCACGCCGGCGACCTCGACCGCGACCTGCACGTGGCGCCCGAGGACGAGCAGGCGCTGGCGCCTTTTTTCGGGCGTTTCGGGCTCAGGCGATTCCTGCATGAGTTGCCGGCGCAGCCGGTGGGGGCCGCGGCCGTCGCCGGGGTGGAGGCGGCGGGCCATGCCGACCCGGCCGCCTCGCCGCTGCCCCCCGGGGACTACGAGACCGTGCTCAGCCTGGAGCGCCTGCAGCACTGGATCGGGCTGATCCAGCAGGCGGAGCTGACGGCCCTGGACACCGAGACCGACTCGCTGGACCCGATGCACGCGCGCCTGGTGGGCATCTCGCTGGCGGTGCGTCCCGGGCAGGCCGCCTACATCCCGCTGGCCCACGCCTATCCCGGTTGCCCCGCGCAGCTGCCCATGCGGCAGGTGCTGGATCTGCTGCGCCCCTGGCTGGTCGACCCGGCGTGCCCCAAGCTGGGCCAGAACAGCAAGTACGACCGCCATGTGCTGCACAACGCGGGCATCGTGGTGCAGGGCTATGTGCACGACACGCTGCTGCAGAGCTACGTGCTGGAGGCGCACAAGCCGCATGCGCTGGACAGCCTGATCGAGCGCCACCTGGGGCGCGGCGACACGCTCAGCTACGAGCAGGTGTGCGGCAAGGGCGCGAAGGCCATCGGCTTCGACCAGGTGGACCTGGAGACGGCCACGCGCTACAGCGGGGAGGATTCCGATCTGTGCCTGCAGGTGCACCAGCGCCTGTGGCCTCGGATCGAGGCCGATCCGGGCCTGGCGCGCATCTACGCGCTGGAGATGCGCGTGAGCGAGGTGCTTCAGCGCATGGAGCGCGTGGGCGTGCTCATCGACGCCGCGGCGCTGCGTGCGCAGAGCGGGCAGATCGGCGCGCGCATGGTGGAGCTGGAACAGCGCGCCTACGAGCTGGCCGGCGGACCCTTCAACCTCGGCAGCCCGCGCCAGATCGGCGAGGTGCTGTTCGGGCGCCTGCAACTGCCGGTGCAGAAAAAGACCAGCGGCGGCGCCGCGTCCACCGACGAGGAAGTGCTGGAAAAACTCGCCGAGGACTATCCGCTGCCGCGCGTGATCCTGGATCATCGCGGCCTGTCCAAGCTGCGCAGCACCTACACCGAGAAGCTGCCGCAGATGGTGGACCCTTCCACCGGACGCGTGCACACCAACTACGCCCAGGCGGTGGCGGTGACCGGGCGCCTGGCCTCCAACGAGCCGAACCTGCAGAACATTCCCGTGCGCACCGCCGAGGGCAGGCGCATCCGCGAGGCCTTCGTGGCCCCGGCGGGCTGGCGTATCGCCTCCAGCGACTACTCGCAGATCGAGTTGCGCATCATGGCCCACCTGTCGCAGGACGAGGGGCTGCTGCGCGCCTTCGCCGCCGGGGAGGACATCCACCGCGCCACGGCGGCGGAGATCTTCGGGCTGAGCCCCGCGGAGGTGAGCAACGACCAGCGGCGCATGGCCAAGGTGATCAACTTCGGCCTGATCTACGGCATGAGCGCCTTCGGGCTGGCGCGCAACCTGGGCCTGGAGCGAGAGGCGGCGCAGGTCTACATCGGGCGCTATTTCGCGCGCTATCCCGGGGTGGCGGTGTACATGGAGCGCACCCGCGAGCAGGCGAAGAACCAGGGCTACGTGAGCACGGTGTTCGGGCGCAGGCTGTGGCTGCCCGAGATCAACTCCCCCAACGGCCCGCGGCGCGCGGCGGCGCAGCGCGCCGCGATCAACGCGCCCATGCAGGGCACCGCGGCCGACCTGATCAAGATGGCCATGATCGACGTCGAGCAGGCCCTGCTGCGTGAGGGCCTGCGCAGCCGCATGGTCATGCAGGTGCACGACGAACTGGTGCTTGAGGTGCCCGAGGAGGAACTCGACTGGGTGCGCGAGCACATCCCCGCGTTGATGGCCGGCGTGGCCCAGCTCAGCGTGCCGCTGGTCGCCGAACTCGGCACCGGGCCGAACTGGGAAGCTGCCCATTGAGTCGGCCCAGCCGCCGCTCGCTGCCCACGCACGCCGCAGCCGCAACCCGCTCGCCCGCCGCGGGCGGCGCTCCTGCCTGGCGCGATGGGGCGCCCGCCGCGGCACCAGCGAGGCTCAGGGTCGGAAAAGGAGGTCGTATTCGAACTTGCGGACCACCTTCGCGGACAGGCGGCTGGCATCGGGATGCCCTGGGTTGATCAACACCACCGGCTCTTCGGGAACGATCACCGAGGGCACGATCAAGAGCAGGGAGCGCCTGGAGAGCAGCCACGCGGAGCCGTACCGAACGCTCGCCATTCCGGCGGGAATCGCCGACCAGGCGGGATCGAGTCGGGCCGGGTCGGCGAGTTCCCGCGCCTCCCAGAGCTCGTCCGGGATCCGGATCTCGACCAGGAACCGGTTCAGGGGAAAGCCCGACGAGTCCACGTGCGCGGCGGTTTCCAGCACGGACAGGGAGCGGGTCTGCGCGGCGTAGACCATGGCTTCGCCCTTGTCATTCCACCTGCCGGGGTACAGGGCGGCCCCTTTGCCGCCGAGGTCGTCGGCGCGCCAGGAGCGGGTTTCGGCTCCAATGCGCCAGCAGATCAAACCGACACTCCGCTTTGAATCGCACCCAGGACCCGCATCACGGCATCGAGGCCGCTCGGTGTATCCAGCAGTTCCTCGGGCTTGCGGCCACCGAGCGCAGCTTGCGGTTTGCGGATCCACTCGCCCAGCCAACGCGACACGTCGAAGTGAGCAGCCTCGGGATGCGTGGATTCTGCGGCCATCTCCCGTGCCTTGGCCAACAACCTGGTCACGCCGAGCGCGGCCTGCCCCACCGCGCCGTCCAGACGCCCACCCGCGCTGAGCTTGCGCAGCGTGGTCGAGCGCGGCGCTCCGGTGATCCGCAGCACTTCGGACAGGGGAAGATTCAGCCGATTCGCAAGGAAGCTGAAGAGTTGCGCGGGAACACCCTGGCGCTCGATCTCCACCAGGTCCATGGTCGTGGCCTGGCTCAGGGCCGCCACGAAATCGGCCTTCCTGAGCGTGGCCTGCGAAGCGCCTGGAGCGTAGACCCCAAGCACCGTGGCACCCCGTTCGATGGGCGTGACACTCGCTGGCGTCGCCACACGCTTGTTCGCCGCTTCAGGAGCGATCTTCCGGGTCGTTCGGCGCCGCCCAACCCCTGCGGCCTGCTCCTTCAAGGCTCCCGCGACCATCACGTTCTCCGGTTTGCGCTCATCTCATTCGAGACGTATTGTAGTCTCGTTCGGTCGAACGCGTCCCCTCGGGCAGCAAGGCCGGGCTCGCGGGTCGCCCCCCGCGACGGAGGGGGCACCGAGCGACGGTTGCGGCGCGCGGGCGGCTGGGGCGCGCGAGCGGCGGCTGCGGCGCGCGGGTGGGAGGCGACGGGGTGGTCGGCCCCTGCGGGCCCGACTGCGCTTGCGCTGCTCGGGAGGCAGGCGTGCGGCAGAACTCGCTACGCGCTGCCGCGCTGCGCTCAGACAGCTGCCGT
>JAKBBK010000104.1 GCA_021808525.1 Pseudomonadota bacterium
GCGGGGCCTTCGTGGCCATCTGGGAGACGGCGGATCGGCTCAAGGTGCCGCTGCGCACGGCCGCCTTCGTCGTGGCCTGCGAGCGCGTGCTGGAGGCCCGCGCCGAGCGCGGCCTGTACCCCTGAGCCCGGCTCAGCGCAGCGCGTAGGCGCAGACGGTGCCCGCGAACACCGCGAAGCCGACCCAGTGGTTGAGCCGGAACGCGGTGAAGCAGCGCTGCGGGTCGCGCTGCCGGATCAGCAGGAAATGCCACAGCGCCATCGCCGCGGCCGCGAGCAGCCCCAGCACGAAGGGCCAGCCCAGGCCCAGGCGCAGCCCGGCCCCCAGCCACAGCAGCAGGAACAGCGCGTAGCTGGCCATGACCGCGGCCACGTCGAAGCGGCCGAAGGTGATGGCCGAGGTGCGTATGCCGATCTTCAGGTCGTCGGCGCGGTCGACCATCGCGTATTCCGTGTCGTACGCCAGCACCCAGAACAGGTTGCCCAGCAGCAGCCACCAGGCCAGCAGCGGCACCTCGCCCGCGGCGGCGGCGAAGGCCATGGGAATGCCGAAGCTGAAGGCGATGCCCAGGTAGGCCTGGGGAACCGCCAGCCAGCGCTTGGTGAAGGGGTAGGCGACGGCGATGAGCAGGGCCGAGACCGACAGCGCGATGGTCAGTGCGTTGGTCAGCAGCACCAGCGCGAAGGCCAGCAGCGCCAGCACCCCGCCCAGCCCCAGGGCTTCGGCGCGGCCGAGTTCCCCGCTGGTCACGGGGCGGCGCGCGGTGCGCCGCACATGGAGGTCGAATTCGGCGTCGGCCACGTCGTTGACCGCGCAGCCCGCCGAGCGCATGAGCACGGTGCCGGCGCTGAACACCAGCAGCAGGCGCCAGCCGGGGAATCCGCCGGAGGCGATCCACAACGCCGCCAGCGTGGGCCACAGCAGCAGCAGCCAGCCGGCGGGGCGGTTCCAGCGGATCAGGTCCAGCCACAGCGCGATGCGACTGCGCGCGGCCTGGGGTGCGGGGGCGGCGGAATTCACGGCAAGGCATGGTACGCCACGGCACTCAGCCGGGCGACACCGGGGGCCGCGCCCCTGCCCGATGACAGGGCGATGGCCGCCGCGTCGGAGATGTGAGCGCTTACTCGCCGAGCATGGAGCGCAGCATCCACGCCGACTTCTCGTGGATGTCCATGCGCGCGGACAACAGGTCGGTGGTGGGCTGGTCGCCCGCCTGCTCCACCAGAGGCAGCAATTCGCGGGCGGTGGCGGCCACGGCCTCGTTGCCCTGGACCAGGCGCCGGATCATGTCTTCCGCGCCGGGCGGCTCCATGGGCGCGTCTCCCAGCTTGGTCAACTGCCCGAATGCGGCGTAGGAACCCGGCGCGCTGTAGCCCAGCGCGCGAATGCGCTCGGCGATGGGATCGACGGCGTTCCACAGCTCGTTGTACTGGGACATGAACATCAGGTGCAGGGTGTTGAACATCGGCCCCGTGACGTTCCAGTGGAAATTGTGGGTGGTCAGGTACAGCGTGTAGGTGTCGGCCAGCAGGCGCGACAGGCCCTGCGCGATGGCCTCGCGATTCTTCTCGCTGATGCCGATGCCGAGGTTCTTCGAGGTCAGGTGCAGCTTCGGGGCGGCGGGAGCGCTTTTGCTCATCGGGACACTCTCCAGTAGTGCGGCGCGCGCGGGGTGCGCCGATGCCCGGGATTTAAGCACGAAGCCTGCGCGGTGCGGGGTCGACGCGCATTCACACAAAGTGCGCAGGGAATTGGTGCGAGCTTCGTCTCGAAACTGCAACAAGATGCACGCCCGGCACCGGGCCCAGCGCCGGAGTGGGGCGCCGGGGCACGGCGGCCGGCGCGAGGGATCCACCGAAGCCGGGTCGGCCCGCCTATACACCGGGGGGTTCAGGGGTGGGATCGTGCGGCAATATTCCGATACCCCTTGATGGCCTTTCGTCGTTGCGACCTGCGCCGGCGTGGGAGTACGATGCGGGAAAACCATTAAGCCCATTGATTCCGGTCATTTTTGTTCGTGGGCCGGGCATCGCCTTCCCGTTCTCCCTCCCTCCATCATGCGCCAGCTCAATCAGCTATCGGTTGTCGAGAAACTCCAGCACACCGGTTTCATCATCCTCGTCTGTTTCGGCCTTCTGTGCGCCGAGCTCTACCTGTTCGTCACCCACACCGGCCTGGACGGCAAGGCGGGGGTCACGCTCAAGGACATCCAGCTCTCCTACGCTGGCAATCCGGACGGCAGCAAGCTGCAGACCGTGCTGCCCACCATGCTCACGAACGCCGGCGTGCCGAAGTCGGAATGGCCGCAGGACAAGGCCATGTTCGACCACTGGATCGCCGGTGGCCGCACCAAGGCCGAGTACGACACCCAGATCAAGCCCTTCGTCGCCCAGCACTGCCTGATGTGCCACAGCGTGGCCATGAGCCAGCAGCTGCACAACCCGCCGCTGGTCACCTATGACGACCTGAAGGCCGTCACCAACGTCGACACCGGCATGAGCTACACCACCATGTTCATGACCGGCATGGTGCACCTGACCATGCTGGGCGTGATCTTCTGGCTGGCGGCCTACCTGTTCGTGCGCACCCGCGTGAACAACCAGATCAAGGCCATCGCCGTGATCACCCCGTTCATCGCCATGATGCTCGACTTCTCCGGCTGGTTCCTGACCAAGCAGAACCCCAACTTCGCGTGGTTCGTGCTCATCGGCGGCGGCCTGTCCTGCCCGATCGCGGCGCTGGAGCTGGTCGTGTCCTTCTTCGACATGTGGGTCGGCATCCCCGGCTTCCTGCAGCAGAAGCTGGTGGCCGAAGCGCGCAAGTAAGCAGCGTCCCGCCCCGACACAAGGCCGCCGCCGCCCGCCCGGGCGCGGCGGCCTTGTGTTTCCTGGCGTCCCCCGCGCACGCGGGGGCTGCGCGGGGCGCTGCGAGAGGGGGCATCCCCCTAGAATCGCAGCCCATGACAACCCCCGACAGCCTCCGCGCCCAGGGCGCACGAGAATCCGCCCTGCAGGTCGTGGTCCTGGCCGCCGGCAAGGGCACGCGCATGCGCTCGCGCCTGCCCAAGGTGCTGCAGCCCCTGGCGGGTCGAGCCCTGCTGGCGCATGTGCTGGACACCGCGCATGCCCTGCACGACGCGCGCTGCGTGGTGGTCGTGGGCCACGGCGCGCAGCAGGTGCGCAAGGCCTTCGCCTCGCGCGAGCACCTGGGATTTTGCGAACAGGAACCCCAGCTGGGCACCGGGCACGCGGTGCTGCAGGCCTGCCCGCAACTCGAGGACTCCGGCGTCGTGCTGGTGCTCTACGGCGACGTTCCCCTGGTGCGCGCGCAGACCCTGCAGCCCCTGCTCGACGCCGCCCGCGGCGGCGCGCTGGCCGTGCTCACGGTCATGCTGGAGCAACCCGAGGGTTATGGGCGCATCCTGCGCGACCCGCAGGGCCGCGTGCTGCGCATCGTCGAGCACAAGGACGCCTCGCCGGCCGAGCGCGCGATCCGCGAAGTCAACAGCGGCATCCTGGCCGCTCCCGCGGCGGCCCTCAAGCGCTGGGTGGCGGCGCTGCGCAACGACAACGCCCAGGCCGAGTACTACCTCACCGACGTGGTGCAGATGGCCCAGGCCGAGGGCCTGCCGGTGCAGGCGGTGGTGGCCGCCGACGCCGAGGAGCTCATGGGCGTGAACGACCGCCTGCAACTGGCCCGGCTCGAACGCGTGGTGCAGCGGCGCAATGCCGAGCGCCTGATGCGCGACGGCGTCACCCTGCTCGACCCCGAGCGCATCGACGTGCGCGGCGAACTGCTGTGCGGGCAGGACGTGCGCATCGACGTGGGCTGCGTGTTCGAGGGGCGCGTGGAACTGGCCGACGGCGTGCAGGTGGGCTCGCACTGCGTGCTGCGCGACTGCCGCGTCGGCGCCGACAGCCGCATCGAGGCTTTCTCCCACCTGGATGGCGCCAGCTGCGGGGAGGGCGCGCGCATCGGCCCGTACGCGCGCCTGCGTCCGGGCACGGAGCTGGCCCGCGACGTGCACATCGGGAATTTCACGGAAGTGAAGAACAGCAGCATCGGCGGCGGCAGCAAGGCCAACCACCTGAGCTACGTCGGGGACACCACGGTGGGCGAGCGCGTGAACATCGGCGCCGGCACCATCACCTGCAACTACGACGGCGCGGCCAAGCACCGCACCGTCATCGAGGACGACGCCTTCATCGGTTCCGACACCCAGCTGGTCGCGCCGGTGCGCGTGGGCAAGGGCGCCACGCTGGGGGCGGGAACCACGCTGACGCGCGACGCGCCGGCGGGGCAGCTTACCGTTTCACGCGCCCGCCAGCTCAGCATCACGAACTGGACCCGTCCGCAGAAAAAACCCTCCAACGAAAGCTGAGCCATGTGTGGAATCGTCGGCGCCGCAGCGCGCCACAACATCGTCCCGGTGCTGCTCGAAGGGCTGCAGCGCCTCGAATACCGCGGCTACGACTCCTGCGGCCTGGCCGTGCACGAGGCCGGCCGGCTGCAGCGCCTGCGCACCACCCAGCGCGTGGCCGACCTGCGCGCGCAGTCCGAGGGCCTGCAGGCCGCCACCGGCATCTGCCATACCCGTTGGGCCACCCACGGCGCGCCGGCCACCCACAATGCCCACCCCATGATCTCGCGCGGCGAGCTCGCGCTGGTGCACAACGGCATCATCGAGAACCACGATGAGCTGCGTGCCGAGCTGCAGGGGGCCGGCTACGAGTTCGAGAGCCAGACCGACACCGAGGTGGTCGCGCACCTGGTGCACAGCCTGTACCGCGGCGACCTGTTCGACGCCGTGCAGCGCGCGGTGGCGCGCCTGCGCGGCGCCTACGCCATCGCCGTGCTGCACACCGCCGAGCCCGAGGTGGTGGTGGGCGCGCGCGCCGGCAGCCCGCTGGTGCTGGGCCAGGGCGACGACGGCTGCTACCTCGCCTCCGACGCGCTGGCCCTGGCCGGCAGCGCCGATCGCGTGGCCTATCTCGAGGAGGGCGACGTGGTGCGCATCCACCCCGCCGGCGCCCAGGTGGTGGACCTGCAGCGTCGCCCGGTGGAGCGCGCCTGGCATGCGCTGCAGGCCTACGCCGGCGCCACCGAGCTGGGCCCGTACCGGCACTACATGCAAAAGGAGATCTTCGAGCAGCCGCGCGCCGTGGGCGACACGCTGGACGGCATCGAGGCCATCGGCGCCGGCCTGTTCGGCGACAAGGCCGGCGTGCTGGGGCGCATCCGGCGCGTGCTGATCCTGGCATGCGGCACCAGCCACTACGCCGGCAGCGTGGCGCGCCACTGGATCGAGGCCCTGGCGCGCGTGCCGGTGGACGTGGAAGTCGCCAGCGAATACCGCACCCGCGACAGCGTGCCCGATCCCGACACCCTGGTGGTGGGCGTGTCCCAGAGCGGCGAGACCGCCGACACCCTGGCCGCCTTGCGCCACGCGCGCGCCCTGGGCATGCAGCACCAGCTCGCCGTGTGCAACGTGCCCGGCAGCGCGATGATGCGCGAGTGCGCGCTGAGCTTCGCCACGCGCGCCGGGGTGGAGATCGGCGTGGCCTCGACCAAGGCCTTCACCACCCAGCTGGTGGCGCTGTTCCTGCTGGCGCTGACCCTGGCCAAGCTGCGCGGCCGCCTGGACGAGCAGCAGGAGCAGCAGCAGTTGCAGCAGTTGCGCCACCTGCCGGTGGCCCTGCAGGCGGCGCTGGCCACCGAGCCCCAGATCATGGCCTGGGCCGAGACCTTCACGCGCCACGACAACGCGCTGTTCCTCGGCCGCGGCATGCACTATCCCATCGCCCAGGAGGGCGCGCTCAAGCTCAAGGAGATTTCCTACATCCACGCCGAGGCCTACCCGGCCGGCGAGCTCAAGCACGGCCCCCTGGCGCTGGTCACCGACGCCATGCCGGTGGTGGTGGTGGCCCCCAACGACGTGCTGCTGGACAAGCTCAAGAGCAACCTGCAGGAAGTGCGCGCCCGCGGCGGGCGCCTGTACGTGCTCACCGACGCCGGCACGCGCATCGACAACACCGAGGGCGTGCACGCCATCCGCCTGCCGGAGCACTACGGATTGCTGTCACCCGTGGTCCACGTGGTGCCGCTGCAGCTGCTGGCCTATCACACGGCGGTCGCTCGGGGCACGGACGTGGACAAACCGAGGAATCTGGCGAAAAGCGTGACGGTGGAGTGAGGCGGGGCGAGGTGGGGCGGGGTGTTGTGCGC
>JAKBBK010000037.1 GCA_021808525.1 Pseudomonadota bacterium
CAGGCCGCGGCCCACGCATCGGCCGCGGCCGCGGCGGCTTCGGTGCCCGCGCGCCCCAGCGCTTCCGCCCCGGCCTCGGGCGCGGCGCGCGCCGCGGCCTCGGCGCCAGCCGCCCCGGGCAGCCAGGCCAGCCCGGCCAGTGCGCCGCTGCACACCGCCTCGGCACCACCCAAGCCGGCCGCGGCCCATCCCGAGGCCAAACCCGGCGCCAAGCCGCAGGAGCCGGCTGCCGAGCACCATGGCGCGGGCCTGTTCGGCGGCCTGCTGGCCAACCCCTTGCTGGCGCCGGCCGGTCTGCTGCTGGGCGTGCTGCTCGCCGGGTGGGCGGTGCTGCGCCGCCGCCGGGCATCGGGGGGAGGCCAGGCCTCGGTGTTCGACAGCCACATGGGGGGTACCGACAGCTTTTTCGGCGCCAGTGGCGGCGAGCGCGTGGACACCAACAACAGCACCCTGGGCTCGTCGATGCAGTATTCGCCCAGCCAGGTGGAAAGCGTGGACGTCGATCCGGTGGCCGAGGCCGACGTCTACCTGGCCTACGGACGCGACCTGCAGGCCGAGGAGATCCTGAAGGAAGCCCTGAAAAACCATCCGGACCGCAACGCGGCCCGGCTCAAGTTGCTGGAAATCTACGCCAAGCGCAAGGACGCGCGCTCCTTCGAGCTGACCGCGGCCGAATTGTTCACGCGTACCGATGGAACCGGCGAGGAATGGAAGAAGGTGCAGGAACTCGGGCGCGGCCTGGACGCCGCCAACCCCCTGTACCACAACACCCAGCCGCCCATCATGGGCAGTTCGGCGACCACCATCACCGGCGGGGATTTCGACGCCAGCCAGCCCGCGTCCACCGAGCCGGCACCCACGATGCCTCCGACCGAGCTGCTGGCGGGCCTTCCCTCCCTGTCCGGCCTCGAGGAACTCCCCGGTTCCGGCTCGGCGCTGGACCTGAGCCTGGATCTGGGGGGGCAGGGCGCGTCGCACGCGGCCGAGGCCTCCGCCGCTCCCGCGGCCGAGGAGCCCAAGGACATGGGGCTGGACTTCGACCTTTCGGCGCTGACCCTGCCGCCCGTTGCCGAGCCGACTCCGCCCGCGGCGCCATCGACGACAGCCGAGCCGGCACCGCTGGAGTTCGACCTCGGCCTGCCCCCGGTGGCCGAGCCGTCGCCCCCCGCACCCGCGGAGCCCGCCCAGGCGCTGGACACGCGCCTGGCCCTGGTCGAGGAAAGCCGCGCCATGGGCGACCTGGACACGGCGCGCCACCTGCTGCACGAGATCATCGCCGAGAGCGACGGCGAGACCCGCGCGCAGGCCGAGAAGCTGCTCGCGCAGCTGGGCTGAGTCCCATGCACGGGAGAGCCGCCCGAGCATGCGCATCGCGCTGGGGCTGAGCTACCGCGGTTGCGCCTACCAGGGCTGGCAGAGCCAGCCCGGTGGCGCCACCGTGCAGGACCACGTCGAGCGGGCGCTGCGCGAGTTCACCGGCGCCTCGCTGCGCGTGGTGTGCGCGGGGCGCACCGATGCCGGGGTGCACGCCCTGCAGCAGGTGGTGCATTTCGATTCTCCGGTGCAGCGTGCCGCGCAGTCCTGGGTGCGCGGGCTCAACACCTTCCTCCCCCCGGACATCAGCGTGCTGTGGTCGCGCGAGCCGGGCGAGGATTTCCATGCGCAGAAAAGCGCGCAGTCGCGTCGCTACCGCTACGTGCTGGTGCAGCATCCGGTGCGGCCTGCGCTGCTGCACGGCCTGGTGGGCTGGACGCATCACCGGCTGGACGCGCAGGCCATGCGCGAGGGCGCCGCGCCTTTGCTCGGCGAGCATGACTTCAGCTCCTTCCGAGCCAGTTCCTGCCAGGCACGCAGCCCCTGCAAGACCCTGCATGGAGTCGACATTGCCCTGGCGCCGGACGGGCGGACCTGGAGTTTCGACTTCCACGCCAACGCCTTCCTGCACCACATGGTGCGCAACATCATGGGCTGCCTGGTCGCCGTGGGCAGTGGGGCTCGGGATCCCGCGTGGATCGCCCAGGTTCTGAGCGCGCGTGACCGCCGCGTGGCGGCGCCGACCTTCATGCCCGACGGTCTGTACTTCGCCGGGCCCGCCTATGCGGCACAATGGCAGATCCCCGCGCCCGTCGTGGACCTGCCCCGTCTGCTGGCCTGAAGAGCTCGAGCATGCACCGAACCCGCATCAAGATCTGCGGCATCACCCGTCCCGGCGACGCGGTGGAAGCGGCACGGGCCGGGGCCGATGCCATCGGCCTGGTGTTCTATCCGTCCAGCCCCCGCGCCGTGACCTTGCGCCAGGCCCTGGACATCGTGCGCGAGCTGCCCCCGCTGGTCGGCGTGGTCGCGCTGTTCGTGCGCGCCGAGCCGGCCCGGGTGCGCGAGGTGATCGACGCGCTGCATCCGTCGCTGCTGCAGTTCCACGGTGACGAATCCCCGGAGGACTGCGAACTCTACGGGCATCCCTACCTGCGCGCCGCGCGCATGCGCCCGGGGGTGGATTTGCTAGACTTGCGTCTCCGGCACGCGCATGCGCGCGGCTTGCTGCTCGATGCCTTCGTGGAAGGCTTCGGCGGGGGTGGAGAGGTCTTCGATTGGTCACTCATTCCAACAAACGTCGGCAGTCCCATCGTTTTGTCTGGTGGGTTGCGTGCCGAAAATGTGGCGCAGGCGATCCTGCGGGTGCGCCCCTGGGCGGTTGACGTCTCTTCCGGCGTCGAATCCGCCAAGGGCGTGAAGGATGCCGCGGCGATGCGAGAATTCGTCGCCGCGGTGCGCGCGGCCGATGCCGCGGCGCAGCGAACCGAGGGCGTCCCGCAAGGGGGCGGCTGAAGACGCGGCGCCGGGCAGGCGGCTCGATCCCTTTGTCCAGCATCGCCGATTCCATCATGCTTCAGTACGACCTTCCGGATGCGCAGGGCCATTTCGGCCCCTACGGTGGCAGTTTCGTCGCCGAGACCCTGTTCAAGGCCCTTGACGAACTCAAGGAGGCCTACGCGCGCTTTCGCGCCGACCCCGAGTTCCAGGCCGAGTACCACAGCGAGCTCCGGCATTTCGTCGGGCGCCCGAGCCCCATCTACCACGCCGCGCGCCTGAGCCGCGAACTCGGCGGGGCGCAGATCTACCTCAAGCGCGAGGACCTGAACCATACCGGGGCGCACAAGATCAACAACACCATCGGCCAGGCCATGCTGGCGCAGCGCATGGGCAAGCGCCGGGTGATCGCCGAGACCGGGGCCGGCCAGCACGGCGTGGCCAGCGCCACCGTGGCGGCTCGCTACGGCATGCAATGCGTCGTCTACATGGGCGCCGAGGACGTCAAGCGCCAGTCGCCCAACGTGTACCGCATGCACCTGCTGGGCGCCGAGGTGGTGCCCGTGCACAGCGGCTCGAAGACCCTGAAGGACGCGCTCAACGAGGCGCTGCGCGACTGGGTCACGCATGTCGAGGACACCTTCTACATCATCGGCACGGTGGCCGGCCCCCACCCCTATCCGATGATGGTGCGCGATTTCCAGCGCGTGATCGGCGATGAGTGCCTGGTGCAGATGCCGGAGATGGCGGGGCGCCAGCCCGACGCCGTGCTGGCCTGCGTGGGCGGCGGCAGCAACGCGATGGGCATTTTCTATCCCTACATCGAGCATGCGAAGGTGCGCCTGATCGGCGTGGAGGCCGGCGGCGAGGGCCTGGCCAGCGGGCGCCACGCGGCCTCGCTGGGCGCGGGCGTGCCCGGCGTGCTGCATGGCAACCGCACCTACGTGCTGCAGGACGAGGCCGGGCAGATCGCCGAGACCCATTCGGTGTCGGCGGGGCTGGACTACCCCGGCGTGGGCCCGGAGCATGCCTGGCTGAAGGACAGCGGGCGCGCCGAATACGTGGCCGTGACCGATTCGGAGGCGCTGGAAGCCTTCCACCGCCTGTGCCGCACCGAGGGCATCATCCCGGCGCTGGAGTCCAGCCACGCGCTGGCCCAGGCCATCAAGATGGCCCCCGGCATGCGCTCCGACCAGCTGCTGCTGGTGAACCTGTCGGGCCGCGGGGACAAGGACATCGGCAACATCGCCGACCTCACCCGGGCGGAGTTCTTCTGCCGGCCGTCCTGCAAGGGTCGATCATGAACCGTATCGCGACGACCTTCGAGCGCCTCGCGCGCCAGGGGCGCAAGGCCCTGATCCCCTACGTGACCGCCGGCGACCCGGCACCCGAGACCACGGTGCCGCTGCTGCACGCCCTGGTGGGCGCGGGCGCGGACATGCTCGAGCTGGGGGTGCCCTTCTCCGATCCCATGGCCGACGGCCCGGTGATCCAGCGCGCCAACGAGCGTGCGCTGGCGCGGGGTGTCAACTTGCGCCAGGTGCTGCAGTGGGCACGCGAGTTCCGCGCCGGCGACCCCGACACCCCGCTGGTGCTGATGGGATACGCCAATCCCATCGAGCGATTCGGGGTGGAGGCCTTCGTCGAGTCCTGCGCCAGCTGTGGCGTCGACGGCGTGCTGGTGGTCGACTACCCGCCGGAGGAAGCCGGTGCTTTCGCCGGGCGCCTGCGCGCGGCCGGCATCGAGCCGATCTTCCTGCTCGCCCCCACGTCCACCGCGCAGCGCATGGAGCAGGTCGACCGCCTGGCCGGTGGCTATGTGTACTACGTTTCGCTCAAGGGCGTGACCGGCGCCGCCCACCTGGACGTGGCCCAGGTGGCGCAGCGGGTGCAGGAGCTGCGTCGCCACGTGCATCTTCCGCTGGCCGTGGGGTTCGGCATCCGCGATGCGGCGGGCGCCGCCGCGGTGGCCGGTTGCGCCGATGCGGTGATCATCGGCTCGCGCATCATCGAGTTGATGGAGCACAGCGGCGACGGCGAGGCCCTCGCCGCCGCGTCCGATTTCCTGCGCGGGGTGCGCGCCGCCGTCGACCGCGCGGCGGCCGACTCCGGCAACCCGGCATTCGAGGAGATTTCCCGATGAGTTGGCTCGAAAAACTGCTGCCCCCCAAGATCCAGCCCTCCGAGGCCGGCAGCCGGCGCCAGATGCCCGAGGGGCTGTGGCTCAAGTGCCCCTCCTGCGAGACGGTGCTGTACAAGACCGACCTGGAGCAGAACCAGTACGTGTGTCCCAAATGCGCGCACCACATGCGCATCGGCGCGCGCCAGCGCCTGGACGCGCTGCTCGACGGCGAGGGGCGCTACGAGATCGGGCAGGAGGTGCTGCCCATCGACGCGTTGAAGTTCAAGGACAGCCGCAAGTACCCCGAGCGCCTGCGCGAGGCCCTGGAGACCACCCAGGAGACCGATGCCCTGGTGGTCGTGGGCGGCGCGATCCAGAGCGTTGCCGTGGTCGTGGCCTGTTTCGAGTTCGAGTTCATGGGCGGCTCCATGGGCTCGGTGGTGGGCGAGCGTTTCGTGCGCGGCGTGGACACCGCGCTGGAGCAGAAGGTGCCTTTCCTGTGCTTCACCGCCACCGGCGGCGCGCGCATGCAGGAAGGCCTGCTCAGCCTGATGCAGATGGCCAAGACCAACGCCGCGCTGGCTCGCCTGGCCAAGGCGCGCATTCCCTACGTGAGCGTGCTGACCGATCCGACCATGGGCGGAGTGTCCGCGTCCTTCGCCTTTGTCGGCGACATCGTGCTGGCCGAGCCCAAGGCGCTGATCGGCTTCGCCGGACCGCGGGTGATCGAGAATACCGTGCGCGAGAAGCTTCCCGAAGGCTTCCAGCGCTCCGAATTCCTGCAGCAAAAGGGCGCGGTCGACCGCATCGTCGACCGCCGTGAACTGCGCGGCGAACTGGCCCGCATGCTCGCCATGCTGCAGCGACAGCCCGCCGATGCCGTCGTCGGCTGAGGGCGCCGCGCCGACCGCCCCCATGGAACAGTGGGGGCTGCAGGACTGGCTGGATCACGCGCAGCGCCTGCATGCGCAGGCCATCGAGCTGGGGCTGGAACGGGTGCGGCGGGTGCGCGAGGCCATGGGCCTGCGCCTGGATTGCACGGTGTTCACCGTCGGCGGCACCAATGGCAAGGGTTCCACCTGCGCCTTCATCGAACAGGTGCTGCTGGCCGCGGGCTATCGCGTGGGCGTCTACTCCTCGCCGCACCTGGTGCATTTCGAGGAGCGCTGCCGCATCGGCGGCGCGCCGGTCGACGCGCGCGCGCTGCCGGCGCACATGCTGGCGGTCGAGCGCGCGCGCAGCGGCCTGCAGCCGCCGGTGCCCCTGACCTATTTCGAATTCACCACCCTGGCCATCCTGGACCTGCTCGGCGCCTCGCGCCTGGACGCCGCCGTGCTGGAAGTCGGCATGGGCGGGCGACTGGACGCGGTCAACGTGATCGATGCCGACTGCGCGGTGGTCACCGGCGTGGCGCTGGATCACATGGAATTCCTCGGCCCCGATCGCGAGGCCATCGGCTTCGAGAAGGCGGGCATCTTCCGTGCCGGACGCAGCGCCGTGGTGGCCGACCCCGATCCGCCGCGCCGCCTGCTCGACCATGCCGAGGCGCTGGGGCTGCGCCTGTGGCGTGTCGGCCGGGATTTCGGCTGGAGCAGCGCGGACCGCCAGCAATGGGACTACCTCGGCCCGACCCGCAGGATCCCCGGCCTGGCCTACCCGACCATGCGCGGCGTGCGCCAGCTGCGCAACGCCAGCGCCGCGCTGGCGGCGCTGGAGGCGGTTCGGGAACGCCTGCCGGTGAGCGCGCAGGACGTGCGCCTGGGCCTGGCCCAGGCGGAGCTTCCCGGGCGTTTCCAGGTGCTGCCGGGCCAGCCGGCCGTGGTGCTCGACGTGGCCCACAATCCGGAGGCCGCGGCGGTGCTCGCCGAGAGCCTGGACGCGATGGGGTATTTCCCTAATACCCATGCCGTATTTGGGGCTATGGCGGACAAGGACCTCCCTGGCATCGTGGCCGCGCTGGCGCCGCTGGTGCAGGCCTGGCATCTGTGCGAGCTGCCCACGCCGCGCGCCGCTGGCGCGCAGCATCTGCGCGGCCTGCTGCCTCCCGGCACGCCTGCTTCCTGCCACGCGTCGCCGCGCGCGGCGCTGGCCGACGCGCTGTCCCAGGTCCAGCCCACCGATAGAATCGTGGTTTTCGGCTCCTTCTTCACGGTCGGCGACGTGCTTGCGCAACGCGCGCAGCGCCCCGCCGCCTCCTGAAACCGCCCGGGCCCTGGGCGGGGCGTGCCGAAGCCGCCTGTCCGCCGAGTCCACCACATCCATGAAATTGCCCGGAAAGCGCGCCAAGGAAAGCTCCCGCGCCGGCGAGTCCGTCACGCGGCAGGCGCAGAGCGAGGAAGCCCTGCGCCTGCGCGCGCGCCGGCGCCTGATCGGCGCCGTGGCCCTGGTGCTCACGGGCGTGGTGGTGTTTCCGCTGATTTTCGAAACCCAGCCGCGCCCGGTGGCCTCCAGCATCGCGCTGATCGTGCCCCCGCAGAACCAGGCCAGCTCGGTGGCGGCTCCCGCGGCCGCGGGCTCGCGCGCGGCGACCTCGGCCCAGGCGGCCCCCGGCGCGGCGCCGGGTACGCCGGGCTCGACGGCGCCGGTCGTGGCGCAACCTCCCGCGGCCGCGCCTGTGCCGGCGCCCGTACCCGCGGCGCGCCAGACCCCTCCGGCGCAGCCGCAGCCGCAGGCGCAACCGCAAGCCAGGTCCCGGCAGGCGACCGCGCAGCCCGCGCCCGTCCAGCCGGCGGCCCGGCCCGCTCCCCAGGTCGCGCAGGC
Organism: Pseudomonadota bacterium; assembly: GCA_021808525.1. Lineage (GTDB taxonomy): Bacteria > Pseudomonadota > Gammaproteobacteria > Burkholderiales > Burkholderiaceae_C > Thiomonas_A. Next base: position 7,694 of record JAKBBK010000037.1, read on the forward strand.
ACGCCAGGCGCTCGCCGCGCTGGAGGACAAATCTCCGTCGCAGATCTCCGCTGCCCAGGCCGAGCGCGCCGCGGCGCGCCAGGCCTCGCCCGGCGCCGCGGCGAACGATCGATTCGTGGTGCAGGCTGGGGCCTACGCCGATGCGGCCACCGCGCGCGAGGTACGCCGTCGCATCGACGCCATCGGCCTGCACAGCTACACCCAGGTGGTGGACACCCCGGCCGGCAAGCGCGTGCGCGTGCGGGTGGGCCCCTTCGCCTCGCATAGCCAGGCCGAGCACGCGCTTGCGCGTATCCGGTCGCTGGGTATTTCCGCCGCCGTGCTGAGCCTGTGAACATCCTGGACTGGCTGTTGCTCGCGGGGCTGCTGCTGTCGGCCCTGGTAGGACTGCTGCGCGGCGCCGCCTATGAGCTGATCGCCCTGGGCGGCTGGTTCGCAGCCTTCGTGCTCGCCCATCTGTACGCCGCCTGGCTGGGCGCCTACCTGCTGGGCGAGCTGGTGCAGCAGCCCGGGCTTCGCACGGCCCTGGCCTTCGTGGCCTGCTTCGTGCTCGTGCTGCTGGCCGCCGGTGTGCTGGCCACGCTGGCGCGCCTGCTGTTGCGCTCCACCGGGCTGGGCATGCTCGACCGCAGCCTCGGTGCCTTGTTCGGGGTGCTGCGCGGCGCGCTGGTCATCGTGCTGCTGGCGCTGGCGGCCGGCTACACGCAGCTTCCCTCCAGCGATGTCTGGAAGGGCTCGCTGCTGGCGCCGCTGGCGTCGGCGGGGGCCCTGCGCCTCGCCCCCCTGCTGCCCCTCGATCACGTCTGGGGTCGTCCCGGGTGGGCCCAGGCCCCCTGGGAGCCCGGCCGGCCCGGCCTCCAGACCCTCCTTCCCGCGCCGGGCGCCAGCCTGCCCGCGGCCCGGGCGCGCTGATCCCCGCGCGCCCATTCGTCTGCCTGACCCTGGAGTACCCGAATCATGTGCGGAATCGTCGGCGTGGTCTCGAAGCAGCCCGTGAACCAGATGATCTACGACGCGCTGCTGCTGCTGCAGCACCGCGGCCAGGACGCGGCCGGAATCGTCACCGGGCAGGGGGGCAAGCTGTACATGCAGAAGGCCCGCGGAATGGTGCGCGACGTGTTCCGCACGCGCACCATGCGCGCCCTGCCGGGCGATTACGGCCTGGGCCAGGTGCGTTATCCGACGGCCGGCAGCGCCGACAGCGAGGAAGAGGCGCAGCCCTTCTACGTCAACGCTCCCTTCGGGCTGGCGCTGGCGCACAACGGGAACCTCACCAACACCGATACCCTGCGCAACGAGCTCGCGGGCGCGGACCACCGGCACATCAACACCGGTTCCGACTCGGAAGTGCTGCTCAACGTGCTGGCGCGCGAACTCGACCTGGTCTCGGACGGCCTGCCCCTCAAGCCCGAGGATCTGTTCCGCGCGGTACGGGGCGTGCACCGTCGCGTGCGCGGCTCCTACGCGGTGGTGGTGCTGATCGCAGGACATGGGTTGCTCGCCTTCCGCGACCCCTACGGCATCCGGCCGCTGTGCGTGGGCAGCAGCGAGACCGACGGCGTCATGGTGGCCAGTGAATCCGTGGCGCTGGAGGGCAACGGCTTTCGCCTGCTGCGCGACATCGCGCCGGGCGAGGCCTTGTACGTGGACCTGCAGGGCAGCATGCGTTTCGAGCAGTGCGCCGAAGCGCCGCGCCTGAATCCCTGCATTTTCGAGTTCGTGTACCTCGCCCGTCCCGATTCGGTGCTGGACGGCATCTCGGTGTACCAGGCGCGCCTGAACATGGGAGAGACCCTGGCGCAGCGCGTCATCTCGGTGATGCCGCCCAGCGAGATCGACGTGGTCATTCCGGTGCCCGAGTCCAGCCGCCCTTCGGCCATGCAACTGGCGTGGAAGCTGGGGCGACCCTATCGCGAGGGTTTCGTGAAAAACCGCTACGTCGGGCGCACCTTCATCATGCCCGGGCAGGCGGTGCGCAAGCGCTCGGTGCGTCAGAAGCTCAACGCCATCACCCAGGAATTCGACGGGCGCAACGTGCTGCTGGTGGATGACTCCATCGTGCGCGGAACCACCTCCCGCGAAATCGTGCAGATGGCGCGCGAGGCCGGGGCGCGCAAGGTGTACCTGGCCTCGGCCGCACCCCCGGTGCGCTACCCCAACGTCTACGGCATCGACATGCCCACCGCGGCCGAGCTGGTCGCGCATGGGCGTGACGTCGAGGAGATCCGCCGGCTGATCGGCGCCGATGCGCTGATCTACCAGGACCTCGAGGCGATGAAGCGCGCGGTGCGCCGCGTGCGCGCGGACATCGAGACCTTCGAGGCCTCCTGCTTCGACGGCTGCTACATCACCGGGGACGTGGACGCCGCGCTGCGCGGCGCGCGCGCCTGCGGCGACGACTCCCCCGGAGGCGGCATGCTCGCGCTGCAGGGCCAGAGCCAGGAGGAGGCGCAGCCATGAACCCGCGGGACGACTCCCCCGGCGAGGACCCGAACTCCGGCGGGCACTCGCGCTCCTGGCACCCCGACACCGTGGCGGTGCGCACATCCGTGCCGCGCACCGCCTACGGCGAGCACAGCGAGGCGCTGTTCCTGAGCAGCAGCTTCGTGCAGCAGGACGCGGGCAGCGCCGCGGCGCGCTTCGCCGGCGACGAGCCGGGCTTCATCTACTCGCGCTTTTCCAACCCCAGCGTGGCGGCCATGGAAAACCGCCTGGCCGCGCTCGAGGGCGCGCAGGCCGCACTGGCCACGGCCAGCGGCATGGGGGCCATCACGCTGCTGATGCTGGGCCTGTTGCAGGCCGGCGACCACGTGGTGTGCTCGCGCTCGGTGTTCGGCTCCACGATCAAGCTGATCGGCGACGTCTTCGGCAAGTTCGGGGTCGAGACCAGCTTCGTCTCGCAGACCGAGGTGCAGGAGTGGAAGACCGCGATGCGCCCGGGGCGCACGCGCCTGTTGTTCGCCGAGACGCCGAGCAACCCGCTGACCGAGGTCTGCGACATCGCCGCGCTGGCTGCGCTGGCGCACGAGGGCGGGGCGCTGCTGGTCGTGGACAACTGCTTCTGTTCGCCCGCGCTGCAGCGCCCGCTGGAATTCGGCGCCGACATCGTCATGCACTCGGGTACCAAGTTTCTCGACGGCCAGGGGCGCACCCTGGCCGGTGCGCTGTGCGGAACCCGCGAGCTCATCGAGGGGCGGCTTCTGCCCGTGCAGCGCAGCGCGGGGATCAGCCTGTCGCCCTTCAATGCCTGGGTCGTGCACAAGGGCATGGAGACGCTGGCGCTGCGTGTGCAGGCGCAAAGCGCGCGTGCCCTGGAGTTGGCCCTGTGGCTGCAGCAGCAGCCCGCCGTGGCTCGCGTGCACTATCCCGGACTGGTGTCGCACCCTCAGCACGCGCTGGCCATGAAACAGCAGTCGGGGCAGGGCGGCGCGGTGCTGTCCTTCGACCTGGTCGCCGACAGCCCGGAACAGGCGCGCGAGCGTGCCTTCGCGCTGATCGACGCCACGCGACTGTGCTCGATCACGGCCAATTTCGGCGATACCCGCACGACCATCACCCACCCGGCCAGCACCTCCCACGGCCGCCTCAGCGAGGCGCAGCGCCAGGCCGCCGGTATCGGCCAGGGCCTGATCCGCATCGGCGTGGGCCTGGAACACCCCACGGACCTGCAGGCCGACCTGGCACCCGGCCTGCGGGTGGCCGGCGACTGATCCAGGCTTCCAGCATCCCGCTTCGCGCACCCCATGACCTCGACTCCGGTACGTACCCGTTTCGCCCCCAGCCCGACCGGCTTCATCCACCTCGGGAACATCCGCTCGGCCCTGATTCCCTGGGCCTTCGCGCGTCACCACGGCGGCCAGTTCGTCTTGCGCATCGAGGATACCGACACCGAGCGCTCGACCCAGGCCGCGGTGGACGTGATCCTGGAGTCCATGCAATGGATGGGCCTGCACTACGACGAGGGCCCCATCTACCAGATGCAGCGCATGCAGCGCTATCGGGAGGTGCTGCGGCAACTGGTCGAGGCCGGCCAGGCCTACCCCTGCTACATGAGCGCCGGCGAGCTCGACGCCCTGCGCGAGCGCCAGATGGCGGCCGGGCTCAAGCCGCGCTACGACGGCACCTGGCGTCCGGAGCCGGGCAAGACCCTGCCCGCCGTGCCGGCGGGCGTGCAGCCGGTGCTGCGCTTTCGCACCCCCGCACACGGCAGCGTGAGCTGGATGGACCGCGTCAAGGGCCAGGTGAGCTTCGACAACGCCGAGCTCGACGACCTGGTCATCGCGCGACCGGACGGGACGCCGACCTACAACTTCTGCGTCGTGGTCGACGACATCGACATGCGCATCACCCATGTGATCCGTGGCGACGACCATGTCAACAACACGCCGCGCCAGATCCACATCTTCCGCGCGCTGGGCAGCGAACCACCGGTGTACGCGCACCTGCCGACGGTACTCAACGAACAGGGAGACAAGCTGTCCAAGCGCAACGGCGCGAAGAGTGTGCTGCAGTACCGCGACGAGGGCTACCTGGCCGATGCCATGGTCAACTACCTCGCCCGCCTCGGCTGGTCGCACGGCGACGACGAGCTGTTCAGCCGCGAGCAGTTCGTGCAGTGGTTCGACCTCGATCATCTCGGTCGCTCGGCGGCGCAGTTCGATGCTGAGAAGCTCAAGTGGGTCAACGCCCAGTACCTGCGCGCCCTGGAGCCGCAGCGCCTGGCGCAGTTGCTGCGCCCCTTCCTCGAGCGCCTGGGCCTGCGCGAGCACGGAGTGAGCCTGGAAGCCGCCGCCCAGCTGCTGCGCGAGCGCGCGTCGACCCTGCTGGAGATCGCCGAGCTGAGCGCGATGTTCTACGACCAGCCGAAGCCCGATGCCCAGGTGCTGGAGCCGCTGCTGACACCGCAGGTGCGCGAGGCGCTGCGGGCACTGCTGGCCAAGCTGGAGCAACTGCCCCAGTGGGACAGCGCATCGGTGGCCTCTGCGCTCAAGCAGGTGCTGGCGGAGCACAAGCTGAAGATGCCCCAGTTGGCCATGCCCCTGCGCCATCTGGTCACCGGGCGTGGGCAGACTCCCTCGGTCGACGCGGTGCTGGCGCTGTTCGCGCGCGAGACGGTGATGCAGCGCCTGCGCGCCGGGCTTGGCGCGTAGCGGCCCGGCAGCGACGGCCAGACCCGGCCTGTGGCGCTGATGCCACGTTTCGGGTTACAATTACAAGGTGCGCCCGAGGGGAAACCGGGATCTCGCAGGAATCTGGGGTTTCGTAGGAATCCGGGATTTCTCAGGAGCCTGAGATTTCGCGAGATGAAAAACGGGTCGTGGCTGGCAAGTGTACCTGGATGCGTCGGGTTGTCCATACCCCGCAGTCGGGAGGGGCTACTGCCCCGGATCGCCGGATCCGCGACCTCCCCACGTGGTGCTGGCAGGTCCGCGCCTCGTGTCGCGCGGGGTCGGGCCGATGATGTTTCTGGCTTTTGAAAAGGGCGAGCCGTGGCGAAAACGACGACTACTACGCGCAAATCCGGGGATGTGGACACCAGCGAATCGGTGAGCACCAAGCCCCAGGCGTCCAAGCAGGCCCCCAATCCCTGGGATCTGATGATGGAGAACGCCGCGGAGGTCGCGTCGACCTTTCGCAAGCGCCCGCAGGTGAAGGTGTCCTCGCCGTGGCGTGAAGGTTTCGGCCGTCCCCTCTCGCAGCGCTCGCGCGAGATCTACGAGCACATCACGGCGAACAAGACCCGCCTGAAGCAGAAGTGAGGCGCCGGGGCCGTCGCGGCCCGGTTCAGCGCGTGCGCGCCAGGGCCTGGGCACATTCGTGCACCAGCCCCGGGCCGCGGTAGATCAGCCCGCTGTACAGCTGGACCAGGTCTGCCCCGCAGCGACGTTTTTCCAGCGCATCTGCGGCGTCCATCACGCCTCCCGCTCCGATGATGGGGTAGCCCGGCCCCAGGTGCTCGCGCAACAGCGAGATCACCCGATTGGCGGCTTCGCGCAGCGGTGCGCCGCTCAGGCCGCCGGCCTGCTCGGCGTGGGCCAGGCCCTCGACGCCGCGGCGCGAAATCGTGGTGTTGGTGGCGATCACGCCGTCCATGCCGTGGCGCACCAGCGCATCGGCCAGAGCATGCACCTGCGGGGCCTCCAGGTCCGGCGCCACTTTCAGCAGCATGGGTACGCGCCGGCCCTGTTCCTGGGCCAGGCTTTCGCGCACCTCGGCCAGGCCGCCCAGCAGGCCTTCCAGCGCGTCGTCGCTTTGCAGCTGGCGCAGGCCTGCGGTGTTCGGCGAGGACACGTTGACGGTCACGTAGTCGGCATGCTCATGCACGGCGCGCAGGCAGCTTGCGTAGTCCTGCAGCGCCGATTCGATGGGCGTGGCGGCGTTCTTGCCGATGTTCAGACCCAGGGGTACCTCGCGGCGACTGCGTCGCACGTTGCGCAGGAAGGCCTCCAGCCCCTGGTTGTTGAATCCCATGCGATTGATCAGCGCGCGGGCCTGGGGCAGGCGGAACATGCGCGGACGCGGATTGCCGCCCTGCGCCAGCGGCGTGACCGTGCCGACTTCGATGAAGCCGAATCCCAGCGCGGCGAGGGCATCGATGGCCTCGCCGTTCTTGTCCAGCCCGGCGGCCAGACCCACGCGATTGGGAAATTCCAGGCCCAGCAGGCGCACGGGATCGATCACCCGCGGCTGCGCGAGCAGCAGGCTCAGGCCGCATTGGTGCATGGTGCGCAGCGCACCGAGGCCGAGGTGGTGGGCCGCTTCGGGATCGAGCCGGAACAGCAGCGGGCGGATCAGCGCGTAGGGCAGGGGCATCGCGAGGGTGGGCTGCAAGAGCCGGTCGGAGCAGCGGCGATAATAAGGGCTTTGTCATCCCGGGCCACGCGCTGCGACGCGGCGCCTGCGATTTTCCCCGCAATCCCCCACCAATTTCCCGGCAGGCTCGCATGACCCAGGACGAACTCAAACAGGCTGTGGCGCAGGCGGCGCTGCGTTTCGTGGTGCCCGGTGCCGTGATCGGCGTGGGAACCGGCTCCACGGTGAACCATTTCATCGATGCGCTGGCGGGAATCCGTGACCGCGTGCGCGCCGCGGTGTCGAGTTCGGAGCGCAGCACCGAGAGATTGCGTGCCCATGGCATCGAGGTGCTGGACCTCAACGAGGTGGGCTCGCTCGGGGTCTATGTGGACGGGGCCGACGAGATCGACCCGGGTGGCGCCATGATCAAGGGCGGTGGTGGCGCGCTCACCCGCGAGAAGATCCTCGCCGAGGCGGCCGAGCGCTTCGTGTGCATCGTCGACGCCAGCAAGCTGGTGCCCGTGCTGGGCAGCTTCGCGCTGCCTGTGGAGGTGGTGCCGATGGCGCGCGAACTGGTGCGCTCGCGCCTGCGCGACCTGGGCGGCGAGCCTCGCTTGCGCGAAGGCTATCTCACCGACAACGGCAACCAGATTCTCGATGTGCACGGGCTGCGCATCGAGCATCCGGCCGAACTGGAAAGCCGGCTCAACCAGATTCCCGGCGTGGTCACGGTGGGGCTGTTCGCGCGCCGTGGCGCGGACATCGCCCTGGTCGGCACCTCCGAAGGCGTGTCGCAGCGCGACTACGCCTGAGCCACCTGAGCCGCCCCGCCGCCAGCGCCGCTCGCGCGGGGCGGGCAGGGGCTCGCTAGAACTTGAAGCCGGGCGGTGCCTTGGGGTCGGGCGGCGGCGCCACCGAGGGTTGCGGCGCCGAGGCCCTGCCCGCCGCCCCCTGCGTTCCCGCGCTCAGCCCGGGCGCGGCCGCGGCATTGCCCGTCAGCGAGCGGGGGATGGGGAAGCGATAGTCCTTGGGCAGCTCCGAGTGCTGGGGATAGCCGGCGGAATCCAGCGCCTGGTTCCACGCGCCGGCGTTGAATCCCGGCGAGAGCTTCACGCCGGCCACGCTGAGCAGCGGAACCTGCAATTGGGGGTCGAAGGCCTTGAAGGCCTGGGCGTCCTGCGGGGACACGATGGTCCTTTCGCTGTACGGCACGCCGCGCTGGCGCAGCAGTTGAATGCCGTCGTCGCAGGCCTTGCAGCCCGGGGCCGTGTAGACCACCACCGGGGCCTGCTGCTCCAGCTGGCGCAGGCGCGCCGGCAACTCCTCGCCCGCGCTCGACGAGGGCGCGCGCGCGCGCGTCTGCCCGCCGCTGAGCAAGGTGGCGTCTCCCGATGAGGGCGGCACGTCGGTGAAGGTGACGCTGCCGTCGGGCCCGACCACCTTGTAGACGGCCCAGGCCGCGGGCGCGGGCCCCAGGGCCAGCGCGAAGCCGAGAGCGAGCCCGGGTGCCAAGCGCAAGACGTTTCGCATCGCTAATGCCTCCTGTGGTGCCGGCGTCGCGCGACCCTGGCGCGGCCTGGCTCCGCCAGAGGGCTCAGGCTGTGTCGCCGATGCGCCGCTGGCGCAGCAGCGCATCGATGGTCGGGTCGCGTCCGAGAAACGCACGGAACGACTCGATGGTATCGCGGCTCGCGCCCAGACCGAGGATTTGCTCGCGCAGGCGCGCGCCCCAGGCGGCGGCAGGCCGGCCATGCCGCTCGAAGTGCTCGTACAGCTCGGCGGCGAGCATCTGGCCCCATAGATAGCCGTACAAGGTGGATGGGTAGGGCGCGTCGAACACGTGGGTGAGGGTGTGGAAAGGCCTTGAGAAGTCCGGCACCGGCAGGAGGCTGAACTCCCTTTCGATGTTCGCGGCCGCCTCGTTGATCGTCTCCGGCGTGAACTCGCGCAGCTCGTGGTGGATGCGCAGGTCGAACAGCGCGCCGCGCAGGTCCTGCAAAAGGGTGAACGCGGGCAGGGGTTCGACGCATGTTCGAGCGGGCCGCTCCCCCGATGCGCCGCGCGGCCGCTGCGCGTCCGGGTGCTCGATGTCGGAGGCGAAGAACTCGAGAAACTGACTGGGCCATTCGACGGCATCCGTCTCCAGCCAGGCCAGCCCCGCGGCCCAGGGCTCCTCGACCTGGGTCAGCAAGGTGTGCAGGCAGTGTCCGAATTCATGGAACAGCATGGCCAGATCGCAGCTGTCCAGACGCAGCGGGCCGGCTGCGGTGGCGCGCTCGAAATCGCAGACCAGCACCACCACCGGCGTATGAGCACTTCCGTCGGGTCCCAGGCAACCATGGCGCAGGGGCGCGGCACAGACTTCGCCGCGCTTGCCCTCGCGCGCGTGCAGGTCGGTGTACACATGCCCCACCAGGCCCCCGTCGGCGGCCTCGACCCGCCACAGGCGCACCTCCGGGTGCCATGCGCGCGCCGGCACCTGCTCGATCATGCGCAGCCCGAACAGCCGTCTCGCCCACTCGAACATGGACTGCAGGGCACGCTGCTCGTCCGTGTCGGCCGCGGCCGGGGCGGGTCCCGAGGGGTCGTCCGCGCCGGCCTGCTCCAGGCGACGGCACACGTAGGCCAGATCCCAGGGCTGCAGCTCGGCCAGCCCCAGCTTGCGGGTCGCGAAATCGCGCAGTCGCTGCAGTTCGCGCCGCGCCTGCGGCATGGCCCGCCGCGCGAGCTCCCGCAGGAATTGCCGCACCCGCTCGGGGCTGCCCGCCATGGTTCCCTCGAGCGCGTATTCCGCGTAGCTGTCGTAGCCGGCCAGACGCGCCAGTTCAAAGCGCAGCGCGAGGATCTCGGCCATGGGGGCCGAGTTGTCCAGTCGCGGCTGGTCGAATTCGCTGGCCCGGGTGACGCAGGCGTGGTACATGCGCCGGCGCAGCTCGCGGTCCTCGGCGCAGCACAGCACGGCGTCGCAGCTCGAGGATGGCAGCGTGAGCCCATGGACCTCGCCGGCCGGCTCCCGCGGGGCCGGCAACGCAGCCTCGGGAATGCCGCGCAGCTGCCGCGGGGCGACGATCAGCCTCAAGGCTTCGTCGGCCTCGTAGGCCCGGTCGCTGAAGCCCCGGCCCAGGACCTGCAGGCGCTGCTCGATGGCGCCCATGCGGGCGCGGGTGGCCGGGTCGAAGGCGGCACCCCCGCGGCGCAACTCGCGCAGCGCCAGATCGATGATGCGCCGGCGCGTCGGCGGCAGCGCCGCATAGCCGGCGGCGTCGCGCAACGCGAGGTAGCGCGCAAGGCGCCCCGGATCGTTGCCCAGCTCGTTCCACATGTCCTGCAGCGCCGGCTGCAGACGCTGCTGCAGCTGCGTCAGTTCGGGCCGCTCCAGCACGATGCCCAGGAAATCCAGCAGGCTCCAGATGCGCTGCACGGCGTCGTTGGCCGTCATCTCGGGCGCCACCACGTTGTCCCAGGTGGGTTCGGCCGGGCGCGGGCTGCGAAAGCAGCGGCCGTGCACCTTGTGCAATTGCGTGACCAGCGCACGCAGCGTGGCCTCCAGGCCCGCGGCATCCAGCGCCTCGAAGTCCGGGAGGCCCTGCGCGCTCAGCAGGCTGGTCGCGGCGCAGGCAGGCACGGGCTCCGGATCGGCGTGCCGGGGCGCTGGGGCTCGGGGGGCGGAGGGGGCCATCGGGGATCGCGGTGGGCTGCGCGGCTGGCGCGGGAGCCCCGATGCTGCGCCCGCCGGGCGCGACGCGGTGTTAGCGCGCCCTTCGCGGGTCGTTGCTCAACCGGTCATGCCCTGGTGGCGCAGCAGCGCGTCGATGCTCGGATCCCGTCCGCGAAACGCGCGGAAGGACTCGATGGCGTCGCGGCTGCTGCCGCGCGCGAGGATCTCGTCGCGGAACCGCGCGCCGGTGTCCGGATCCAGCACGCCGTGCTCCTCGAACTGCGCATAGGCATCGGCCGACAGCACCTCGGCCCACTTGTAGCTGTAGTAGCCCGCGGCATAGCCCCCGGCGAAGATATGCGAGAAACTGTGCTGGAAGCGCGCGAACTCGGGGGGGAACACCACGGCCACCTCGCGGCGCACCCGATGCGCCAGTTCGGCGATGCCCTGGGGCGTGCACTCGCGCAGATCGCGGTGCAGGCGCAGGTCGAACAGCGAGAATTCCACCTGGCGCAGGGTCTGCATGCCGGCCTGGAAATTGCGCGCGGCCACCAGGCGCTCGAACAGCTCGCGCGGCAGCGCCTCGCCGGTGTCGACGTGGCGGCCGATGCCGCGCAGCACCTCCCATTCCCAGCAGTAATTCTCGAGGAACTGGCTGGGAAGCTCCACCGCATCCCATTCGACGCCCGAAAGACCGGAGGCTCCGAGCTCGTCCACGCGGGTGAGCAGGTGGTGCAGTCCGTGGCCGAATTCGTGGAACAGGGTCTGTACGTCGTCGTGGCTGAGCAGTGGCGGGCGACCGCCGACCCCGGAGGCGAAATTGCAGGTCAGCACCGCCACCGGGGTCTGCAGGACGCCGTCCGCGCGCAGCCAGCGCGAGCGCAGGCCGTCCATCCAGGCGCCGCCGCGCTTGCCCGGGCGCGCGTGCAGGTCGGTGTAGACATGCCCGAGCAGTTCGCCGTCGGCCTGTTCGATGCGCCACAGGCGCACCTCGGGGTGCCAGGCCCCGGCGGCCGGCTGCTCCAGCACGCGCACGCCGAACAGGCGGTGGACCAGGTCGAACAGGCCGGCCAGCACCTGCGGCTCGGTGAAGTACTGGCGCAGCTCCTCCTCCGAATAGGCGTATCGCTGCTCGCGCAGGCGCTCCGAGGCGAAGGCCAGGTCCCAGGACTGCAAGTCGGCCAGGCCCAGCTCGGCGGCGGCGAAGGCGCGCAGTTCGCGCAGGTCCCGCTCGGCGTGGGGGCGGGCGCGGCGCGCCAGGTCGAGCAGGAATTGCTCCACCTGCGCGGCGCTGTCGGCCATCTTGGTCTGCAGCGACAGCTCGGTGTAGTCGGCGAAGCCGAGCAGGCGCGCGAGCTCGGCGCGCAGCGCCAGCAGCTCGGCCATGACCCCCGAGTTGTCCAGTCGCGGGTCGCCCAGCTCGCTGGCGCGGGTGACGTAGGCCCGGTACATCGCCTCGCGCAGGGAGCGGTCGCGGGCATGCTGCATGACGGGCACGTAGCTGGGCTGGTGCAGGGTGAATACCCAGCCCCCGGCCTCGCCCGCGGCTTCGGCCGCGGTCTGCACCAGGTCGGCCGGCAGGCCCTGGAGCTGCGAGGCCTGCGCGCGCAGGGAAAAGGCGTCGGTGGCGTCGAGCAGATGCTCGGAAAAGGCCTGTTCGAGCTCGGCGCCGCGCTGCTCGATGGCCTCGAAGCGCGCGTGGGCCTCGCCGCGCAGCTCGGCGCCGGACAGCCGCAGGTCGCGCAGCGCATGCTCGACGATGCGCCGGCGCAGGGGCGTCAACTCGCCAAAGCCGGCTCCCTCGCGCAACTCGCGGTAGCGGGCGAACAGGCGCGGGTCGGAACCCAGCTCGGTCCACAGCTGGGTGACATGGGGCAGCATGTCGTTGAAGGCGCGGCGCAGCTCGGGCGTGTCGGCCACCGCATGCAGATGCGACACCAGGCCCCAGGCACGCCCCAGGGCCTCGGAGTCGGGCTCCAGGGCCTGCACCAGGTTGTGCCAGCTGGCGGGGCGCCCGGGCTCGCCTGCACAGGCCTTTTCATGCGCGGCACGCACGCGGGCCATGAGTTCGCGCAGCGCGGGCTCCACATGCTCGGGGCGCAGCGCGCCGAAGTCGGGCAGCGCCACCGGCGCGAGCACGGCAGCGCCCAGCAGGGGGTTGCCAGGCTGCGCGGGGGCTCCGGCGGCGGGGTTCGGGTTCTGGGACATCGGCAGGCTCCGTGAGCGCTGGAAGGGCGGCGCGGGCAGCGCCGCGCGGCATCCGGCCGCGGAAGGCCGCGGCAGGCCGGATCAGGCCTGCTCCTCGCAGGCCTGCAGGGTATTGGACAGCAGCATCGCGATGGTCATCGGACCGACCCCACCGGGCACGGGGGTGATCCAGCCGGCGACTTCGCGCGCGGCCTCGAAATCCACGTCTCCGCACAGCTTGCCGTCGTCCAGGCGATTGATGCCCACGTCGAGCACGGCCGCGCCGGGCTTGATCATGTCGGCGCCGATCATGCGCGCGCGGCCCACGGCGGCCACCAGCACGTCGGCGCGCCTGCAGGTCTCGGCCAGGTCCGGCGTGCCGCTGTGGGCGATGGTCACGGTGGCATGCATGCCCAGCAGCAGCAGGGCCAGGGGCTTGCCGACGATGTTCGAGCGGCCCACGACCACGGCGTGACGACCGCGCAGATCGCCCAGGCCGATGTGCTCCAGCATGCGCACGCAACCCAGCGGGGTGCAGGGGCGCAGCCCCGGCCGGCCCACCATCAGCGCGCCGGCGTTGGCGACGTGGAATCCGTCGACGTCCTTGCGCGGGGAGATGGCCTCGATCACGCGCTGGGCGTGGATATGCGGCGGCAGCGGAAGCTGCACCAGGATTCCATGCACGCTGTCGTCCTGGTTCAGTGCGTGGATGCGCGCCAGCAGTTCGGCCTCGCGCAGCTCGGCGCCGTAGGTCTCGTGCAGGGAGCGCATGCCGGCCTGTTCGCAGGCCGCGATCTTGTTGCGTACATAGACCTGGCTGGCGGGGTCGGCGCCGACCAGGATCACCGCCAACGTGGGCAGGCGGCCCGCGGCACGCATCGCCGCCGCGCGTTCAGCCACCTCGGCTCGCAGTTGCGCCGCCAGGGCCTTGCCGTCGATGAGTCGCGCCGTCATCGCCCCTCCCTCAGGCCTTGCTCGAGGCCCCGAGGGCGATCTTGAGCAGGTCGGCCACGGTGTTGGCGCCGAGCTTTTCCATGATGTTCGCGCGATGCGCCTCGACGGTCTTGATGCTGATGTTCAGGTCGTCGGCGATCTGCTTGTTCAGGCGCCCGGCGACGATGCGCTCGAGCACCTGCGATTCCCGGCTGGTCAGCTTGGACAGCAGCGCTTCGCGGCTGGCGCTCTGCGCATGTTCCTCCAGGTCCACGCGGGCCTTTTGCAACATGCGGTCGACCAGGTCGCGCAGCAGATTCTCGTTGAAGGGCTTCTCGATGAAATCGATCGCGCCCTTTTTCATCGTCGCCACCGCCATGGGCACGTCGCCGTGGCCGGTGATGAAGGCCAGCGGAATGTTCTGCCCGCGCTGCAGCAGGCGCTCCTGCAGTTCCAGGCCGCTCATGCCGGGCATGCGCACGTCGACGATCAGGCAGGCCACCTCGCGCGGGTCGAAACGCGCCAGAAAGGCCTCGGCCGAGTCGAAGCAGCGCACCCGGTAGTCGTTGCCTTCGAGCAGCCATTGCAGGGAATCGCGTACGGCTTCGTCGTCGTCGATGACGTATACGGTGCCTTTGGTCGCTGGTTTCATGGGCTCGTGTGAAGGTCGGGTGCGGCGGGAGCGCCTTCGGGCGCTGCGGGAAGATCCGTACCTTGCGGGGTCGCGCCGGAGGGCGCGGCACCGCTACGGGGCGTGGGCTCCAGGGGCAGCGTGAAGCGAAACACGCTTCCGCTGAGGACCTCGCCATTGTATTGATTCTCCGCCCATAGACGACCTTCGTGGAATTCGACGATGGACCGGCAGATATTCAGTCCGATGCCTAGTCCTTCGCTCTTCGTGGTGTAGAAGGCTTCGAACAGGTGGCTCATGACTTCCTCGGACACCCCGGTGCCGTTGTCCCGCACGATGAAGTGCACCTGGGCTTCTTCCCGCGCGATGTCGAGCTCGATGCTGCGCAGCACGCCCGAGCGACCGGCCTTGTCCACCGCCTCGGCCGCGTTGCGCAGCAGATTCAGCAGCACCTGCTCGATGAGGATGGGGTCGGCATGCAGCGTGGGCAGGCCGGCGGCGATGTGGGTGAACAGGCGCACGTTGCGACGCCGCAGGTCGATCTCCGCCAGCTCCAGGGTGTTCTGCACGATGTCCTGCACGCGGCAGGCCACGCGGTGGGGTTCGCTCTTCTTGACGAAATCGCGCACGCGGCGGATCACCGCGGCCGCGCGCTGCGCCTGGCGCGCGGTCTTCTCCAGCGCGGGTTGCAGCTCCTCGGCCGGCATCGAGCGGTTGCGCAGGCGAGCGATCATCCCCGAGCAGTAGTTGTTGATCGCGGTCAGGGGCTGGTTGAGCTCGTGGGCCAGCGAGGAGGCCATCTCGCCCATGGCGATCAGGCGGCTGGTGATCTGCGCCTTTTCCTCCTGGTTGCGGGCCACCTCCTCGGCCTGGTGGCGCGCGGTGACGTCGGTGGCGATGAGCATCTGCACCACGCGCGCGTCCACCCACTGGATGTAGCGCTGGCGCACGTCGAACCAGCGGTCCAGCGAGGCCACGTGGATTTCATGCGCCTGGGCCTGGGTGTGCAGGAACTCGTCGGTGGGCAGGCCGGCGAAGCTGTCCACGGCGTCGTCGCCGTCGACGCCGGCCCCCGGGGGCGCGTCCTGGCCGCTGAGCAGGTGGTGCCCGTGGGCGGAGGCGCCGAACCACTGGCGGTACAGCTTGTTCGCGTACAGCTGCTCGTCGCGGTCGATGGCCAGCACCGAGACGGCGGCGTCGAGCCCTTCGAGCACCGCCACGAAACGTTCGTGCGAAGCCGCCAGCTCCTGGCGGATGCGTGTGGGTTCGGTGATGTCGGTGATCGAGGTCACCCAGCCGGTCTGGCGGTCGCGGTTGTCGATCAGCGCCGAGACGTACACGCGCGCGTCGAATTCGCTGCCGTCCTTGCGGGCCAGCTTGAGCGCGAAGCCCGAGGGCGGCGCCAGCCCGTCCAGGGTCTGCTGCAGCGCCAGCGCCATCTCGGCCGAACGACGCGCCGGCCAGTAGGGGTGCGGTGGCGCGCGCCCGACCAGGTCATGCTCGGAAAAACCCGTCATCTTGCAAAAGGCCATGTTCACGTAGCTGATGCGGCCCTTCAGGTCGATGGCCTGCATGCCGGTGGACAGCGAGTTCTCCATGGCGCGCCGGAAGGCGGTCTCGCGCGTCAGGCTTTCCTGGGCCTGCAGGCGCTCGCGCATCTGGCGCCAGCTGCCCCACTGCATCCACAGCATCAGGGCCGACAGCACGAACACGGCCCAGTACAGGCCGCGCACCGTCCAGCCGGGCGCCGAGTGGTAGCTGCTCACGCGCATGGCGAGCCCGGCATCGAAGGGATGCAGCGCCACCAGGTACTGCAGGGGCTTGCGCGCCAGGTCGCCGGTCGCGGTGTTGGCCATCACGCTCCCGGTGACGCGATCGATCAGCGCCACCGCGTAGCGACTGCTCAGCTCCTGCACCGTGGTGCCGCGCATCAGGCCGTCGATGGCGAACACCGCTCCCACGGTGCCGGCGAACTTGGAGCCCAGCATCACCGGCGTGGCCGACTCGACCACCCAGCCCAGGCGTGGAAGGTGGTAGGGCAGGCTGTACACCGTGCGCTCGCGCTGGCGCGCCAGCAACTGCAGTTGCTGCGAGGTCGCTTGCGTGGGGCGGTGCTGCGCGTCGATCCATTGCAGGTCGCGCGGCACGGCCGGGCTCATCAGCAAGTGTTCGAACTGGCCGTCGGGGTCTGTGGCATAGACCACCACGGCGGGGGTGTGCTGGTGCAGGAAGGCGCTGGCCATCGCCGGGAATCGCTCGTTGCCCCGGCGGGTCTCCAGGGAATTGGCCATGGATTGCAACTGTTCCTGCATCAGGGCCATTTCCAGGCTCATGCGCTGGCGCGCCCATTCGCTGTCACGCTGCAGGGTGTCGTTCTCCCGCTGCAGTTCGGTCTGCTGGGTGTAGCGCACCAGCGCGGCGGCGGCACCGAGGAACAGCACCAGTGAAAGCAGGGGCACGAACAGCAGCAAGAGGTCCGCGCGGCGGCTGTGCAGCAGCGGACGCACGCGCTGGCGCAGGCGTCGAAGGAGGGTCGGGAACATGCTCACGGCGCAAGTCTATGCAAAGGCGCGCGATCGGAGCATGCTGCGGGCAAAAGCGAAAGCCCTGTTGTTTTCATATTGTAAAACGGCATGTTGTAATTCAAAAAATTCTTTGCAATACTTGCTTCCGGGAAGGCATCGGGCTGCCCCGGACCCTTCCGACCTCCGCGCATGCGCAGCGCGCATCCGGCGCCTGCCGCGGGGGATCCGACATCCAGAGGAGACCACGATGGCAGCAGTACCCGACCAGTCGCCCGCGCCCGCCGCAAACGACGCCGATCCCCAGGAAACCCGCGAGTGGCTCGACGCCCTGCAGGCCTTGATCGCCAGCGAGGGCCGCGAGCGCGCCCACTACCTGCTCGAGCAGTTGCTCGGGCAGGCGCGCCAGGACGGCGTGGACATGCCCTTCTCGGCCAACACCGCCTATGTGAACACCATCCCGCCGGACCTGGAAGAGCGCAATCCCGGCAACGTCGAGATCGAGGAGCGCCTGCGCGCCTACATGCGCTGGAACGCCATGGCCATGGTGGTGCGCGCGAACCGGCTGCATCCGGCCGACGGTGGCGACCTGGGCGGCCACATCGCCTCCTTCGCCTCGCTGGCGACCATGCTGGGTGCGGGCTTCAACCACTTCTGGCATGCGCCCAGTGAAGACCATGGTGGTGACCTGGTCTATTTCCAGGGCCACAGCGCGCCCGGCATCTACGCACGCGCCTTCCTGGAGGGCCGGCTCAGCGAGGAGCAGCTGGACAACTTCCGCCAGGAAGTCGACGGCAAGGGCCTGTCGAGCTATCCGCACCCGAAGCTCATGCCGGACTTCTGGCAGTTGTCGACCGTGTCGATGGGCCTGGGCCCCATCATGGCCATCTACCAGGCGCGCTATCTCAAATACCTGCACGCTCGCGGCATCGCCGACACCTCCAAGCGCAAGGTCTGGGTGTTCTGCGGCGACGGCGAGATGGACGAGCCCGAATCCCTGGGCGCGATCGGCCTGGCCGCGCGCGAGAAGCTGGACAACCTGGTGTTCGTCGTCAACTGCAACCTGCAGCGTCTGGACGGCCCGGTGCGCGGCAATGGCAAGATCATCCAGGAGCTGGAGGCCGAGTTCCGCGGTTCCGGCTGGAACGTGATCAAGCTGATCTGGGGCTCGTACTGGGATCCGCTGCTGGCGCGCGACAAGGAGGGCATCCTGCGCCAGGTGATGATGGACGTGCTCGACGGCGACTACCAGGCCATGAAGGCCAATGACGGCGCGTTCGTGCGCAAGCATTTCTTCGGCCGCCATCCCCAGCTGCTGGAGATGGTGAAGAACATGAGCGACGAGGACATCTGGCGCCTCAACCGCGGCGGCCATGATCCGAACAAGGTGTACGCGGCCTTCCACGCCGCCGCCACCCACCAGGGCCAGCCCACCGTGCTGCTGGTCAAGACCATCAAGGGCTACGGCCTGGGCCAGGCCGCCGAGGCGCGCAACGTGGCGCACCAGGTGAAGAAGCTCACCGACGAGGACATCCGCGAGTTCCGCGACCGTTTCAACATCCCGGTGCCGGACCACGAGCTGCCCAAGCTGCCCTTCTTCAAGCCCGCCGACGACACGCCGGAGATGCAGTACCTGCACGCTCGGCGCAAGGCGCTGGGCGGCTACCTGCCCCAGCGCCGTACCAAGGCGGACGAACAGTTCACGCTGCCGCCGCTGGCCGAGATCTTCAAGCCCGTGCTCGAGCCCACCGCCGAGGGGCGGGAGATCTCCACCACCCAGGCCTACGTGCGCTGCCTGAACCAATTGCTGCGCGACAAGGCGCTGGGCCCGCGCGTGGTGCCCATCCTGGTCGACGAGACCCGCACCTTCGGCATGGAGGGCCTGTACCGCCAGATCGGCATCTACGCCCCCGAAGGCCAGAAGTACACCCCGGTGGACCGCAGCGAGGTGATGTACTACCGCGAGGACAAGGCGGGCCAGATCCTGCAGGAAGGCATCACCGAGGCCGGGGGCATGTGCTCCTGGATCTCGGCCGCGACCTCCTACTCGCACAGCAACCGCATCACCATCCCCTTCTACATCTACTACTCGATGTTCGGGTTCCAGCGCATCGGCGACCTGGTCTGGGCCGCCGGCGACATGCTGGCCCGCGGCTTCCTGCTGGGCGGCACCTCGGGGCGCACGACCCTCAACGGCGAGGGGCTGCAGCACGAGGACGGACACAGCCAGCTGATGGCGGCCAACGTGCCCAACTGCATCAGCTACGACCCCAGCTTCGCGCACGAGGTGGCGGTGATCCTGCACCGCGGACTGCAGCGCATGGTGGTGGACCAGGAGGACGTGTTCTTCTACATCACCCTGCTCAACGAGAACTACGCGCAGCCCGGGCTGGCCAGCGGCACGGAGGAGCAGATCCTGCAGGGCATGTACCTGTGCCGCGAGAGCAAGACCCGCTCGGGCAAGTTGCGCGTGCAGCTGCTGGGCTCCGGCGCCATCCTGCGCGAGGTGCTGGCGGCGGCCGAGCTGCTCGAGCAGGACTGGGGCGTGGCGGCCGATGTGTGGAGCTGCCCGAGCTTCAACGAGCTGGCCCGCGAGGGGCGCGACTGCGAGCGCTGGAACCTGCTGCATCCGCGGGAGCCGCAGCGCAAGAGTTTCGTGGCCAGGCAGCTGGAGTCCCACGAGGGCCCGGTCATCGCCTCCACCGACTACGTGCGCATGTTCGCCGAGCAGATCCGCCCCTTCCTGCCCGCCGGTCGCGATTACCGCGTGCTGGGCACCGACGGCTTCGGGCGATCGGACACCCGCACCAAGCTGCGGCGCCACTTCGAGGTCGACCGCCATTTCGTCGTCCTGGCCGCCCTGCGCAGCCTGGCCGACGAGGGCAAGCTCGACGCCTCGAAGGCGGCCGAGGCGATCCAGCGCTACGGGATCGACGTCGATCGCATCAACCCGCTGCTGGCCTGAGTCGCGGCGAGGAACCAACAGCCAGGAACACGGAGACACGCAATGGCGCAGATGCAGGTGAAGGTTCCCGACATCGGGGACTTCAAGGATGTGGAGGTGATCGAGCTGCTGGTCAAGGTCGGAGACCGGATCCAGGCGGAGCAGTCCTTGATCACGGTGGAGAGCGACAAGGCCAGCATGGAGATCCCGAGCAGCGCGGGCGGGGTGGTCAAGGCGGTGCTGGTCAAGCTGGGGGACAAGGTCAGCGAGGGCACGCCGCTGCTGGAGCTGGAGGCGCAGGCTGAGGCGCCCGCCGAGGCCTCGGCGGCGCCCGCCGCGCCGGCTGCTCCGGCTCCGGCTCCCGCGGCAGCCCAGGCGGCGGCTGCGGCTCCCGCGGCAGCGCCAGCGGCCGCCTCGGCGCTGGCCTCCGAGCCGCGGCGCCCGAACCCGCCCACCGCGGCACTGCCGCCGGTGCAGGCCGAGCCCAATCCGGCGCGCCTGCCGCATGCCTCGCCCTCGGTGCGCAAGCTGGCGCGCGAATTCGGCGTGCCTCTCGACGAGCTCAAGGGCAGCGGCAGCAAGGGGCGCATCACCGCCGAGGACGTGCAGGCCTTCGTGAAGGCCGTGATGAGCGGCCAGGCGAGCACCCGCGCCTCGGCCCAGGTCGGAGGCGCCCGAGGTGGCGCGGGCCTGGACCTGCTGCCCTGGCCCCAGGTCGATTTCACCCGTTTCGGCGCGGTGTCGACCAAGCCGCTGTCGCGCATCAAGAAGATCTCGGGCCCGAACCTGGCGCGCAACTGGGTGATGATTCCCCATGTCACCCAGTTCGACCAGGCCGACGTCACCGAGCTGGAAGAGTTCCGCAAGAGCTTCAACGCCAGCCCCGCCGCCGCCGGCGCCAAGCTGACCATGCTGGCCTTCGTCATGAAGGCCTGCTGCGCCGCGCTCAAGCTCATGCCGGAGTTCAACGCCTCGCTGGACGAGAAGGGCGAGAACCTGATCCTCAAGGACTACGTGCACCTGGGCTTCGCCGCGGACACCCCGCAGGGCCTGGTGGTGCCCGTACTGAAGGACGCCGACAAGAAGGGCCTGCGCCAGATCGCCGCGGAAATGTCGCAGCTCGCGGCCACCGCGCGCGAGGGCAAGCTCAAGCCGGGCGACATGCAGGGCGCCAGTTTCACCATCTCCAGCCTCGGCGGGGTCGGGGGAACCGCGTTCACGCCCATCATCAACGCGCCGGAGGTGGCGATTCTCGGTCTGTCCAAGTCGCAGATCCAGCCGGTGTGGGACGGCAAGCAGTTCCAGCCCCGGCTGATGCTGCCGCTGTCGCTGTCCTACGACCATCGAGTGATCGATGGTGCGATGGGCGCGCGCTTCACCACCTTGCTGGGCGAGCTGCTCGGCGATCTGCGCCGGGTGCTGCTCTGAGCGCGGCGCGGGACACGAACACGGAGACACGCAATGGCGCAGATGCAGGTGAAGGTTCCCGACATCGGGGACTTCAAGGATGTGGAGGTGATCGAGCTGCTGGTCAAGGTCGGGGACCGGATCCAGGCGGAGCAGTCCTTGATCACGGTGGAGAGCGACAAGGCCAGCATGGAGATCCCGAGCAGCGCGGGCGGGGTGGTCAAGGCGGTGCTGGTCAAGCTGGGGGACAAGGTCAGCGAGG
>JAKBBK010000038.1:0-23108 GCA_021808525.1 Pseudomonadota bacterium
CCGGCCAGCAGTTTCGCGTCGCCTCCGAGGCTGCTGAGCAACGCGATCGCCTCGTCCACGGAGCGCGGCGCGTGGTACTCGAAACGCGGTGGAATCATGGATGTCTCCGATTTTGTCTAGGACATCCAGACTATACGGAGTCAGGGCTTTTTTTGCACTTTATCAATAACTTAGAGCTTTTTTGCACCAAATGTTTTGGGTTAGGCACGAAATGCACATGCAATCGCACCAGTTGCAGGCTGGGGCCCGCGAGTCCCCGACCATCCGGGAAAGTCCCTAGATGCCGGAAGGGGCCGCAAGGCCCCGCCGCATCCTTCAGGCCTTTCGCTGCACCCCCAGCAGCGAGCGCAGGCGCGCGACCTCGGCGCGCGATACCGGCACCCAGGTCGCAGGCTCGCCGCGCATGCGCAGCTGCACCTTGCCGTCGAGGCGCCCGAGCTCGAGCACGGCATCGAGGTTGACGATGAAGCAGCGGTGCACGCGCACGAAGCGCTGCGCATCCAGGCGCGCCTCGAGATCCCCGATGCTCAGGTTGCAGAACTGGAAACCGCTGGTCGTCAGCACCCTTGTGTAGTGGGCCTGGGACTCGAGAAACACCACCTGCGCGGTATCGACGAAGGTCACCCGATGGTTGGCCACCAGCGGGATGCGCGCGAGCTGGCGCTTTTCGCCGGCGCCCAGGCTTCTCGGGGGTGTTGCCTCGGCGGGCGCAGCGGGCGCCTCGCCCTGCACCACGAGTTGCGTCACGTCGTAGAACACCAGCGCGAAACCCGTGGTCTGCCCGTCCTCGCCCGCCAGCCGGGTGACCTTGATCAGCAGCACCTGTTCCGGGATGTTGATGATCATGGTCATCGGCATCGCCGCGGCCACCGGGCAGGCCGAGGCCTGGTCGAGCAGGAAGGACACCTTGGCCGCCGAGCGGGGCGGATGGAAGGAGGTCACCAGCGCATCGAAGGGCCGCTTGTCGCTGACCGGCAGGATGCGGCGCGCGAAATCGTTCATCGCCAGCACCTTGCGCTGCGCGTCCAGGTGGACCACTCCGACCTCGAACTTCTCGAAAAGGTAAAGCGCCGACGCGCTGCCCTGCTGGGTGCTCATGGTGTCGTCTCCGGGTCGCCGCGGCGGGGGGAAGGGCCGGCCACGCCGCGGGTTCAGCTTCGTGGGTGCGCCGCCTTCGCCAGGGCGCAAGGCACGCCCGCGACCGCGCGCAGCAGGGCCAGCGCCGCGACCGCGCCCCAGGCCATTCCGGCCTGCATCGCCGCCAGCATCGACGGCAGGCCCGACGAGCCGCCTCGAAGGTCTTGCGACTGGAGCAGCAAGGGCATACCCAGATTCATGCCCGCGAGCATGAAACCCAGGCAAAGCAGCGTGGGAAACAGGCAGCGGCCGGTGGCGGGCGATGCGCAGGTTCGCGCTCGCCACAGCATCGGCAGTACCCCGGCCAGCACGAGCGCGGCATTGCTGGAGGCCAGCAGGCCGAGGTGCCAGCGCAGCAATTGCCCCAACGGAAGATCGCCTCCGCACAGGGAGGCCAGCAATGCGAGTCGACCGCGCGAAGCGTCGACGGCCAGCCCCGCGAGCATGCCCAGCATCGCCGCCGTCATCGTGCCGGAGACCGGGCGCGTCTGCGCCGGCAGCGCGCGGTGAAGCAGCGGGTGCGCCAGCATGCCGGCGGCGGCAACGGCCAGATACGCGACCCAGGACGGCACCCAGGAACCCATGCTGAGAGACCTCGCGAGCCCGACTCCGGTCGAGCGTGCCCGCGATTGTGCGTCATCTGCGGCCTGGGCGCCACGCGCCCCCGGGCTGCAGGCCCGCGCGCCAGCAGGCACAATGACCGCATGCTTGCCAGCTATGTCCTGCTCGACCTGGAGACCACCGGCGGCAATCCGGTACACGACCGCATCACCGAGATCGCCGCGGTGCGCGTGGACCATGGCCGGGTCAGCGCGCGCTGGCAGAGCCTGGTCGACCCGGGGCGGCCCATTCCGCCGTACATCCAGCGCCTGACGGGCATCACCGACGCGATGGTCGCCGGAGCGCCGAGCTTCGAGCAGGTCGCCGAGCGCTTGCTGGAATTGCTGGATGGCGCCGTGCTGGTGGCGCACAACGTGCGCTTCGACCATGGTTTCGTGAAAAACGCGTTCGCGCGCGCGGGCGTGGACCTGCGCGCGCGCACGCTGTGCACGGTGCGCCTGTCCAGGCGCCTGGAGCCGCATTGCAGCGGGCACGGGCTCGATGCCATCCAGGCGCGCCACGGCCTCGTCAACCCGGCTCGTCACCGCGCGATGGGCGACGTACTGGTGCTGCAGGCCTGGCTGCAGCGCATGGCCGAGCTGCACGGCGAGCAGGCGCTGCGCGAACACGCGCGGGCCCTGCTCCAGGCCGGCGCCAGCCTGCCGCCGCATCTGCAGACCGACGTCGCCGACCTGCCCGAAGGCCCCGGCGTGTACCTGTTCCATGGCGATGGGGAGATCCCGCTTTACGTGGGCAAGAGCGTGAATCTGCGGCGCCGCGTGTTGTCGCATTTCCAGGCGGACCACCGCGAGGCGCGGGAGATGCGCATCAGCCAGGAGGTGCGGCGCATCGAGATCCGCGAAACCGCCGGCGAGCTTGGCGCGCTTTTGCTCGAGGCACGCCTGGTCAAGCAGCTGCAGCCGCTGATGAATCGCAAGCTGCGCCGCGACAACCGCCTGTGCAGCTGGCGCATGGCCGATGACCCCCGCGAACAACCCCTGCTCACGCTGGTACGCGACGAGATCGTCGACCCGGCGCGCTTCGGGCAACTGTACGGCACCTACCGCAGCCGGCGCCAGGCGCAGGAGGCCCTGCGCACGCTGGCCGGGCAGCATGGGCTGTGTCTGCGCGTGCTGGGCCTGGAATCCGGCCGCGGCCGCTGTTTCGCGCACCAGATCGGACGCTGTCGCGGCGTGTGCTGCGGCGAGGAGCCGCCGCAGCTGCACGCCGCGCGGGCACAGGCCGCACTGGCCGCGGAGCGCCTGCGCGCCTGGCCCTATGACGGCCCGGTGGGCTTGCGCGAATCCTCCTCCGACGGCCTGCGCAGCGAAGTCCACGTGTTCGACCAGTGGCGCCACCTGGGCACCGCGCGCGACGATGCCGAGCTGGAGGAACTGCTGTGCGCGCGCCAGCGCGACGACGCCTTCGGCTTCGACCTCGACACCTACCGGCTGCTGTTGGCCCACCTGGGCAACCCGCGGCGCCCGCCGCCGCAGGTGCTGCGCCTGCGCGGCTCGACCGCGGCCTGAGCGGCGAGGCGGACATTCCTCCAGGCGCCCGGACATCGGCCGGGGACCTTTCCTGTGCGTACTTCACGAAACCAAGGGAGAACATCCATGAGCTTGCGCATGCGCGACATTCGAGGACAAGTCGCAGTGATCACCGGGGCGTCCAGCGGCATCGGCGCCGCCGCGGCGCGCGCGCTGCACGCCGAGGGCATGCAGGTGGTGCTGGCCGCTCGCAGCCGCGAGCGCATCGACGCCCTGGCCGCCGAGCTCGGCAGCGGCGCGCTGGCCCTGCCGACCGACGTCGGCGACGCGGCACAGGTGCGCGCGCTGTTCGATACCGTTCGCGATCGCTTCGGCGGCCTCGACCTGTTGTTCAACAACGCCGGCGTGGGCTACCACGGCAGCTTCGAGCATGGCAAGGTCGAGCAATGGAAGGCCACCATCGATGCCAACCTGTGGGGTGTGCTGTACTGCACGCAGGCGGCCATCCCGCTGCTGCGTTCACGCCCGGGGGCCATGATCAGCACCGTCTCGAGCGTCGGCGGGCGCCGCGGCATCGAGGGCTGGGCCGTCTACAACGCGACCAAGTTCGCGGTGGTCGGACTGCACGACGCGCTGCGCAAGGAACTCGGGCCCGAGGGCATTCGGGTATCGCTGATCGAGCCCGGCTCCGTGTACACCGAGTGGGGCCACAATGTCCCGGCCGAGCAGATGAAGGCCCGGCGCGATTCCGTGCAGGCACTGCACGCCGAGGACATCGCGCAGGCGCTGCTGTGGGCCTTTGTCCAGCCGCCGCACGTCAACGCCCTGGAATCCCTGATCCTGCCCACTCGCCAGGTCATGCCCTGAGCCCGCCGGAAGGCTCAGCCACCCTGGCCGGCACGCAGCTTGCGCCACAGGGTGCTGCGCGAGATGCCCAGGCGCTCGCAGGCCAGCGCCTGGTTGGCTCCACATTCGGCCAGGGTGCGCTCGATGAGTTCGCGCTCGGATTCGGCGCGCCGCCCCGCCAGCGTGCCGGCCACCGTGCCCGTACCCGTGCCGGCATCGACGCCAGCCGGCGCGGCCAGCTCGGGCAGCATCTCGGACAGCAGCTCCGACAGCCCGAAGGCTTCGGCGGCGGCCGGGTCGTGGCCGGCGGCGCCCGCCACGCGTTCGCACAGATTCTCCAGTTCGCGCACATTGCCCGGCCATGCATGGTGCCCGGCGCCGGCGATCAGGCGCAGCAGTTCGCGCAGCAGCGGCGCGCGCGCCCCCGCCGGCGCACGCGCACGCTCCAGCGCCCGCTCCAGCAGGTGCGAGGCCAGCGCGGGCAGGTCCTCGCGGCGCTCGCGCAGGCTGGGGATCTCCAGGCGAAGGATGTTCAGGCGGTAGTACAGGTCGCGCCGGAACAATCCCGCGTCGATGCGCGCGGCCAGGTCCTGGTGCGTGGCGGCGATCACCCTTACATCCACCGGGGTGGGCTCGGTGGCCCCCACGCGCAGGATCTCGCGCTCCTGCAGCACGCGCAGCAGCCGGGTCTGCAGCGAAACCGGCATGTCGCCGATCTCGTCCAGGAACAGCGTGCCGGTGTGCGCGGCCTCGAACAGCCCGGCCTTGCCCGCCTTGCGCGCGCCCGTGAAGGCGCCCTCCTCGTAGCCGAACAGCTCGCTTTCCAGCAGGGACTCGGGGAAGGCCGCGCAGTTGATGGCCACGAAAGGCTGCGCGCGTCGCCGGCTGGCCGCGTGCAGGCCCTGCGCGAACAACTCCTTGCCGGTGCCGCTTTCCCCGACCAGCAGCACGGTGGCCTCGCTGTGCGCGAAGCGCTCGGCCTGCGCCAGCGCGCGGCGCATGGCCGCGGACTTCCCCACCAGGTCCGACAGGCGCCAGCGCGTGCCGGTGGGCGAGGGCCGGTTGCGCGCGCGCAGGCTGCGGTCCACGCGCTGGATGGCCGCCGGGTCCTGGCAGGTCAGCACGGCGCCGGTGCGCAGGCCGCGCTCGACGATGGGGCTGCGGCTGATCACCAGGGTCTGGGCGCCGAACCGCACGATGTCCTCGGCCTGCTCGACGCCGTCGCGCAAGGTGCGCGCCAGGGTGAATTCCGGCGCCACGTCGCCCAGCACCCGACCCAGCAACTGGGCGCGGCTGCGCCCGAGCAGGCGCTGCATCGGCGGGTTCACGGCCTCGATGCGCTCGGACTCGTCGACGGCCACCACGCCGTCGCGCAACTGCTCCAGGATGGTGTTCAGGCGCTCGCGCTTGGCCGAGGCCAGGCGGGATGCGCGCGCGATCTCCACGGCGTCGTCGATGGCCGCGCGCACGGCGTCGTGGGAATACAGCAGGACGCCCCGCATCCCCGCCTGCTCGGCCAGGTCCAGCACCATGCCGGGAGCCACGACCACGTCGATGCCGGCGGCGCCCAGCTCGGCCACGCAGGCGGCCGCCTCGGCCTCGCTGCGGTAACTTCGCTGCACGATGTGCAGGCCGAATCCCCGGCTGAACTGCTCCACCTCGGAGCTGACGGCGCCGAAGCTCACCAGCGCGACCCGCGGCGACAGCTCGCGCGCGCGCGCCAGCGCATGCATCAGGTCGAAGCCCCCGACCTTGACCAGCACCACCGGCAGATCGCAATGCCGGCGCAGGAAGGCGCCGTGCAGGCCGGCGGCCACCAGCACGTCCACGGGTTCCAGGGCGCGCCGGGCCTCGATTTCGACCAGGGCCTCGTCGAAGCCGCGGTCGACCACGTCCACGCGCGCCCGGCTGGCGTATTCGGGAGCCACCTCGTGCAGCAACTGCTTCAGACGCAGGAATCCGATGGCCAGGATGCGCGGCGGAGCCTCGGTGGGCTCGGTGGGCTCGGGAGCCGCGGGGACAGCAGTGGACATGGCGGGTGGCGTTGGCGTCGCAGACTGGGCGCCCCCGGCGCGATCGCTGCGATCGGTGCGTATGTTTCATGATTGAAACATGAATTTCGAACATGCAACACCCCGGGCCATCAGAAATTCCGCAAGATCCCGTGAAAACCCCGTTCATTCAGTTACTTGCCGACGTGGCATGGCGTGGCACGCTCCTTGCGACCCCTCGGGCCACAGCCTCCACCCGAGCCCCACCATGAAATCTCCCGGATCCCTGTTTCGCGCCGCACTGGCCGAGGAAAGCCCTCTGCAGGTCATCGGCGCCATCAACGCCAACCACGCGCTGCTGGCCCAGCGCGCCGGCTATCGCGCCATCTACCTGTCGGGAGGCGGCGTGGCCGCCGGCTCGCTGGGCATGCCGGACCTGGGCATCAACACCCTGGATGACGTGCTCACCGACGTGCGGCGCATCACCGACGTATGCGAACTTCCGCTGATGGTGGACATCGACACCGGCTTCGGGCCCAGCGCCTTCAACATCGCGCGCACGATCAAGGGCCTGATCAAGTTCGGCGCCGCCGCCTGCCACATCGAGGACCAGGTGGGCGCCAAGCGCTGCGGGCACCGCCCGGGCAAGGAAATCGTCGCATCCGAGGAAATGGCCGATCGCGTGAAGGCCGCGGCCGACGCGCGCACCGACGAGCAGTTCTTCCTGCTGGCGCGCACCGACGCCATCGCGGTGGAAGGCGTGGAGCGCGCCATCGAGCGCGCCCGCGCCTGCGTGGAGGCGGGCGCGGACGGCATTTTCGCGGAGGCGGTTCCCGACCTGGCCACCTATCGCCGATTCGTCGAGGAGCTCAAGGTGCCGGTGCTGGCCAATATCACCGAATTCGGCAAGACCCCGTTGTTCACGCTGGACGAACTGCGTTCGGCCGGCGTGGCCATCGCCCTGTACCCGCTGTCGGCCTTCCGGGCCATGAACAAGGCCGCCGAGAACGTGTACCAGACCATCCGCCGCGAGGGCACCCAGCGCGCGGTGCTGGACACCATGCAGACCCGCGAGGAACTCTACGAGCGCATCGGCTACCACCGCTACGAGCAAAGCCTCGACCAGATGTTCGCCGGCCGCCGCAACCCCCAATGATCCGTACCCAGGAGCACGCAAGCATGTCCGAGACCACCACCCCCGGGTTCAAGCCCAAGAAATCCGTCGCCCTGTCGGGCACCGTCGCCGGCAACACCGCCATCTGCACCGTGGGGCGCACCGGCAACGACCTGCACTACCGTGGCTACGACATCCTGGACCTGGCCGAGACCTGCGAGTTCGAGGAGATCGCCCACCTGCTGGTGCATGGCAAGCTGCCCGGCGCGGCCGAGCTCGGGGCCTACAAGAGCAAGCTGCGCGCGCTGCGCGGCCTGCCGCAGGCGCTGCGCGCTGCCCTGGAGGCCCTGCCCGCCTCCAGCCATCCCATGGACGTGATGCGCACGGCCGTGTCGGTGCTGGGCTGCCTGCTGCCCGAGAAGGACGACCACAACCTGACGGGCGCGCGCGACATCGCCGACCGCCTGATGGCCAGCCTGGGCTCGGCGCTGCTGTACTGGTACCACTTCAGCCACAACGGCCGGCGCATCGAGGTGGAGACCGAGGACGATTCCATCGGCGGGCATTTCCTGCACCTGCTGCACGGCCGCCGCCCCTCGGAGCTGTGGGTGCGTGCCATGCACACCTCGCTGATCCTGTACGCCGAGCACGAGTTCAACGCCTCCACCTTCACCTCGCGGGTGGTCGCCGGCACCGGCTCGGACATGTACTCGGCCATCGCCGGGGGCATCGGCGCGCTGCGCGGCCCCAAGCATGGCGGCGCCAACGAGGTCGCCTTCGAGGTGCAGAGCCGCTATGCGGGCCCCGACGATGCCGAGGCCGACATTCGCCGCCGGGTCGAGAACAAGGAAGTGGTGATCGGCTTCGGCCACCCCGTCTACACGGTCAGCGACCCGCGCAACAAGGTGATCAAGGCGGTGGCCCGGCGCCTGGGCGAGGACCAGCGCGACCTGCGCCTGTTCGCCATCGCCGAGCGCCTGGAAAGCGTCATGTGGGACATCAAGAAAATGTTCCCCAACCTCGACTGGTTCTCCGCCGTGAGCTACCACCTGATGGGCGTGCCCACCGCCATGTTCACGCCGCTGTTCGTGATCTCGCGCACCTCGGGCTGGGCCGCCCACGTCATCGAGCAGCGCCAGGACGGCAAGATCATCCGCCCCAGCGCCAACTACGTGGGCCCCGAGGACCAGGCCTTCGTGCCCCTGGCCCAACGCTCCTGAGCCCCACGCCATGAACCAGCGCCATCGCAAGAACCTGCCCGGCACCGCCCTGGACTACTTCGACGCCCGCGAGGCCGTCGAGGCCCTGCGCCCGGGGAGCTGGGACAGCCTGTCCTACACCGCCCGCGTGCATGCGGAGAACCTGGTGCGGCGCTGCGACCCGCAGCTGCTGGACGAATGCCTGCTGCAGATCGCCGAGGGCCGGCGCGACCGCGACTTCCCCTGGTATCCGGCCCGGGTGGTGTGCCACGACATCCTGGGCCAGACCGCACTGGTGGACCTGGCCGGGCTGCGCGACGCCATCGCCGCGCAGGGGGGCGACCCGGCGCGGGTCAACCCGGTGGTTCCGGTGCAGCTCATCGTGGATCACTCGCTGGCGGTGGAATGCGGCGGCGACGACCCCGAGGCCTTCGCCAAGAACCGCGCCATCGAGGACCGGCGCAACGAGGACCGCTTCCATTTCATCGAATGGTGCCGCACGGCCTTTCGCAACGTGGACGTGATCCCGCCTGGCAACGGCATCATGCACCAGATCAACCTGGAGCGCATGTCCCCGGTGATCCACGCCGAGGGCGGCGTGGCCTACCCCGACACCCTGGTGGGCACCGACAGCCACACCCCCCATGTGGACGCGCTGGGCGTGATCGCCGTCGGCGTGGGCGGGCTGGAGGCGGAGAACGTGATGCTGGGGCGCGCATCGTGGATGCGCCTGCCCGAGATCGTCGGCGTGGAACTGTCCGGGCGTCCGCGCCCCGGCATCACCGCCACCGACATCGTGCTGGCGCTGACCGAGTTCCTGCGCCGATCCAAGGTGGTGGGCGCCTACCTGGAATTCCGCGGCGAAGGCGCGGCCGCGCTCACGCTGGGCGACCGCGCCACGATCTCCAACATGGCCCCCGAATACGGCGCCACGGCGGCCATGTTCGCCATCGACCCGCAGACCCTCGAGTACCTGCGCCTGACCGGGCGCGACGCCGCGCAGGTGGCGCTGGTCGAGACCTACGCCAGGGCCGCCGGGCTGTGGGCCGACACGCTGCTGGGCGCGAAGTACGAGCGCACCCTGCGCTTCGATCTGGCCAGCGTGGTGCGCAACATGGCCGGGCCGTCCAACCCCCACGCCCGCGTGGCCACGACCGAACTGGCCGCCAAGGGCATCGCCAGGCCCTGGGAGCAGCAGCCCGGGCGCATGCCCGACGGTGCGGTGATCATCGCCGCCATCACCAGTTGCACCAACACCTCCAACCCGCGCAACGTGATCGCCGCCGCGCTGCTGGCGCGCAACGCGCACCGGCTCGGCCTGCGGCGCAAGCCCTGGGTGAAGAGCTCGCTGGCCCCGGGCTCGAAGGCCGTGCGCCTGTACCTGGAACAGGCCGGGCTGCTGCCCGACCTGGAGGCGCTGGGCTTCGGCATCGTCGCCTACGCCTGCACCTCCTGCAACGGCATGTCGGGCGCGCTGGACCCGAAGATCCAGCAGGAGATCGTCGAGCGCGACCTCTACGCCACGGCCGTGCTGTCGGGCAACCGGAATTTCGACGGACGCATCCACCCCTACGCCAAGCAGGCCTTCCTGGCCTCCCCGCCGCTGGTCGTGGCCTACGCCATCGCGGGCACCATCCGCTTCGACATCGAGCGCGACGTGCTCGGCGTGGCCGAGGGGCGGGAGATCCGCCTGGCCGACATCTGGCCCGACGACGCCGAGATCGACGCCCTGGTGCGCTCGGCGGTCAAGCCCGAGTTCTTCCGCCAGGTCTACGAGCCCATGTTCGCGTTGCGCCCCGAGGCCGCGCAGGCCACCGAGCCGCTGTATGCCTGGCGCGCGCAATCCACCTACATCCGGCGGCCGCCCTACTGGGAAGGAGCGCTGGCGGGCGAGCGCGGGCTGCGCGGCATGCGCCCGCTGGCGATCCTGCCCGACAACATCACCACCGACCACTTGTCGCCCTCCAACGCCATCCTGCCCGACAGCGCCGCCGGCGAGTACCTGGCGCGCATGGGCCTGCCCGAGGAGGATTTCAACTCCTACGCCACGCACCGGGGCGACCACCTCACCGCGCAGCGCGCCACCTTCGCCAACCCGACCCTGCGCAACGAGATGGTGCGCAACCCCGACGGCGGCGTGCGCGCGGGCTCGCTGGCCCGCGTGGAGCCCGAGGGCCGGGTGATGCGCATGTGGGAGGCCATCGAGACCTACATGCAGCGGCGCCAGCCGCTGATCGTGATCGCCGGCGCCGACTACGGCCAGGGCTCCTCGCGCGACTGGGCCGCCAAGGGCGTGCGCCTGGCCGGCGTGGAGGCCATCGCCGCGGAAGGCTTCGAGCGCATCCACCGCACCAACCTCATCGGCATGGGCGTGCTGCCGCTGCAGTTCCAGCCCGGCACCACACGCATCAGCCTGGGCCTGGACGGCACCGAGACCTACGATGTGCTGGGCGAGCGCAAGCCCGGGGCCATGCTCAGCCTGGTGGTGAACCGGCGCGACGGCAGCCGCGCCGAGGTGCCCGTGCGCTGCCGCCTGGACACCGCCGAGGAGGTGTCGATCTACGAGGCCGGCGGAGTGCTGCAGCGCTTCGCGCAGGACTTCCTGGCCGAGTCGAAGGCCGCCTGAACCCGAGGAACCCAGCATGTCCGACGTTGCCCAGATCCGCATTCCCGCCACCTACATGCGCGGTGGCACCAGCAAGGGGGTGTTCTTCCGCCTGCAGGACCTGCCCGAGGCCGCGCGCCAGCCCGGCCCCGCTCGCGACCGGCTGCTGCAGCGGGTGATCGGCAGCCCCGATCCCTACGCCAAGCACATCGACGGCATGGGAGGCGCCAGCTCCAGCACCAGCAAGACGGTCATCCTGTCGCCGAGCACGCGACCCGGGCACGACGTCGACTATCTGTTCGGCCAGATCGCCATCGACCGCGACTTCGTCGACTGGAGCGGCAACTGCGGCAACCTGTCGGCGGCGGTGGGGCCCTTCGCCATCGCCTCCGGGCTGATTCCCGCCGAGCGCCTGCCGCGCGACGGCACGGCGGTGGTGCGCATCTGGCAGGCCAACATCGGCAAGACCATCGTCGCCCACGTGCCCATGCGCGACGGGGCGGTGCGGGAGACCGGCGACTTCGAGCTCGACGGCGTGACCTTCCCCGCCGCCGAGGTGCCTCTGGAGTTCCTCGATCCGGCGGCCGACGACGAGGACGGAGGCGGCGCGATGTTCCCCACCGGCCAGGTGGTCGACATGCTCGACGTGCCCGGCGTGGGCAGTTTTCGCGCCACCCTGATCAACGCCGGCATCCCGACCATCTTCCTCGACGCCAAGGACCTGGGCTACCAGGGCACCGAGCTGCAGGACGCGATCAACCTGGACCCCGCCGCGCTCGCCCGCTTCGAGACCATTCGCGCGCACGGGGCCATGCGCATGGGCCTGATCCGCCGCCTGGAAGAGGCCGCCACGCGCCAGCACACCCCCAAGGTGGCCTTCGTGGCTCCGCCTGCCGACTACGTGGCCTCCAGCGGCAAGGCCATCGCCGCCGGCGACGTCGACCTGCTGGTGCGCGCCATGTCCATGGGCAAGCTGCACCACGCCATGATGGGCACGGCGGCGGTGGCCATCGGCACCGCGGCGGCGATTCCCGGCACCCTGGTCAACCTGGCCGCCGGCGGCGGCCCGCGCAGCTCGGTGCGTTTCGGGCACCCCTCGGGAATCCTTCGCGTGGGAGCCGAGGCCGTGCTCGACCAGGGCCAGTGGAAGGTGACCAAGGCCCTGATGAGCCGCAGCGCGCGCATCCTCATGGAAGGCTGGGTGCGCATTCCGGGCGACGCGTTCTGAATCCCCGAAGGCCTTCCCCGAGGGGCTCGGACGCCCACGGGGGGAGTTCCCGCCGGCGGCGCCTCGCTGAGCGAGAATCCCCGGCATGAGCACCGATCTTCCCCAGGGCCGTCCGGCCCCCGACCCCTTGCTGGTCGACATCGCCGACTACGTGCTGGACCGCACGAAGTTCCTCGGGCTGGCGCTGGAGACGGCGCGCCTGTGCCTGATCGACACCCTCGGCTGCGCCCTGGAGGCGCTGGACTACCCGGCCTGCACCAAGCTGCTGGGCCCGCTGGTCCCGGGCACCCTGGTGCCCCATGGCGCCCGGGTACCCGGCACGACCTACCAGCTCGACCCGGTCAGCGCGGCCTTCAACCTGGGCGCGATGCTGCGCTGGCTGGACTTCAACGACACCTGGCTGGCCGCCGAATGGGGCCATCCCTCCGACAACCTGGGCGGCATCCTGATGGTGGCCGACTGGCTCAGCCGCGGCGCCGTGGCGGCGGGCAAGGCGCCGCTGGTCATGCGCGACGTGCTCAACGCCATGGTGCAGGCGCATGAGATCCAGGGCGTGCTGGCGCTGGAGAATTCCTTCAACCAGGTCGGGCTGGACCATGTGCTGCTGGTCAAGGTGGCCACCACCGCGGTCTGCGGGCGCCTGCTGGGCCTGAGTCGCGCCGAGCTCATCGACGCCATCTCCCTGGCCTGGGTGGACGGCCAGGCGCTGCGCACCTACCGGCACGCGCCCAACACCGGCAGCCGCAAGAGCTGGGCCGCGGGCGACGCCACCAGCCGCGGCGTGCGCCTGGCCCTGATCGCCCGCACCGGGGAGATGGGCTACCCCACGGCGCTGAGCGCGCCCACCTGGGGCTTCCAGGACGTCAGCTTCGGCGGCAAGGCTGTGCGCCTGCCGCGGGCCCTGGGCAGCTACGTGATGGAAAACGTGCTGTTCAAGATCAGCTTTCCCGCCGAGTTCCACGGCCAGACCGCCGTGGAGGCGGCGCTGGCCCTGCGCGCCCAGCTGGCCGCCGGCGGACGCAGTGCCTCCGACATCGAGCGCCTCACCATCCGCACCCAGGCGGCCTGCCTGCGCATCATCGACAAGCAGGGCCCGCTGCACAACCCGGCCGACCGCGACCACTGCGTCCAGTACATGGTGGCGGTGGCCCTGCTGCACGGGCGACTGACGGCCGCCGACTACGAGGATGCCGTCGCCGCCGACCCGCGCATCGACGCGCTGCGCGCGCGCATGGTCTGCGTGGAGGAGCCGCGTTTCACCGCCGACTACCACGACCCCGACAAGCGCTCCATCGCCAACGGCCTGAGCGTGGTGCTCAAGGACGGCACCGCGCTGCCGGAGGTGCTGGTGGAATACCCGCTGGGCCACAAGCGCCGTCGCGCCGAGGGCGAGCCGCAACTGGAGGCCAAGTTCCGCGCCAGGCTGGCGCGGCGTTTCGCGCCCAGGCAGCAGCAGGCCATCCTGCAGGTCTCGCTCGACACCGCGCGCCTGGCGCAGATGCCGGTGCACGAGTACGTGGACCTGTACTGCCCGAACTGAAAGGCTTCAGGCCTCGACGACCAGGCCTTGCAAGGCCTCGCGCAGCAAGGCCGGCAGCGGCACCGGGCGCGAATCTGCGCGGCGCACGAACACGTGCACCATGCGTGCCAGCGCGCAGGGCTGCAGGGGCTGGCGCGCGCCAGGGTCGAACAGGCCCAGCCGGTAGGTGACCGAGGAGTTGCCCAGGCGCTCGACCGCCAGGCCCACCTCCAGCTCGCCGGGATAGGCCACCGGCGCCAGATAGTCGCATTCGGAACGCACGATGAAACCCACGATGTCGCCGGCGTGGATGTCCAGTCCGCCGCGCTCGATCAGGTAGGCGTTGATCACGCTGTCGAAGTACTGGTAGTACACCGCGTTGTTGACGTGGCCGTAGACGTCGTTGTCTCCCCAGCGCGTGCTCAGGCGTGCGCGATGGGGAAATTCGGGAACCGGCTGCTGCGGGGCGGGCATCGCGGCGCGCATCAGAAGGCGGCCTCGTAGATCGCCAGCGCGTCCGCCTCGTCGAGGGGGCGCGGATTGTTCTGCAGCAGGCGCTGCTGCCCCATGGCCTCGCGGGCCAGCAGCGCCAGGTCGGCGGGCTCGACCCCGCAGTCGCGCAAGCGCGTGGGCAGGCCGCTGCTCGCGCACAGCCCGGCCATGTGATCGATCATCTGGCGCGCGCCGGCGGCACCGGGCGCGGCCTGCGGCAACAGCACCCCGGCCAGCTGCGCGTAGAGCTCCGCGGCCGCCGGCTCGTTGAAGCGCAGCACATGCGGCAGCACCAGCGCATTGCTCAGGCCGTGCGGCAGGTGATGGATGCCGCCCAGCGGATAGGCCAGCGCGTGCACCGCCGCCACCGGCGCGTTGTCGAAGGCCATGCCGGCCAGCATGGCGCCGCGCAGCATGTCCTCCCGCGCCCGCAAGTCCTCGCCCTGCTCGACCGCGCGCAACAGGCTGCCGCCCAGCAGGCGCAGGGCCTCGCGCGCCAGCATGTCGGACAGGGGGTTCTTGCGCCGCGCGCTGGTGTAGGCCTCGATGGCGTGCACCATGGCGTCGATGCCCGTGGCTGCGGTGACCGCCGGCGGCAGCCCGCGGGTCAGGGCCGCGTCCAGCAGCACGGCATCGGCCAGCAAGCCGGCGTTGACGATGCCCGACTTGGTCGTGGCCCCGGTGGTGACGATGGCCACCCGCGTGACCTCGGAGCCGGTGCCCGCTGTGGTGGGCACCTGCAGCAGCGGAAGGCGCTGGATGCGCACGCTCTCCACCCCGTACAGCTGCGGCAGCTCCAGGCGATTGTCGGGGTGCGCCAGGCAGGCGACGATCTTGGCCACGTCCATGCTGCTGCCGCCGCCGAAACCGATCACCAGGCCGGCCCCCACCTCGCGCGCCTGGGTGCAGGCGAACAGGGCCACGTGGTCGGGCGGATCCGCCTGCACCCCGTCGAATACCTGGACCTTCAGGCCGCCCTCGCGCAGCGCGCGCAGCGCGGGCTCGAACAGGCCGGCCTTGCGCACGCCGGCGTCGGTGACCAGCAGGGCCGAGCGGGCCCCGGGGGCGTAGCGCGCCGCCAGTTCGCCCAGGCGCGCGCTGGCCCCGATACCCGCCTCGACGTGGCGCACGGTCTGGAAGGCGTAGTCCTGCGCGGGATTCGTGGACTGCATGCTGCTGTCTCCATCGATCGGGGCGCCACCAGCGCGCCCCTGGCTCGCATGCTAACGCTGGCGGACCGCGCGGGCCCCGGGTTCGAAGGCGCGAAACCGGACACCGAGCTTGATGCGTTGCAATGTTTCCGTTTGTATCCTTGATTAGGATTTCCCCGCATAACAACCTCGCATAGGTCCCGGTCGCCGCATGGACGCAGGCGCCCCGGCCGGCCGGAGAACGCCATGGATCGCCCAAGCCCCTCCCCACGTCCGCCCAGCGGGCGCGGCCCTCGCCTGCGCCCCGCCGCGCGGGCACGCATGGCCCTCGGGCTGCTGCTGGCGCTGCCCTGGCTGCTCGCCCGGGCGGCGGGGCCGGCGCAGGATGGAACCCTCATCGCCGTCGACGCCGCCCAGCGCACCGCCCTCGGGGTGCGCGTGGCCGAGCTCCGACCGGCCGGCTCGGCGGCCCTCAGCCTGCCCGCGCGCGTGGTGGTGCCGGCGCAGGCCCAGGCGGTGGTGGCGGCGCCGGCCCCCGGGGTGCTCACGCGGGTGGACGCGGCTTCGGGAGACGCCGTGCGCCGCGGCCAGCTGCTGGGCGAGATGCAGAGCTCCGAGGTCGCGCAACTGCAGCGCGATGCGCACGATGCACGCATCCAGTTCGACCTCACCCGCGAACAGCACCGGCGCGACGCCGCGCTGCTGGCCGAGGGCATCATTCCGGCATCGCGCGCCCAGGCCGCGGCCGCGCGCGAAAGCCAGGCCGCCGCGCTGCTGCGCGAGCGCCGCCTGGCGCTGCGCCTGCGCGGCGCGGGCAGCGGCCTGGACGGCCGGGTACGCCTGCTCGCCCCGATCGACGGCGTGGTGGCCCAGGCCCAGGCACTGCCGGGCCAGCGCGTGGATGGCGGGGCGCCCCTGTTCCACCTGGTCGCCTCGAACACGCTGGCCCTGGAAATCGACGCCACGGCCGAACAGGCCGCGGCACTGCACGCCGGCGCGCCGGTGGAAGTGGCGGGCAGTTCGGCACGCGGCGTGCTGCTGGCCCTGGCTCCGGCCTTGACCCCGGGGCAGCATGTGGTGCTGCGCGCGCGCCTGGGTGATCCCGCCGGGCTGCGCGCCGGAGCGCTGGTGCAGGCGCGGGTGCAGCTGCCCGCGCGCGCCGACATGTTCGCGGTGCCGCCGTCGGCGCTGACCCGGGTGGCCGAGCGCGACTCGGTGCTGGTCGAGCAGCCCCAGGGTTTTCGCGTCGTGCCGGTGCGCGTGGTCGCGCGCCTGCCTGATGCCGTGATCGTCGACGGTCCGCTGCGCGCCGGCCAGCAGGTCGCCATCAGCGGCGTGGCGGCGCTCAAGGCCGGCGCGGGCGCCAAGCCATGATCCTGCACGCACTCACCCATGCGGCGCTGCGCCAGCGCCTGGTCACGCTGGGAGCGACCCTGGCGCTCGCGGCCGCGGGCCTGTTCGCCTGGCGGGCGCTGCCCGTGGACGCCTTTCCCGACGTCTCCTCGCCCCAGGTCAAGGTGATCATGAAGGCGCCGGGCATGACCCCCGAGGAAGTGGAGACCCGGGTCGTGCTGCCCATCGAGCAGGAGGTGCTGGGCATCGCGCGCAAGCGCATCGTGCGCTCCATCTCGAAGTACGGCATCGCCGACGTCACCGTGGATTTCGAGGAGGGAACCGACGTGTACTGGGCGCGCCAGCAGGTGGCCGAAGCCCTGTCCAACGTGCGCGCGGACCTGCCGCCCTCGGTGCAGGGCGGCCTGGCTCCGATCACCACGCCCCTGTCGGACGTGTTCATGTTCACCGTGGAAGGCCCGGCCAGCCTGGCGCAAAAGCGCAGCGCGCTGCAATGGCTGGTGCGCCCCGCCCTGCGCACCGTCCCCGGCGTGGCCGACGTGAACATGCTCGGCGGCGACCAGCGCGTGTTCGAGGTCGTGCCCGACCCCGCGCGCATGGCCGCGCGCGGAGTCGGCCTGGAGGCCCTGCGCACCGCGCTGATGGCCAACAACAGCAACGACGGCGCCGGACGCCTGGACGAAGGCGAGGAAACCCGCATCGTGCGCGTGCAGGGGGCCTTTCGCGACGCCTCCGACATCCGCGACACGGTGATCGCCGCCCCGGGCGGCACCGCGGTGCGCGTGGGTGACGTGGCCGAGGTGCGCATGGCCAGCAGCACGCGCTACGGCATCGTCACCGAGGACGGCAGGGGCGAAGCCGTGGAGGGCATCGTGCTGGCCCTGCGGGGCGCCAATGCCTCCAAGGTGATCGCGGGGGTGCGCGCGCGCCTGTCCGAGGTCGAACCGCGACTGCCCCAGGGCATGAAGCTGCGCGTGTTCTACGACCGCAGCCAGCTGGTCGGGCGCGCGGTGGGCACGGTGATGCGCGCCCTGGCCGAGGCCGTGGTGCTGGTGGTGGTCATGCTGCTGGCCTTCCTGGGCAACTGGCGCGCGGCCCTGGTGGTGGCGCTGACCCTGCCGCTGTCGGCGCTGGCGACCTTCGTGCTCATGCGCTGGGCCGGGCTGTCGGCCAATCTGATGAGCCTGGGCGGCCTGGCCATCGCCCTGGGCATGCTGGTCGACGCCGCGGTGGTGGTGGTGGAGAACCTGGTCAGCCACATGAGCCACG
This sequence comes from Pseudomonadota bacterium, assembly GCA_021808525.1. Lineage (GTDB taxonomy): Bacteria > Pseudomonadota > Gammaproteobacteria > Burkholderiales > Burkholderiaceae_C > Thiomonas_A. The sequence goes on from JAKBBK010000038.1 coordinate 17,995, forward strand.
ACCCGAGCCGGGCCGCCTCGGGCGACGCCGGCGCGGCCACCAGCGACCGCCTGGCGCGGGTGCTGCGCGCCGTCTCGGAAGTCGCGGGGCCGGTGCTGTCGGGGGTGGCCATCATCGGCATCGTGTTCCTGCCCCTGCTGTCCCTGCAGGGCCTGGAGGGCAAGTTGTTCCGCCCCGTGGCCCTGACCATCGTGTTCGCGCTGGCGGCCTCGCTGCTCATCGCGCTGACCACGGTGCCGGTGCTGGCCTCGATGCTGCTGCGCAACGTGGGCCATGCCGACCCCTGGCTGGTGCGCAAGCTGTCGGCCGGCTACGCCCGCGTGCTCGACTGGAGTTTCGCGCATGCGCGCACGGTGGTCGTGCTGGCCCTGGCATCCCTGGTCGCGGCGGGCTTCGCCTATACCCGCGTGGGCAAGACCTTCATGCCCACGCTGGACGAAGGGGACATCATCCTGCAGCTGCAGAAGCTGCCCTCGGTGGGCCTGGGCGCCACCGCGGCGCTGGACCTGCGGGTGCAGCGCGCCCTGTTGCAGCAGGTTCCCGAGATCCGCGCCATCATCGCCCGCAGCGGCTCCGACGACCTCGGGCTGGACCCCATGGGCCTGAACGAGACCGATACCTTCCTGGTGCTCAAGCCGGCCTCCGAATGGCGCGGCGACAAGGCCCAGGTGATCGAGGCCATCCGCAAGGTGATGCAGCGCTTCCCCGGCGTGGACTACACCTTCACCCAGCCCATCGAGATGCGCGTGTCGGAGATGCTCACCGGCTCCCGCGGCGACCTGGTGGTGAAGATCTTCGGGCCCGACCTGGAACAGCTGGGGGGCCTGGCCCAGCAGGTGGCCCAGGTATTGCGCAGCCTGCCCGGCGCGCAGGACGTGCTGGCCGCGCGCACCGAGGGCGTGCAGTACCTGACCGTGGACGTCGACCGCCTGGCCGCCGGACGCGCCGGATTCGACGTGCAGAGCCTGCAGAGCGACCTGCGCGCGCTGGTCGAGGGCCAGCAGCTCGGCGTCGTGCTCGAGGGCGTGCGTCGTACCCCGCTGCTGCTGCGGGGCGCGCCGGAACTGCGCGATCAGCCCCAAAGCTTCGCCGATCTGCGCATCACCGGCCCCGACGGGCGCAGCTGGCCCCTGTCCTACCTGGCGCGCCTGCGCCCGACCCTGGGGCCGGTGCTGGTGACCCACGAGGACGGGAGCCGCTTCGCCACGGTGCAGGCCAACGTGGGCGGGCGTGACCTGGTGGGCTTCGTCGACGAGGCCCGGCGCGCGGTCGCCGCCCGGGTCAAGCTGCCCGAGGGCGTGCGGCTGCAATGGGGCGGCCAGTTCGAGAACCAGCAGCGCGCCGCCGCCCGCCTGGGCCTGGTGGTGCCGCTGGCCCTGGGCCTGATCTTCGTGCTGCTCATGACCACCTTCGGCTCGCTGCGCCAGTCGGTGCTGGTGTTCGCCAACATTCCCTTCGCCCTGGTCGGTGGCGTGCTGGCACTGTGGGTCAGCGGGGAATACATGTCCGTGCCGGCCTCCGTGGGCTTCATCGCCCTGCTGGGCATCGCCGTGCTCAACGGCGTGGTGCTGGTGAGCCATTTCAACGAACTGCTGCAGCGCGGGCTGCCGCTGGCGCAGACCGTGCGCGAGGGCTCGATGCGCCGGCTGCGCCCGGTCATGATGACCGCCAGCATCACCGCGCTGGGCCTGATCCCGCTGCTGTCGGCCAGCGGCCCCGGCTCGGAGATCCAGAAGCCCCTGGCCGTGGTGGTGGTGGGCGGCCTGTTCAGTTCCACCGTGCTGACCCTGGTGCTGCTGCCGCTGCTGTTCGCGCGCTTCGGCGTGCCCGGCATCGCACGGCAAGCCGCCGAGGCGGCCGCGGAGGATCAGCCATGAAAGCCTTCCCGGGCATGATTGCCACGCTCGGCAGCGCGGCCCTGCTTGCCTGCGCCGCGGTCGAACCGGCCGCCGCCGCGCCCATGCCGGCCTCCACGCCGGGCACGCGGGCGCAGGCCCCAAGCGCCGAAGCCGGCGCGCCCGAGGCCACCGCGTCCGAACCCTGGACCCTCGCGCAGCCCACGCTTCCGCGCGCCGAACTGTTGCGGCAGTTGCTGGCGCAGGCTCCCTCGCTGGCCGAGGCGCGCGCGCTGCGCGATGCCGCCGGCGCCCGCGGCGACGCGCTGCGTGCGGGCTCGCAGGAATTCACGGCGCAGGCCCAGCTGCAGCAGCGCCGCGTGGACGAGCCGCCGGACAACGGGCGCTACGCCGAATGGCAGCTCCAGCTCAACCGCCCCTTGCGCCTTCCCGCGCAGGCCCGGGCCGATGGCGAGCTGGCCGACGCGCTGGCCCTGCAGGCCCGCGAAGCCCAGCTCGGGGCTCGTCGCGACCTGCTCGACCAGCTGCTGCGTGCCTGGTTCGACACCCAGCTGGCCGACGCCGACGCCCAGCTGGCGCGCGCCTCCGCGCAGGCCCTGGATCGTCAGGCCGGCATGGTGCAGAGGCGCCAGCAATTGGGCGATGCCAGCCGGCTGGAATTCGACCTCGTGCGCGCCGAACAGGCGCGGGCGGCCGCCGCCGCGCTGCAGGCCCAGGGACGCGCGGCCAGCCAGCGCGCCGCGCTGCTGGCGCGCTGGCCGCTGCTGGCCGCCGACCCCGGCCTGCGCGGCGACCCGGCCAGCGCGGCCGAGCTGCTCGGTGCGCCGGCCGAGGGCGAGGCGCTGCGCGAGCGTGTGCTGGAACACAGCGCCACGCTGGCGCAGGCGCGCAGCGCCGTGCGCCAGGCCCAGGCGCAAGCCGACCAGGCGCGCGCCGCGCGCACACCCCAACCCACGGTGGGGGCCTACCTGGGATCGGATCGTGGCGGCCGCGAACGCATCGTCGGCCTGCAGCTCCAGGTCCCCCTCGGCGGCGCCGCCCGCGCGGCCGGAGAACGCGCGGCCCTGGCCGAACTCGATGCCGCGCAATGGCGCCTGCAGGAACTGCGCATGCGGGTGCTGGAACAGGCGCAGAGCCTGAGCGCCCAGGCCCGCGCCCAGGCCCGTGCCGCCCAGGCCCTGATGCAGGCCGCGCAAAGTCAGCAGGCGGCGCTGGCACGCACGCAACGTGCCTGGGAACTCGGGGAAGCCGGCGCGGCGGACTGGCTGCTCGCGCGGCGCAATGCGCTGGACATGCGCATGCAGGCCCTGCAGGCCCGTTTCGACGCCGCTCGCATGAACACCCTGCTGCGCCTGCAGGAAGGCCTGCTGGACGAAGATGGCGCTGGCGCGCCGGCTCCACGCCCCTGAGTCAGGCCCGCGGGCCTCAGCGCCCCTGGGCCTGCAGGCATTGCGCCTGCACCTGCTGCGCACGCGCCTGCGGGCTGAAGGCCCGGCTGTCGGGGCTGCTGTAGATGGCGCGGGCCAGGCGCTGGAGGATCTGCGACTGATGCGGGTGTTCCGGGCCCAGCAGGCGCATGCCGTCGGCCTGCGCATCCTGGAAACTGCGCCCGGCCAGGAAGTCCGCCTGCAGGGTCGAGGCGATGAGCCCGAAGCGCTGGCAGTTCGGCGGCCCGCCCAGCGCGGCCTGAGCGCGCGGCGGTGCCGCGGCCAGCAGCAGCGCGGCGGCGAGCAGCGGGGGCAGGAGCCGCAGGGATGCGCGAATCATGCGCCGATTGTCGCACCGCCGGCCCCGCGCCGCTGCCGCGGCTCAGGAACCGAAATCCAGCGGCAGGCCCACGTAGTTCTCGGCGATGGTGCGCTGGCCGGCTTCGGAATGCAGCAGGTACTCCAGCTCGGCCTCCTGGAAGCGAGCATGGATCTCGCCCTGCTCGGGGAACTCGTGCATGAGCTGGGTGAACCACCAGGAAAAACGCTCGCCGCGCCAGATGCGCTTGAGGCAGCGCGCGGAATAGCCGTCCAGCCCCGCCTCGCTGTGCTCGGCGTAGTACTCGATCAAGGCCCCGGACAGGTACTTCACGTCGCTGGCTGCCAGGTTCAGGCCCTTGGCACCCGTGGGGGGCACGATGTGCCCCGCGTCGCCGGCCAGGAACATGCGCCCGAAGCGCAGCGGCTCGGTGACGAAGCTGCGCAGCGGGGCGATGCTCTTTTCCAGCGCGGGTCCGGTGACCAGTTGCTCGCGTGCGGGGGGATCCAGGCGGGCGCGCAGCTCGTCCCAGAAGCGCTGGTCGCTCCAGTTCTCCACCTTCTCGCCCAGGGGCACCTGCACGTAGTAGCGGCTGCGGGTCAGCGAGCGCTGGGAGCACAAGGCGAAGCCACGCGGACTGTTGACGTAGATGAGTTCGTGGTGCACCGGCGGGGTGTCGGACAGCAGGCCCAGCCAGCCGAAGGGATAGACCCGCTCGAATTCGCGGATCGCCGCGCGCGGCGCGCTGGCCCGGCACACGCCGTGGAAACCGTCGCAGCCGGCGATGAAATCGCAGTCCAGCCGATGGCGCGTTCCCTCCTGCACGAAGCTCACGCTGGGCCTGGCGGTGTCGAAATCATGCACCTCGACTTCCGAGGCCGAGTAGTAGCTGCGAAGCCCGGCGGCCTGGCGGGCCTCCATCAGGTCTCGGGTCACCTCGGTCTGGCCGTAGCAGATGACCTTCTTGCCCCCGGTCAGACGCTCCAGGTCGATGCGGTTGCGCTGGTTGTGCCACAGCAGGTCGAAGCCGCCGTGCACCAGGCCCTCCCGATGCATGCGCTCGCCCACGCCGGCCTCGTCGAGCAGGTCGGCCGTGACCTGCTCCAGGATGCCGGCGCGGATGCGCGACAGCACGTAGTCGGCGCTCTGGCGCTCGATGATCACCGCATCCACGCCGGCCTTGTACAGCAACTGGCCCAGCAGCAGCCCGGAAGGGCCCGCGCCGATGATGGCGACTTGGGTTCGCATGAGGAGTCTCCGTATTCATATATCGAGGATTCGGGGACTCTAGGTCCGCCGGGCCTCGTTTCGAAGCAGGCCGCGGCGGTCTTTGCGCGCTGCATGCGCAATTTGTGCGATCATCGCGCAGAATTGCGCATCCACGCGCGCATCCGCCCGCTCCCCTGCCCAGCCCGCCATGCCTGCTCGCCCCCACCCCGACCCGAGCCGCGCCGGCATCGCCCACGCCGACTTCATCGAGGGCATGGCCAAGGGCATGGCGGTGCTCGAGAG
>JAKBBK010000038.1:23208-29002 GCA_021808525.1 Pseudomonadota bacterium
GCGCATCCGCCCGCTCCCCTGCCCAGCCCGCCATGCCTGCTCGCCCCCACCCCGACCCGAGCCGCGCCGGCATCGCCCACGCCGACTTCATCGAGGGCATGGCCAAGGGCATGGCGGTGCTCGAGAGTTTCGACACCGAGCGCCAGCGCCTCAACGCCACGCTGACCGCCGAGCGCGCCGGCATCACCCGCGCCGCCGCGCGCCGGCATCTGCTCACCCTGGCCCACCTCGGCTACCTGGAGACCGACGGCAGCTATTTCTGGCTGTCCAGCAAGGTGCTGCGCTTCTCGGGGAGCTACCTGGCCTCGGCGCGACTGCCGCGTGCCATCCAGCCCACGCTGAACCGGCTCGCGCTGCAGGCTCGCCTGGCCTTTTCCGGGGTGGTGCTGGACCGCGACGAGGTGGTGATCGTCGCGCGCAGCGGTGCCGATCGCGGCGCCGCCGAATCCGGCGCCCAGCGCATCATCGCCTATGGAGTGCACCTGGGCGCGCGCCTGCCGGCCCACGCAACCTCCACCGGGCGGGTGCTGCTGGCCGCGCTTTCACGCGCCCAGCTGGCCGCGTGGATGAAAGGCCGCAGCTTCGCGCGCCTGACCCCGCTGACCCGCACCGAGCCGCGCGAGCTGCGCGCCGCCATCGAGCAGGTGCGTCGCCAGGACTGGTGCCTGGCCAGCGAGGAACACGAGCTCGGCGTGCACGCGCTGGCCGTTCCCGTGCGCAACGCGGCAGGTGCCACGGTGGCCGCGCTCAACGCGGTCAGCTCGCCCCAGCGCCTGGGCGCCGAGGCGATGCAACGCGAACTGCTGCCCCTGCTGCAGGAGGCCGCGCACGAGCTGCGCCCCCTGGTCTGAGCCCGGCGCCGCGCACGCCTGGGACAGGCCCGCGCGCGACGCCTACGATAGCGCGTTTTCACAGCCGGGAGGCTCGCGGACGCATGGTCTCGAACTTTACCCATGTGGCCATCATCGGCGGCGGGCTCAGCGGCCTGGCCGCGGCGCTGCTGCTCGAGCAGCAAGGCCTGCGCGACTTCATGCTGTTCGAGGCCCGCGACAGCCTCGGCGGGCGCATCGCGTCGATGGACGCCAGCGGCGCCCTGGTCGACTGCGGCGTGCCCGGGCTCGACCGCTTCGACCTCGGGCCGACCTGGTTCTGGCCCGAATACCAGCCGCAACTCGACCGCCTGGTGCAGGATCTCGGCCTGCAATGCTTCGAGCAGTTCGAGCACGGCGACATGCTGCTCGAGCGCGCACCCGACCAGGCCGCCTTGCGCCGGCCGGCATTCACCAGCGCACCCGCCTCGGTACGACTGGCGGGGGGAACCGGGGCACTGGTCGCTGCGCTGTACGGCCGGCTCGATGCGCGGCGGGTGCTGCTCGGCCACACCGTGCGCCGCCTGCGCCATGCGCAAGACCATGTCGAACTCGAGGTGGAGCAGGCATCCGGGCAGATGCTCAGCTGGCACGCCACGCAGGTACTGCTGGCGCTGCCGCCGCGGCTGGCCGCCAGCCGCATGGCCTTCGACCCCCCGCTTCCCCCCGAGCTCTCGCGCAGCTGGCGCGCCACGCCGACCTGGATGGCGCCGCACGCCAAGTACCTGGCCGTCTACGACACCCCGTTCTGGCGCGAGCTCGGCCTGTCCGGCGACGCGCAAAGCACCCAGGGACCGATGGTGGAAATCCACGACGCATCGATGCCCGGCGGCCATGCGGCCTTGTTCGGCTTCATCGGCGTGCCGGCGCAGGTGCGCCAGGGCGTGGCGCAGCAGGTGCTGATGGCCCATTGCCGTGCGCAGCTCGCGCGCCTGTTCGGGAAAGACGCCGCCCGCCCCCGGGCCGAGCGCCTGAAGGACTGGTCCGCCGACCCGCTGACCGCCACCGACGAGGACCAGGCTGCTGGCGGGCAGCATGCCGAGGCGCCCCCCAGCAGACCGGCCAGCGGGGCCTGGAGCGACTGTCTCACCGGCATCGGCAGCGAGTGGTCGCAGCCGTTCCCGGGCTATCTTGCCGGTGCGCTGGACGCCGCGGCCCGCGGCGTGCTGTCGGTCTCGTCGTCGATCGCGCAAGGGCCGCCGCCCCGGTGAGGCGGCAAGCGCGAGCTACCGCGGAAGCAGGATTCCCGGCGCGGCGCCGGTGTACAGCGCGTCGACCAGTCCGGCGCGATGCTGCAGCACCGCACGCTGGTTGATCGAGCCCTTGTCGGTGATCTCGCCGCGGTCCAGCGAGGGCGGCTCGACCAGCACCAGCGCGCGCGCCACGCGATTGGCGCTGCCGGTGCCCTGCTGCCACAGACTGTCCACCAGGCGCTGGAAAAACTCCCGCACCCGCGGGTGCTCGAGCACCTGCGCCGCCGGCGTGCCCGGCGGCAACCCGGCCAGCGCCCGGCATTCGTCCAGGCGCGGCACGATCAGCGCGCCCAGGTCGTCGCGGTCGGGCGCGGTCAGCACGGCATCGTGCACGCAGGGCGCGCCCAGCTGGGCGATGCGCGCGCGCAGCGGCCCGCAGCTCACGAAGGTGCCGCTGGACAGCTTGAAGTCCTCGGCGATGCGTCCGTCGAACCGCAGGCCGCGCAGCGGGTCCCCGGGATCCACGAAACGCGCGGCGTCCCCGGTGCGGTAGTAGCCCTCCTCGTCGAAGGCCTCGGCCGTCTGCTCCGGCGCGCGCCAGTAGCCGGGCATCACGTTGGGGCCGCGAAAGCGCACCTCCAGCTTGCCGTCCAGCGGAACCAGCTTGAGCTCCACGCCCGGCACCGGCAGGCCGATATGCCCGGACTCGACCTCGGGCCCCAGCGCGAACATGGCCGACGGCGCGGTCTCGGTCATGCCCAGGCCGGTGAGCATGCAGATGCGCTCGCCCACCTCGGCCTCGCCCAGGGCGTCGAGCTGGTCCCAGACTGCCTGCGACAGCCCGGCTCCCGCGAAAAAGAAAGCCTGTACCCGGGAGAACAGCTGGCTGCGCAACCGCGCGTCGGTGCGCATGGCCGAGGCGATTTCCTCGAAGCCCTTCGGAACGTTGAAATACACCGTGGGCGCGATCTCCCGCAAGTTGCGCAGGGTCTCGCCGATACCCTGCGGGGTCGGCTTGCCGTCGTCGATGTACAGCGTGCCGCCGTTGTACAACGCGATGCCCACGTTGTGGTTGCCGCCGAAGGTGTGGTTCCACGGAAGCCAGTCGACCAGCACCGGCGGCTGCTCGCCCAGGAAGGGCATGCACTGCAGGATCATCTGCTGGTTGGCGCACAACATGCGCTGGGTGTTCACCACGCCCTTGGGGTTGCGGGTGGATCCCGAGGTGAACAGGAACTTGGCGATGGTGTCCGGGCCCACCTTCTCGTGGGTGTGTCGCAGGTCCAGCGGCTCGCCCTGCAGCAGGGTGTCGAAGGCCGTGCACGGGCGCGCCTGCAGTTGGCCACGCGCCAGCACCACCTCGACCTGCGGGTCGATGACCGCACGCAGCGCCGGCTCGTAGGCGGCGTCGCTGGCGAACACCAGGCCGGGGGTCAGGGTCTGCACCACATGGCGCAGCTTGGCGTAGTCCCGCGACACCAGGGCATAGGCGGGCGAGACCGGCGCGTGGGGAATGCCTGCCAGCATGGCCCCCAGGGCCAGCTGCAGCTGCTCCAGGCTGTTCTCCCCCAGCACCAGGATGGGGCGCTCGGCGTCGAGCCCGCGCGCGAGCAGGGCCGTGGCGATGCGGCGCGCCCGCTCGAGCATCTCGGCGTAGCCGATGCACACCCATGTCCCATCGGCCCCGCGTCGCGCTGCGAACACCCGCTGCGGCGCCACGCGCGCCCAATGCTCCAGGCGGTCGCTCAGGCGCTGCGGATATTCGCCCAGGGCCTCCGGCGAGCGCAGCACCAGCGCCCCGTCGGGGCGCTGGTGCGTCTCGACCTGCACGCAGCCGCCGATGTGGCAGGGCCGCGCGGGGGGGCGTCGGCGCGAGGCCTTCGAGGAGCTGGCCATGGCATCCATGCTCAAGCCTCCTTGCGGACCTTGGCGGCGCGACCGGCCAGGAAATCCTGCAGGCGCTGCTTGGCCGCGTCGTCCCCCTGGGCGATGGCCGCCATCAGCGATTCCACGAACAACCCCTCGGCCTGCGGCATGCCGGCAATGCGCGGCAGGGCATGCTGCACCGCGAAGTTCGAAAGCGGCGCGTTGGCGGCGATGCGCCGGGCCAGCGCGAAGCCCTTGTCCAGCCCCTCCCCGGCGCCGACCTTGTACTGCACCAGGCCGGCGGCGAGCGCCTCGTCGGCGTCCAGCACGCGCCCGGTGAGCATCATGTCGGTCATGCGCGCGTGCCCGATGAGCTGGGGAATGCGCGAGGAACCGCCTCCGCCGACGAACAGCCCGCGCTGGCCCTCGGGCAGGCCGAAGATGGCATCCGGCTCGGCCACGCGGATATGCGTGGAGGCCGCCAGCTCCAGCCCGCCGCCCACCACGGCGCCATGCAGCACGGCGACCACCGGCGCGCGCCCGAACTGCACGCGCTCGAAGGCGGCATGCCAGGAGCGCGAATGCAGGATGCCCTCGGCGACGCTGCGCTCGCTGAGCTCGGACAGATCCAGCCCGGCGCAGAAATGCTCTCCTCGCGCCGACAGCACCACGGCTCGCACCTGCGTGGGCAGGGTCGCGAAGGCCTGGTCGATGGCGGCGATCAGCTCGTCGCTGATGGCGTTGCGCTTGGCGGGACGGTCGAGCTCGACATGCGCGATCCCCGGCTCGGGGTGGGTGACGTGAAGCAGGGGAGCGGAGCGGGCCATGGCAGGGTTCTGTACGGACGAAAACTTCATGGTAGTAACTATCTATACGCCAAGCGCCCCGGGAAAACCCTGCCATCGCCGGCATCCCTGGCATCGCACGGGGCGGCGTCGAGGCTTATTATTTGCACTTCTGAACTGTTTCCCCCAAGGCTCGCGCCGCCTGGAGCACCGCATGAACCCCGATGACCTGATCGCCATCGACGTGCACACCCACGCCGAGGTCTCCTGCTGGAATCCCTTCGACAACTACGGCGAGGAATACGACCGCGCGGCCGACAAGTACTTCCGCTCGGCGCGGCGCCCGACCATCGAGGAGACCGTGGCCTACTACCGGGAAAAGCGCATCGGCCTGGTGATGTTCACGGTGGACGCCGAGACGCAGCTGGGGCGCCGGCGCATTCCCAATGAGGAGATCGCGGCGGCCGCGCGCGACAACCCGGACATTCTCATCGCCTTCGCCAGCATCGACCCGCACAAGGGGCGCATGGGCGCGCGCGAGGCCAGGCGCCTGATCGAGGAGTACGGGGTCAAGGGCTTCAAGTTCCACCCCACGGTGCAGGGCTTCCATCCCTACGACCGCATGGCCTGGCCCATCTACGAGGTGATCAACGAGTACAAGCTGCCGGCGATTTTCCACAGCGGGCACTCGGGCATCGGCAGCGGCATGCGCTGCGGCGGCGGGCTGCGCCTGGAGTACTCCAACCCCATGCACCTGGACGACGTGGCCATCGACTTTCCCGACATGCAGATCGTCATCGCCCACCCCTCGTGGCCCTGGCAGGACGAGGCCCTGTCGGTGGCCATGCACAAGCCCAACGTGTGGCTGGACCTGTCGGGCTGGAGCCCCCGCTATTTCCCCCAGCAGCTGGTGCAGTACGCCAACACCCTGCTCAAGGACCGGGTGCTGTTCGGGTCCGACTTTCCCCTCATCACCCCCGAGCGCTGGATGAAGGATTTCGAGCAGGCGGGCTTCCGCCCCGAGGTACACCAACCCATCCTGAAGACCAACGCGATGCGCCTGCTGGGCCTGGGTACGAAG
>JAKBBK010000039.1 GCA_021808525.1 Pseudomonadota bacterium
GCCGTGTACGCAGAGGGGTCAAACCCAGGGCCTGTGCGAAGGGGCCGCGCGAGGGGCCGGGCCCCATGGCCGCGGGGCCTTCGGACCGGGAGGCCAGCATGGCCCCATCCGCCTGGGTAGCCGCAGTGGCAGCCATTCCCCGGGGCGCCCGCGGGATTTTCCCCACGAAACGCCCGGGAACCCTGCCTCAGGGAGTGATCTCGAACACCGTGCCCGTGTTGTTCGTGCCTCCGGATTTTGTCACTCCGTACAGCTTGCCGGAGGCATCCATGATCAATGCACCGTTCGGCTCGATGCCATCGGCAGGGGTGGAGCCGAAGGCATGCAGCACCGTTTCCTGGCCCGATGGCATCCACTCGAACACGGTTCCATCGTTGCTCGTGCCGCCACCGGTGAATGTGGTGCCGTACAGATTGCCCGAGGCGTCCATCACGAGGCGGCCGGTCGGCGTGGTGCCGTCCGAGCCTCCGGCCGGACCGAATGAATGCAGCACCGACTCGGTGCCCGAAGCGGAAATCTCGAACACCGTGCCCGTGTCGTTCGCGCCACCGAACTGGGTCGTGCCGTAGAGATTTCCGAGGGAATCGATGATCAGGCCGCCGGATGGATCGGACCCGTCGCTGGGCGATCCGCTGAAGGAGTGCAGCACGGTCTCGACGCCTGCAGGGGTGATCTCGTAGACCGTTCCCAGATCGTTGCTTCCGCCGGCTCCTGTAACGCCGTACAGGTCGCCCGAGGCATCGCGGACGAGGGTTCCGCTGGATTGCGAACCGTCGGCAGGGCGTCCCGCGAAGACATGCAGGACCGTCACCTGCCCGCCGGGAGCCAGGCTGTAGACGACGCCTTCGCCGTTCGCTCCCCCGAAGAAGGTGGATCCGTACAGATTGCCCGCGGCGTCCTGGATCAGGCCGCCCACCGGGTGCACTCCGTCGGAGGGGTTCGAGAAGTCGTAGGGAATGGATTCGGTTCCAGCCGAACTGATTTCGAACACCGTTCCGTTGGTCGCTGCACCCCCACCGGGTGTCGTGCCGAACAGGTCCCCCTGAGCGTCGATCCAGAGCGAACCATTGGGTCGGGTTCCGTCCGTCGACCCCACCGCGGACGCGGAGGCAAAGGAATGAAGGACCGACTCCGCGCCTGCCGGCGTGACCTTGAACACGGTGCCGGTTCCGTTCTGGCCACCGACGTTGGTCACGCCGAACAGGTTGCCCGCCGCATCCATCACCAGTCTGCCCAGGGGGGCGGCGCCGTCCCCGCTGGCATTCGGGCCGAAGGAATAGAGCACGGTTTCCTGGGCCGCGGTACTGCCTCCCGATCCGCCGGAGCCGGAGGAACCGCCGGAGCCGGACGATCCGGAGCCGCTCCCCGACGAGCCCGTCGTGCCTCCCGTCGAGGCCCCGGAACCCGAGGAACTCGCCAGGCTGCCGCCTGTGCTCGATCCACCGCCGCATCCGGCCAGCGCGAAGCCGGCTGCCAGCATCAACACCAGAATTCGCTTTTGCATCGCACCCTCCCATGACTGGATTTCAAGGTTCACCTGCGCCGATGCTCAGGGCGTGATCCGGAAGATGGTTCCAGCACCGTGGTCCCCGCCAGACACGGTGGTGCCGTACAGGTTTCCGGAGGAGTCCTCGATCAGGCCGCCCCCGGGGTTGGTTCCGTCCGAGCCCCCGTTCTGGCCGAACTCGTACAGCACGCTGTAGGAGCCGGTCGGGGTGATCTCGAATACCTCGCCTCCCCCCGAGGCGACGAGCCTGGAACTTCCGCCACCCGAGGTAGTTCCGAAAATGTCGCCCGCGGCATTGATCAGCAGGTTGCCATTGGGTTGGTTGCCATCACCACTGCCTGCCGCGCCGAAGGAATGGAGGATTCGTTCCCTGCCGGCGGTCGTGAGCTCGAAGATGGTGCCCGTGCCGTTCGCGCCGCCATACTGGGTCGCGCCATAGAGGTTTCCAGCGGCGTCCATCGAGAGTGATCCCACGGGGTCGCTTCCGTCGCCGCCTCCCGTGGCGCCGAATGAATACAGCACCGACTCCGACCCGCCCGCCTGGATTTCAAAGACGGCTCCGGTCCCGTTGGCTCCACCTCCGGAGGTCTCGCCAAAAAGATCGCCGGAAGCGTCCATGATCAATCCGCCATAGGGATTGGCCCCGTCGCCGCTTCCCGTCGGGCCGAAGGAATGGAGCAGGCTCTCGCTGCCTGCGGCCGTGATTTCGTAAACCGCCCCCGTGCCGTTGGCACCGCCCGTCGAGGTCGTCCCGAAGAGATCGCCGGCCGTGTTCTGGATCACTCCGGAGAAGGGCTGCGAACCATCGGTTGGCGTCGACCCGAATACGAACGAGTGCAGCAGGGATTCCACGCCAGCGGGGCTGATCCTGAAAACCGCCCCCGATCCCGTGGGAGGAGTCAGCGCGTTGCCCGCTCCGCCCTGCTGAGTCGTCCCGAAGAGATGACCCGTGGCATCGATCGTCAGGGCGCCGTTGGGCGCATATCCGTCGGTGCCTCCCGAGGGGCCGAAGGCATACAGCACATGCTCCACGCCTGCTGGAGTCCATTCGAAGACGGTTCCCGTGTTGTTGCTGCCACCCAGTGCCGTCGTGCCGTAGAGATTGCCCGAGGGATCCATGACCAGGGTGCCCGAGGGCTCGCTGCCGTCGCCGCTGCCGTTGGTACCGAAGGCGTACAGCACGGTTTCGGCGGCCGGCGAGCCGCTGCCCGACCCTCCGGATCCTGAGGAGCCACTCGACCCGGAGCCGCTTCCCGATGAAGCCGTGCCGCCGCCGCCGCTCGTGCCCGGACTGGTTCCACTGCCCCCCGCGGTGCCCGAGGGCGATCCGATGGACCCAAGCGAAGGCGATGAGCCGCTTCCTCCGCCGCCGCATCCGGCCAGCGCGAAGCCGGCCGCCAGCATCAACACCAGAATTCGCTTTTGCATGACGTCCTCGCTTGCGATTGCTTGGGCTTGCAGGTTCTTGCAATGCCCTTGCTGCAATCTAGGAAGCGGGAGTCGTTGCGGCCATCCCTCTCAAGAGGGGTATGTGTCGGCCAGGGCGCGGGCGATTTCCAGGCGGAGCTTGAACGAGGAGACGGGCTTGTGAAGCAGGGTGACGCCGGCCTGGCGGGCCCGGGCGTCGGCGGCCTCCTGATCCTCCCCGGAGATCGCGAGCACGGCGAAGTCGCCGTATCGGGAGCGCCATTGCGCGGCAAGGTCCAGACCGTCCACGCCATGGTCCAGCCGAAGGTCGGTAATGAGCAGCGCCGGGCGGCCGAGCTGCGCGAAAAGTGCCTGCGCGCCGGCCTGGTCATGGGCAACGCCGGCGCGGTAGCCCCAAAGCTCGAGCAATTGGGTGAGGCTGGCAGCCACGGCGCGATCATCATCGATGACGAAGACCTGAGCAGCTCGCTGCGCGCAGACGGTGAGGCCAGGCTCCAGCGTGACCGAGTCGGCGTCGGTCGCGGCCCGGGCTCGGGGCCACCATATCGAAAACCGCGTACCCAGCCCAGGTTCCGAATGGACCTCCAGACGCGCGCCCAAGGCCTCGCACAGGCGATGCACGATCGCGAGCCCCAGGCCTGCGCCAGCCGGCTGGGTGTCGCCCTGCGCGGGGCCGCGGTAGAACTCCTCGAAAATGCGCTTCTGCTGCGCGGCTTCGATCCCAGGCCCGGTGTCCGTCACGCTGAGCAGGGCTCCAGGAGGCAGCAGCACGATATCGACATCAATGCGACCCTGCTCGGTGTACTTGATGGCGTTGTCGAGCAGGTTGCGCAACACGCGCGCGGTGGCTGTCGCGTTACCGTGCAGCAGGACCGGCTCGGTGACATGGCAGCTCAGGCTCAGGTCCTTGGCGGCGGCGGCTGCGGCAAAGGCTTCGCTGCTGCGCTGCACGAGAGTGTCGAGGCGGAAGTCCTGCGACTTCAGGGGATAGCTGCCGGCCGACAGGCGGGCGAGGTCCACGAGGTTGTCGAGCATGTCGCCGACATCTCGCACGATGTTCTCGATATTGCGCCCTACGGCCTCGAGGGCTTGCGGACCGGGGCGCGCCGACAGCACGGCGCTGTAGATCGAAAGCGCCTGCAGCGGCTGGCGCAGGTCGTGGCTCGTGGCGGCCAGGATGCGGCTTCGCTCCTGCGTCGCATGATCCAGTCTGCGCTTGGCCTCGACGAGCTCGGCATGCTGGATTTCCAGCGCTCGTAGCGCGTCATCTCGCTCGGCGCGGATGCGGATCGAGCGCGCCAGCAACTGCTCGGCATCACGCGCCACGCCCAGCAGGAAAACCCAGTACAACAGGGTCAGCACCGTGACCACAGGTGCTTGACCTTGGTGCAGCCTGTCCCAGCTCACGCCGGCGCACAGCAGTACCACCGAGGAATAGGCAGCAAGGACATAGCGCGAACTGAGCGCGACCGAGGCACCTGCCGCCGATATCGTGAACAGGGTGGTTTCGACCAGCATTTGCGACAGCAGCGGCAAGCGCGCCAGGAAAATCAAGGCGAACAGGCCGATCGACAGTCCGGCCATGGCGTCCAGCGTGATGAACAGCGCCTGTACGCGCGCCAGCCCGGCCGTGCCCAGGCCTGGCAGGCGCGGCAACGTGGCCTTGGCGGCCCCGGCGCGCAGCGCCTCGGCCGCGAGTGCGAAGACCGCCCAGTCCGCGAAATCGGAAAAGGCCACGTGGGGCAGCACGATCCAGCCGAAGGCTGCAACCAGCACGATCTGGAACAGGGGCATGCGCAGCAGGATGCGCGCATGCAGGCCGAGCAGTTCGGCGGTCAGCTGGCCGAGGCGGGGCTCGGCATCGCGCCGCGGCAGACCCAGCCAGCGCCGCAGGTACGAACGCGGCGCGTCAGCGTCGAAGGCAGCGTGGCGTTGGGGCTCATCCCTGTTCATGAAGGGTCAGCCGCCTTGCCAGGATCACCGCCTGGGTGCGGTTGCGCACACCGAGAATGCGCAGGATGCTGGCGATGTGGTCCTTCACGGTGTACTCGGAAATGCCGAGTTCGCGTGCGATGAGCTTGCTCGGAAGACCGCGGTTGAGCAGTCGCAGCACGTCGCGCTGACGCGGCGTGAGCGCGGGCGATGGCGCGTGGCTGTCCGGGGCCGCGCCCTCGAAGCCCTCGGGCAGGAAGACCTCCCCGGCCAGCACACGGGCAATCGCATGGGCGAGCACCTCCGAGCTGGCGCTCTTGGGGATATAGCTCATGGCCCCGGCCTGGATGCAGGCGCATACCGCGCCGGGATCATCGGTGGCGGAGATGATGACGATGGCCGCATGCGGCGCCATGGTGCGGATCGCCCGCAGCACCAGCATGCCTGAATGGTCCTTGAGCTCCAGGTCGAGCAGGCACAGGTCGGGTGTGCCATGGCTCTGAACCCAGGCCATGGCGGCCGTCGCCCCCACGGTTTCGTGCACGCGCAGGTCAGGGCGCTTGACTTCGAGCAGCAGCTTGAGGCCTGCGCGAAACAAGGCGTGATCATCGACGAGTAGAACATCCATGGCGAACCCTGTGGCACGGCACGGCACGGCACGGCGACGAGGCACGCGGCGTACGCCACCGATTGCGATCCATCATAGGACGTCCCCGCCCCAGGCCAACCCCTCTTTTGGCGGGGGAGGCGCGCCGTGCATCAGCCGCGACCGGGCGTTCAATGCCTGCCAGGCGGGCGGGCAGCCGGCTCGAGGAAGGCCTCGAACTGATCCGCGGGTACCGGGCGCCCGAACAGGTAGCCCTGGGCCTCGTCGCAGCCCTGCGCGCGCAGGAAGTCCAGTTGCTCGGCCGTCTCCACGCCCTCGGCGATGGTCTGCAGGCCCAGGTTCCGGGACATGCTCACGATCGCGGCCACGATGGCCCGATCCTCCTGGTCGGTGCCGATGTCGTGCACGAAGGAGCGATCGATCTTGAGCTTGTAGGCCTTGAACTTCTTCAGGTAGTTCAGCGAGGAGTAGCCCGTGCCGAAGTCGTCGATGGACATGCGGATGCCCCGACGGTGCAGCTCGTTCATCACCTGGATGGCCTTCAAGGGGTCGTGCATGGCCGTGCCCTCGGTCAGCTCGAGTTCCAGGTGATCCGCGGGCAGTTGTTCCTCCTCGAGGATGCGCGCCACCAGGTCGGGCAGGTTGGGGTGGCGGAACTGCACGGTGGACAGATTGACCGCGATGACCATGGGCGGGTGCCCCGCGTCCAGCCAGCGCCTGAGCTGGCGAATCGCCGTGCGCAGGGTCCATTCGCCGATGGGCAGGATCAGGCCCGAATCCTCGGCGACCGGGATGAACTCCGCCGGGGCCACGGCCCCCAGCTGGGGATGCTGCCAGCGCAGCAGGGCTTCGGCGCCGACCACGCGGGTCGAGCCGATGGAGAACTGGGGCTGGTAATGCACCTGCAGCTGGCCCCGATCCAGCGCCTGGCGCAGGGCGTTGAGCAGTTGCATGCTGCGCGCCGCGCGAGCCTGCATCTCCGCGGTGAAAAAGCGGTAGCCGTTGCGACCCTCCTGCTTGGCCCGGTACATGGCCGTGTCGGCCTTGCGGGCCAGGGTCTCCATGTCCTCGCCATCCTCGGGAAACATGGCCACGCCGATCGACGCGGTCATGCTCAGCTCGTGCTGCCTGTGCGTGAAGGGCTCGGCGATGGCCTGCAGCAGTCGTTGCGCGAACTGGGCGGCGCCCCGGGAATCGGTGCCGGGCAGCATGAGCACGAACTCGTCGCCGCCCAGGCGCGAGACGGTGTCCTCGGCCCGCACCAGCGTCTTCAGGCGCCGGGCCACCTCCACCAGCACGGCGTCTCCGCTGCTGTGGCCCAGTGTGTCGTTGACGTCCTTGAAGCGGTCGATGTCCAGGAACATCAGCGCCAGCAATCCTTCGTTTCGTTTCGCCAGGTGGATGGCGTACTGGACGTGGTCCTCCAGCTGGGCGCGGTTGGGCAGGCCGGTGAGGGCGTCGAAGTTGGCCAGGTAGCTGATGCGCTCCTCGTTGCGTCGCTGTTCGCTGATGTCCCGCGTGACGGCCAGCACGGCGTCGATGCGGCCCTGCGCATCGCGCATGGGCGCGGCATGGGTCTCGAGCCAGCGCCGGGTTCCGCGCAGCCCCAGGATCTCGAACTGGAGCCGGTCGCTCTGGCCCTCCAGCACGCGGCGATGCAGGTCGGTGAAGGCCTCGCGGTACTGCGGCAGGATGTAGTCGAGCAGGTCACGGCACTGCACCTGCTCGAGGCTGCCGGCCTCGAGCATGGCCAGGCCGGCGGAATTCATCTCCAGCAGGCGGCCGTTGGCGGCGATCACCTTCACGCACTCGGGCTCGGTCTCGACGATGGTGCGCAGGTGGCGCTCGCTCGCGCGCAACGCGGCCTCGGCCTTCTCGCGTTCGGCCTTCAGCTCGAAATGGTCCAGCGCGTAGCTGAGGTCGGTGGCCATCTCGGTCAGCAGGTCGCGGGTCGGGGCGTCGAAGGCCTGTACCGTGTCGGAGTACAGGGTCAGGGCTCCGATGCCCACGCCCTTGCGGCTCAGGGGAATGACGGCCGAGCTTTTCCAGCCGAACTGGAAGGCCCGTTCGCGCCAGGGCGCGCTGTTGGGATCCGCGGCGAAATCCTGGCACCAATAGGGGCGGTTTTCGCGCACCGCGGTGCCGGTCGGGCCGCGTCCGCTCGCCAGCGCGGGGTCGGCCGAGATGTCGATGGCTTGCAGGTATTCGATGCCGGCGCCGTGCGCGGCTCGTGGCCGGATTCTCTGCGTGCCCTCGTCCAGCATGCCGATCCAGGCCATCTTGAGGCCACCGAAACGCACCGCCGCTTCGCACACCTTCGGCAACAGTTCGGCTTCGCTGGCGCTTTGCACGATGGCCTGGTTGCACTGGCTCAGCGCCGCGTACAACTGCGACAGGTGTTGCGCCGAGGACTCGGCCTGCTTGCGCTCGGTGATGTCCACGACCGTGCCGAGCAGGATTTCCGTGCCCAGCTCCGGATCGCCCATCAGCTCGGCTTGCGCGTGGACCCAGAGCACCCTGCCGTCGGGCCGCCGGATGCGGTGATCGATGTCGTAGGGCCGGACGCGCCGTATGGCCTGGTCGAGGCGGCCGCGGACCCGCTCCAGGTCCTCCGGGTGCACCAGGCTGGCGATGAATGCGGGGGTCGTGGGCAAGGCGTCGGGCGCGATCCCGTACATCGCGTACACCTCGTCGGAGCAGACGATTTCCTGGGTCTGCAGATTCCACTCCAGGAAGCCCATGCGTGCGACGCGTTGGGCCTTGATCAGCCGCGACTCGCTCTGCACATGCGAGCGCTCGGCGCGATCCCGGATGATCGCGATCGCCGCCACATGGGTGGCCAGGCCGATGAGTTCCAGGTGCTGGGGCTCGGGGCGCCCGGGCTGGCGGTAGTACATCGCGAAGGTGCCCAGGACCCGTCGCTGCTCGTCGAAGATCGGCGTGGACCAGCAGGCGCGCAGGCCCTCGGCCAGGGCCGCGGCCCGGTAGAGTTCCCACAGCGGGTCGGTGGCGATGTCCTCGACGATCACGGCCTGCCCGCGGAACGCGGCGGTGCCGCAGGAGCCGGCCGCGGGCCCGATGGGCTGGCCGTCCACGGCGGCCATGAAGGCTCCGGGCAGGCTGGGGGCCGCGCCGTGGCGCACATGCACTCCATCCCGGTCGAGCAGCAGGATGGAGCCCAGCATGCCGGGAGACTGTTCCTCGATGAATCGCACCAGCGCGTTCAGGGTCGCCGCCAGCGGCCGACCCGTGGCGATCATCTCCACCAGGCGGTTCTGGCCACCGAGCAGGATTTCCGCGCGCTTGCGCGCGGCGATGTCCTGCAGCAGATGCCCCAGCCTGTCCGGGGAAGCGGGCTGCAGCGCGACGGGGGCAGGGTCGCCGAGGGTCTGGTCGTGGACGTCCATCCTGCGGGAATCGTGATCACGCATGGCTACCCCGAGAGTCCCCGCGGACGAGCCGCCGCGGTGGTGCGCCCATTATCGTCGCCGCGCCGGCCGCCGGCCGCCGGGCGCTCGGCTCCGGCGCCGGGTTTCAGTGCTCGGCCCGGGGCCCGGCCGAGGGCTCGGTGGCGCGGCGTCGCAGCACACGGGCGAACCGAAGGATCCTGCGCGGCCGCTTGTGCTCGCGCACATGCACCAGGACTTCAGCCGTCTGCCCCGGCAGGCTTTCCCGCGCCTGCGCGTTCAAGGACCCCAGCGCCCAGACACCGGGAGCCCGTGGGTCCAGCTCGCTGGAGTCCTCGACTTCCTCGATTTCGTTGCGGTTCATGGTCGTCTCCCCTGGAGAGCTTGTGTCGAATCCATGCTAGGAACGCCGGCCCCGGACAACACGGAACTATTTCACGGAAATCGCGGGTATTTCAGGCGCGACCAAGCCGGGCGATGCGCCTGTGCCACGCGGCCCGCTCGCCAGGCTTGGCCGCGCCCGTGGAGGGCGTATTTCTGCTAAGATTCGAGAGGAGTGCTGCAGCGTGGCTTTGCCGTGCAGCGCCTTGACGGATTGCGACGTATTGCGACACATTGCGACGTATCGGCTGGCTATTGGCGAGCGCTGGCGAGCGCTCGCGAGGGCTCGGGCGCCGCATCTTCAGCAGCGCGGCTCCCGCGAAACGGGAGGCGTCTGCACCCAGGCAAGCTTCGTCTGGGTCACGAAAGCCGGGCAAGCGCCAGCAAGGCGCATCAGGCCCCGTGATCTTGATCTGTACAACGTGTGGGTGAGCGGGCGCGGCCTTGCGCTCGACGGGTCCTGCTCGTGCGCGGGGCGCCCGCCCGTACCACTCACCCCTGGAGGAACTCGATCATGGCCAAGGAAGAACTCATTGAAATGCGCGGAGCGGTGGACGAAGTCCTGCCGGATTCGCGTTACCGCGTGACCCTGGAGAACGGCCACGTGGTCGTCGCCTACACCGGCGGAAAAATGCGCAAGCACCACATCCGCATCCTGGCCGGGGACAAGGTCACCCTGGAACTGTCGCCCTACGACCTGACCAAGGGCCGCATCACCTTCCGGCATCTGGAGCCCCGCAGCGGCCCGGCCCCTTCCGCTCCGGCGCGCCGCCGTTACTGAGCAGCTCCCGTCGAAACGGCTGGCTCCGGGGCGACCCGGTGTTCGTCTCAATCCTTCCGCAGGTCCCCGTGATTCGCCCGTGAGCGGCGTTTCCTGTCGCCGCTGCCTTGCTACAGTGGCGCAAAAGGACCCGACATGACGGCAAGGAACCTGCCTCCCAACTCCCAGGAAGTCTCCATCGTGGAGGCGGCACGGCTGGTCCTGCAGGCGCAAGGTATCGCCTCGGGGCTCTGGCACGTGGGCCTGCGCATGCATTTCGCGACCACCCAGGCCGAATCGTCGGCCGCCGGCGTGCTGCCGGCAGGAGTCGTGGCCGTCGAGGGTCTGGTACTGACCCCCGTGGGGGATTCGGGCACCCTGGCGGTAGCGGCGCGTGGCGCCGCTCCAGCCGCTCCCGCCACGGCTGCAGCCTCGGCTTCGGAGGGCGCGGCCCAGAGCCAGCCCGCCAAGGCAAGCCCGGCGAAGCAGCCGGCGCCCGGCCCGCAGGCCGGGAAGGCCGCCAAACCCTCGAGCCCCCGGAGCACCCGCTCCCCCGGCGCGGCCAAGTGATCGGGCCCGGCTGATAGGGCCCGGCGCCGGCATCCAGGTTGTAGGTGCCGTCGACTCCGGGTCGACCCGGACTCGCGCGGCCCGACGCAGCGCGCGACAATGCCCACATGTTGCGCAAAGCCATTCTTCTCGCATCGCTGCTGGCCCTGTTGATGGGGGCCTCGGGCCTGCGCATGTGGCTCGGGGTGTCGGCCTGGGGCCTGTGCGCGGCCTTGCTGGTGGCCGCCGAGGACACGAGCACCGCGGCCATCGGCGTCTGGACTTCGGCGGTGATCGCCCTGCTGATCCTGAGCTGAGCCTCGCGTGCGCCGGAGTATCCTGCGGGCAGGCGAAGTATCGGAATCGGCCGCGCCCGCAGCGCGGATCAGGTCGAGCACAGCGAGAAGGGGCTGGTCATGAGCCTGGGTACCGCGGACGAGCGGATGTACGGAGCCGCCGTCGAGGCCTGCCTGCGCCCGGTGCAGCAGGCGGTGGCGTGGAGCGTGGAGCGCTTCACCGAGCGCCTCTACGACGAACTGGGTCGCACCTCCGAGGGTGCGCAGGTGCTGCAGGCCTTGCTGCCCGAGGAGTTCGAGCGTCTGAAGGCGCGCCAGGGAGATCATCTGCGGCGCCTGTTTTCCCCCGAGCTGAGCCTGGCGGAGCACCAGGCGGCGGCGCAGCGCGCGGGCCGCGCGCATGCGCTGGTGGGCGTGGACCTGACCTCGCTGATCGAGTCCTACGGCGCCTACCAGCAGGAGGTCCACGCCGAGATCATGCCCCTGGTCGCGGCGCAGTCGCGCGAGGAGGTCGCGCAAGTCGTCAACCGACGCATGTTCGCGGACCTGCAGGCGCAGGCGGTGAGCTACCGGCGCATCGAGGTGGAGCTCGCGCTGGCGGTGTCGCAGATCGACGAGCTGATCCAGGGCACCGGGAATTTTTCCGACCTGGTGCGCGGGGTGATGGGGGTGATCGGCGACATCGACGGCGACGTCTCGGCCTTTTTCGCGCGCTGCGACGCGCAGGGCGAGTTGCAGATCGAGGCCTCGCAGGGAGCCTCCGGGCACCGCTACCACGAGGCCATGATGTCCGGGCTGCTGCCGCGCATCAGCATCGATCCCGCGCGGGAATCTGGGCAAGGCCCCGGGGGCAGGGCCTGGCGCAGCGGGCAGGTGATCATTTCCGAGGCCTGGGCCCTCGAGTCGCGCAACAGGCCCTGGCAGGGGCTGGGCACCGAGCTGGGCTTTCGCTCCAGCGCCGCGGTGCCGCTGCTCGACGACTCCGGCAAGACCATCGCCCTGCTGAGCCTGTACAGCGCGTGGCCGCGGTTTTTCTCGACCCTGCGCATCGGCAACTTCCTCAACCATGTGCAAAAGGCGCTCAGCCACGCGGTGCAGCGTCTGAACAGCACTCCCGTGGTGCCCCTGCCGCGGCGCCAGATCTACCGGCGCTGGATTTCCGAGGGGCGGGTGCGTTTCCTGTACCAGCCGATCATCGATCTGCGCAGCGGCGAACTGGTGAAGGTGGAGGCCCTGGCGCGCCTGCTCGACGAGCAGGGGCATCTGATCAGCCCCGACCGATTCCTGCCGGCCTGCGGCAACGAGGAGCTGTTCACCTTGCTGCAGCTGGGGCTGGACCGCGCCTGCGTGGACGCCGCGGGACTGCAGGAGCAGGGCCTGCGCGCGGCCGTGGCGCTGAATTTTCCCGCCGAGGGCATCGGGGATGCTCGCTGCGAGCGCGCGATCCTGCAGGCGCTGGAGCGTTGCCGGCCGCGTGGCATCCAGCTGGAGCTGGAGGTGCTCGAAAGCCACGAGGGCGCGGGCAGCGACGAGCGGCGCAACGCTTTCCTGCAAGGCCTTCGCGAAGCCGGCGTGCGCCTGGCGGAGGACGACCTGGGCTCGGGCCACAGCTCGCTGCTGCGTCTGGACCAGTACGCCTTCGATGACGTGAAAATGGACCAGGGCCTGGTGCGCGGGGCCGCCGGGCGCCCGCAGCGGGCGCTGGAGTTCATGTTCTACCTGACCCGCCTGGTGCATGCCTTCGGCATGCGCCTGACCGTGGAGGGCCTGGAGCATCGCGGCCTGATCGAGAGCGCGGCCATTCTCGGTGCCGACCAGGGGCAGGGCTACGGGATCGCGCGCCCCATGCCCATCGAGCAGGTCGCACCATGGCATGCCGGGTTTCGCTACGACGTCGACCCGCTGCGGCCCCGCACGGCCCTGGGCGCGCTGGCCACCTACCTGCTGTGGGACATGCAACTGGGCTCGGCGGCGGTGGACGGGCAGGGCGGCCTGGCTAAAGCGCGCGAGACCGTGCGCGAATTCCTCGCCGAACGCGGCTTGGAGCACACGGAACTCGCCCGTCTGCTGGACGAGCATTTTCGCGGCGGCGCGTCCGCGCGCCCGCGCATCCGCCACCACGTGATCGAGCGTTTCACCGAGATCTGGTGCGCCGAGCTGGCGGCGAGCTCCTGATCCGCGCCAGGGGCGCATGGCTTCGGATTCGTAGCAGCCGTAAGCGGATGTGAGCCTGCGTTGACGCCTCCCGCGGCGGCTTCTACCTTGTCGACGCCAGATGACTGGCGTACCAGGAGCGAATCCATGCCGCATGACCCGAGTTCCCGTCACCCGCCCCGCGGCCCGCTGCGCGCGGCCGCGGTGGCAGCCCTGTTCCTGTCCAGTGCGGCCTGTGCCTGGGCCAAGCCGGCACCGCCGGTGTACGTGCACATGAACGGCGCGAACGAATTCCTGGAAAACGTGGTGGCCGTGCGCCCGGGCCAGCCGGTGGTGTTCGTGGACGAGGACACCGGAGTCCACACCATCGTCGGCTACGACCCCGCCACCGGCGCGACCAGCAAGCGCTTCGACGGCGCCGTGGCCGGCACGCCGGGGCCGGGGCATCCGGTGCACACCTACACCGTGCGCTTCCGGCACCCGGGGCTGAAGTACTACTACTGCTCGGTGCACGCGGAACTGGCCAAGGAGCCGGGCGGGGTCACCTTGCCCAAGAAGCGCCCGACGGTCGGCGGTTACGGCACGCCCATGGACGGCCTGATCATCGTCACCACCGATCCGCACCTGCTGGCCGACAACCCCGCGACTTCGGCGCAGCGCATCCTGCCGCATTTCTTCGGCGGATAGGCCGCCGAGGCCCCGTTCGGGGCCCGCGCGAGATGCGGGTTTGAACCGACATGAAGGAAGCTGCTGATACAAATCGAAAAAATTCGTTTATCAATGTGTCCGTCCCCTCCGATACTCAGCCCACAACGACATATCCCGGTGGGTGTATGAGTATCCGCCGGTCATCCGAGCCAGGCTCGACCAGGGAGGAGACAAGTGATGGGCACAGGGAACAAGGCTTTCGAGTCGGCCTCGCGCCGAAGCATTCTGCGGGCCGGGGCGCTGGGCGTCGGCTCCGTGCTGGCGCCCGCGGCCTTCGCGGCGGGCAGCATCCGCCTGCCGCTTCCCGGCGGTCCGGATGAGCGGCGCCTGAGCACCGACTTCCCCGGCAAGGGGGAGATGGTGCTGCAGCGCACGCGGCCGCCGCTGCTGGAGACCCCCTTCTCCGTGTATGACAAGGGCGTGTTCACGCCGGTGGACCAGTTCTACGTGCGCTGGCACTGGGCCGGCGTGCCCACGACCCTGGACGCGGCCACCCACACGGTCACGATCAGCGGCCATGTGAACAACCAGATGCGCTTCACCCTGGCCGAGCTCATGAGCGGGTTCCCGCATGTGGAACTGGCCGCGGTGAACCAGTGCTCGGGCAATTCCCGCGGTTTCTTCGAGCCGCGCGTCCCGGGGGGCGAATGGGGCAACGGGGCGATGGGCAACGCGCGCTGGGTGGGTGTGCGCCTGCGCGACGTGCTGGACGCCGCCGGCGTGAAGCCAGGGGCCGTGCAGGTCCAGTTCGAGGGGGCCGACCGGCCCGTCGTGCCCACCGCGCCCAACCTGAAGAAGTCGCTCTCGGTGGACCACGCCCGCGACGGCGAGGTCATGATCGCCTGGCAGATGAACGGCCAGTCGCTTCCGCTGCTCAACGGATTTCCCTTCCGACTCGTGGTTCCCGGCTGGTACGCCACCTACTGGACCAAGGCGCTGCAGCATATCCGGGTGCTGGACCATGAGGACACGAATTTCTGGATGCACCCCGCCTACACCATCCCGGACAACTGGCCCCATGCCAACATGAGCCCGGGCGAGAAGGGCGTGAAGTTCGTGCCCATCAATCGCATGGTGCCGCGTTCCTTTTTCACCAACATGGCCGGCGCGGCCACGGTACCGGCGGGGCGCGCGGTGGAGTTGCGCGGCATCGCCTTCGGCGGCGCCGCCGGGGTGCGCATGGTGCAGGTGTCCGGCGACGGCGGGCGCAGCTGGCGCCCGGCGCAGCTCGGGCACGACTACGGGCGCTACAGCTTCCGGCAGTGGAAGGCGCATGTGCAACTGGCTCGCGGCGAGCACACGCTGATGGTGCGCTGCACGAACACGGACGGGCTCAGGCAGCCGATGAAACCGAACTGGAACCCGGGCGGCTTCATGCGCAACGTGGTCGAGTCCGTCACCGTCACCGCCGCCTGAGGAGAGCCAAGCCATGAACCACAAGCCATTCCCGCGTCTGCTGGGTGCCATGCTGCTCGGCCTGGGCCTGTGCGGCGCGGCCAGCGCCGCGCAGTCCACGCCCACGATCAAGAGCATCGAACTGCCGGTGAGCAACCGTGTGTTCCCCGGGGACAGCGCGGGCGCGAAGGCGGCCAACGCCTATTGCCTGATGTGCCATTCCTACGGCATGGTCGAGACCCAGCCCACGCTGAGCAAGGCGGCCTGGCTGGTCGAGGTGAGCAAGATGAAACACGCCTTCAAGGCGCCGATTCCCGAGGACCAGGTACCGGTGATCGCGGACTACATCGCCCAGCTCAAGGGCGCGCACTGAGGGGGGCGGATACCCACCGCGCCCCCACCCGCGGGCGCGGCTTCCTACAATCCTCCCCGAGGCGCCGCGTGGGCGCGCGGGGAGGATGTTTCATGCCGGGCAAGCTGCCGCCGCCGCAGGCGAACGTGGACAACGTGCTGCCCGGGCTGCTGGAGGACATCCGCAAGCGACGCGAGGCCGCGCAGGCCGCGGACCTCGGCGAGGCGCCGACCGCGGGCGCAGGCTCCCCGCCGGGCAGCGCCGCGACCTCCGCGCAGACACAGGCGCAGGCGCAGGCGCAGGCGCAGGCTCCCGAGATCCAGGAATTGCGCGCGGAGCTTCGCGGCCTGCGCCGGCTGGTCGGCGTGGTGCTGGTCCTGGCCCTCGCGCTGGGGGTCGCGCTGCTGCTCGGCTGGCATCCCTGAACCCGGCGGGCGCAGGGCCCGTGCACGGTCTTCAGGGAGCCGCGACGGGAAGGCGCTGCGCCCAGGGGCGCGCCGATTCCAGTTGCCCGGCCAGCTGGAACAGCAGGTCCTCGCGCCCCCAGGGCGCCACGAATTGCACGCCCACCGGCAGGCCCTGCGCATCCTGATGCAGCGGCAGGCTCATGGCCGGCGTGCCGGTCAGGTTGGCCAACTGGGTGAAGGGCGTGCGGGCCAGGTTGGCGCGGGCGAGTTGCTCGACCGTGCCGCTGCGCCGCAAAAGCCCGCCCAGGCCGCAGGCCAGCACCGCGCGCAGCGCAGCGTGCTGCCAGGGCGGGGCATCGAGTTCACCGATGCGCGCCGCCGGCTGGGCCGTGGTGGGCGTCAGGTACAGGTCGTGGCGCGCGTGGAAGGCGGCCAGGGCTCGCGCGAAGCCGTTCCAGCGCCGGCGCAGCTCGACGAAGGCCGGCGCCGGCAGGCTCTCGCCGATGGCCGCGAGGGCCCGCGTGTCGAGCTCGAAATCCTGGTCGCGGGCGCCGAACTCGCGCTTGCACTGGCGCAGGTCGGCCGCGACATGGCCGTAATAGATGCCCAGGTAGCTCTGCGCCAGCTGTTCGCCGTCGATGGCGGGCGCGGCCGGCTCGACCTCGTGGCCCAGTTCGCGCAACAGCTCCAGCGTGCGCTCGACCGCGGCCACGTTGTCCGCATGCACCTCGGTGCCCAGCGGCGAGGTCACGCTGAATCCGATGCGCAGGCGCGGCGGCGCCGTGCAGGCCTCCAGCGCGTAGGAGCGCGCGGGGGGCGCCACCGTGAACGGGTCTCCCGGCGAGGCGCCCATGGCGGCGTCCAGCAGCGCGGCGCTGTCGCGCACGCTGCGCGTGAGCACATGGGTGGCGCTGGCTCCCTCCCAGAACTCGTCGGCCTCGGGGGCCTCGCTGACCCGGCCCCGCGAGGGCCGCAGCCCGAACAGCCCGCAATAGGCGGCGGGGATGCGGATGGATCCGCCGCCGTCGGAGGCGCCGGCCACCGGCACGATGCCCGCCGCCACGGCCGCCGCCGCGCCGCCCGAGGAGCCTCCGGGCGTGCGCCGCGGGTCCCAGGGGTTGCGACAGGGCCCGAACAGCGCCGGCTCGGTCACCGCCTTGAGGGCGAACTCGGGCAGATTGGTCTTGCCCAGGGGCAGCAGGCCCGCCGCCAGCCAGCGCTGCACCACGCTGGAGGTGTCGCGCGCCAGCACCCCGGCGCGCGCCCGGCTGGCCCAGGTGGCCGGCTGCCCCCGCAGGTCCTGCCCCAGATCCTTGAGCAGCAGCGGAACCCCGGCGAAGGGCCTGGACCGCTCGGGCGCGCCGCGGGGCAGCGCGTCGAAGGCGCGCGCCTGCTCCAGCGCGCTTTCGCGCCAGTCGAACACCACCGCGCGCAGTCGCGGGTTGACCTCGTCCAGGCGCGCCAGCGCGGCCTGCAGCACCTCCACGCCGGATACCTCGCCTCGCGCGACCAGCGCCGCCAGGGCCGTGGCGTCCAGGTCGAGGTATTCGGCGAACACGGCTCGGGGGCCCGCTCAGCCGCGCCCGATGGGCACGTAGCGGCGCTTGCCGGTGCTGCGGTTCTGGTACACGGCCATCGGGCGCCCGCTGCCCGGGTCGACGAAGGTCTCGTCGGTGCGTTCCCAATCGGCGCCCGCGGGTGGCGTGTCGGACTCGCCGTAGCGCAGGCGCTCGAACAGCGTGCCCCCCAGCAGCAGCAGGCCCAGCACCAAGGCCTGCAGGCCGGCGCCGCGCGGCCCGTGCACGAACAGCACCAGCAGCCCGCCCAGGCTCAGCGCCACGCCGAGCAGCAGCACGAACATGCGCAGCATGGGCTCGTTCCCTCGCGCGGCCTCAGGCCGGATCGATCACCACCGCGGTGCCGTAGGCCACGATCTCGCTCATCGACTGGCCCAGCTCGGAGGAATCGAAGCGCATCATGACGATGGCATTGGCCTTGCGCATCAGCGCGTTCTCCACCATGCGGTCGATGGCGTGGCGCCGGGCCTCTTCCAGCATCTGGGTGTATTCCGGAATCTCGCCCCCGACGATGGTGCGCAGCCCGGCCATCACGTTGCCCCCCAGCCCGCGACTGCGCACGGTGACGCCGAACACCTGTCCCTTGACCTCGCGTACCGTGTGTCCCGGCACGTTCTCGGTGGTGACGATCAGCATGAAAAGCCCCCCTTGGCCTCTTGCCGTGGTTGCGCTCGCGGCGCGTTGCCCAAGCGTAGGGCCTGGCGTTGCCGATGGCAATCCTGCCGCGCGATCAGTCCAGGCGGCTGGCCTCGACGATGTCGCGCCAGCCGTTGTATTGCTGCCAGACCGCGGTGAAGCTGCCCGCGGCGTCCACCGCGAGGGCCGGGAAACTGGCCTGCACGGTGCTGCGCGGATCCGACAGCAACTGGGCCGGCTGCCAGCGCCTGCTGGAAGCGTCGAAGCGCGCCGCCAGCACCTGCAGGCCCTGGGTGGTGTCCTGGTACCAGGCGCAGACCAGGTTGCCGGCCGGGTCGCTCAGCAGCACCGGGTTGCCCGCATTGCGCTGGCCGGGCGGATCGATGCGCACGCCGGCCCGCGGGGCCGGCGCATCGCGCATCCAGCGCGTCGCCTCGATCACGTCATCGCCCTGGGTGGAAGTCTGTTGTTCCCAGGCCGCCGCCACGTCACCCGCCGGGTCCAGGCTCAGTGCCGCGGAAACGGCAGGGCCCCGCAGGCCGGCGCCCGCGAGCAGGCGCGCCGGGGCGCCGCTCCATGCGGGCCCGAGCAGCCTGCGCAGGGCCACGCGTCGCGCGCCGCCATCGCCCTGGATCCACGCCGCCGCCAGTTCACCCCCTGGGCCCAGCGCGAGCGCGACGCGGCGTGCCCGCTGGCCGGGGGGGCTGAGCAGCCGGGGCGCGGACCAGTCCTTCCCCAGCCAGCGGCTGGCCGCGATGCGCTCGTGCCCGGCCGCGCCGCGCTCCCAGGCCGCCACGAATTGGTCCTCGCCCGCGCCGGCCACGACCGGCGCATAGTCGGGCGCGGGCGCCGCGTCGAGCGACCGCGCCGCGCTCCAGCGGCCCTGGGCCGCGCTCCAGTGCGCGGCCCAGGCCTGGGTGCGCCGCGCCCCCGGCTGCTGCCAGACGGCGACCGCGTCGCCAGCCGCATCGGTGGCCAGTTGCACGTTGGTGGGACTGGCCGCCAGGCGCGGATCGTCCAGGCGCACGGCCGGCGCATGGGCGTCGGCGCCCAGCACGCGGGCGAACACCCCGGCGTGGCCGTGCACGTCCTGCAGCCAGGCCGCGAGCACGCGTCCATCGGCCAGCGTGGCCAGGACCGGCAGCGTGGCGCCGGCGCCCGCGCGCAGGTCGATGCGCCGCGGGCCCTGCCAGGCGCCGGTGTCGGGGCTCAGCCGGCTGGCCTCGATGGCGCTGCGCCGCCCGTCGCTCTGGAACCACGCCGCCCAGGCCCCTCCACCCGCGCTCGCGGCCACCTGCACGGCATCGGCGCCGCGGTCGGGGCGCCGCGCCGTATGCGGATCGTCGATCTGCACCGGCTCGCTCCAGCGGCTGCAGGCGGTGGTGAAGCCGCCGCGGCTGGAAGCCGCGCCGACCGTGCCGACGGAAAGGGCGTAGCGGGTGCAATCGGCCAGGGGCATCGCGGGCTCGAACACCAGCTCGGAGCCCCGCAGGCGCAGTACTCCGGGCACCGGGATGCCCAGCGGCCCGCGCAGTTGCACGCCCGCCTGCAGAGCTTCGCGCGCCTGCCGGGGGGAACCCAGGCGCAGGCTGGGATGCACCAGGCGCTGCACATGGCTCGCGCCGTCGGCGGGCCGTGTCTGCGCGCCCTGGCCGGGCAGGGCAGGCTGCGCCAGCGCCGGCTGCGCCGCGCCCAGCGCGGCGCCCAGCCAGGCCGCCACGGCCAGCGCCACGGGCGCCCAGGGGCGGCCCGCGGCCGGCGGCGGGCCGCCCGCCGCGCGGGCGAGGCGGGGGCGGCGCCCATGGACAGGCTCGGCG
Organism: Pseudomonadota bacterium; assembly: GCA_021808525.1. Taxonomy (GTDB): domain Bacteria; phylum Pseudomonadota; class Gammaproteobacteria; order Burkholderiales; family Burkholderiaceae_C; genus Thiomonas_A. The sequence continues at coordinate 19,914 of JAKBBK010000039.1, forward strand.
GGCACGACGTCTACGGCGGGCAACTCGGACGGGCTGGCGGGCGTGGGCATGGAGGCGGGCATGGCGGCGGGCTTTGCGGCGGGCGTATGCAGGACGTATGCAGGGGGTATGCAGGGCGGGGCGGCGCATTGGACGGGGCCGGGCTGCGGCCGGCCCGGCCCCCAAGTATGGCACCGCCCGCCGAAGCCTGCCGTGGACGCGTGAGCCGTGGGCCGGCCGGGGGTACGCGCGGGCGCCGCCGCGCCGGCCCGCACGGGTCCGCACCGGACCCTCAGGGACGCAGCCTCGCGCCCAGCGCCTCGGCTTCGTGAAGCATGGCGTCGACCCGCATGGCCACGCAACAACGGTTGCGTCCCGAAGCCTTGGCGCCGTACAGGGCCATGTCCGCGCGTGCCAGCAGGGTCTCGACGCGGTCTCCCGCATGCGCCTGAGCCACGCCGATGGACACCGTCAACGACAGGCCCTCGGCCATGACCGACCAGTCCTGCTGCTCCACCAGCACGCGCAGGCGCTCGGCGATGTCCATCGCGTCGAGTTCCGCGGTGGAAGGCATCAGCAACACGAATTCCTCGCCGCCGAAGCGCGCCAGCCTGTCGCTGGCGCGCAGGTGGGCGTGCAGCAGGTCGACCAGCGCGCGCAGCACGCGGTCGCCCGTCAGGTGGCCGCAGCCGTCGTTGATGCTCTTGAACCAGTCGATGTCGATCATGGCCACGCAACTGTCGGTGCCGTGGTCCCGCAGCAAGCGCAGTTCCTGCTCCAGCAAGGGGGCCAGGCCGTCGCGGTTGAGCGCCCCGGTCAGCCCGTCGCGCGTGGCGCGCTCGCGTGCCGCGGCAGCCTCGGCGGCCAGCCTGGCGGCCTCGCGCATCGAGCGGGCGCGCAGCGCCATGGCGCGGAAGTTCAGCACCAGGCAGCGCAGCAGCAGGCTGGAAAACCCCAGCCCGACGCCCACGCGCACCCAGGCCGACTCGCGCAGGTGCGGCTGCATGGCCCCCAGCAGGGGGAATTCCCACAACAGCAGCGCCAGAGCGACGCTGGTGGCCGCCCACATCCACAGCGCCGAGCGCAGGGGAAGCCGCAATGCGCCGAAGGAAAACACCACGAACATCACGCCGATGAAATACCCGGCCACCGCGGGCGCCCACAGCATGGCGCCGAGTTGCATGGCGATGGCCCAGGCCATCTGCAGCCCGGCGAGATTCGGGTGACCCGTGCGTTCGGTGGCGCCGCTGAGCTGCAGGGCGCCGAACACCAGCACGTGCAGCAGGGCCAGCCCCGCGTACAGCGGCAGCAGGCTGCCCGGCACGGCCCCGCCGCGCCAGAACAGCGCCAGCACGCCCAGGTCGATGGCGTAGCTCAGGCCGACCAGGCTTGTCATATGGGCGCGGCGCCGGCGCAGGCGCCGCAGCTCCGAGGCCGGCAGAGGCACGACGGCGGGCGCGGCGTCGGCGCCCGCCCACCATTCGTCCAGCCACACCGAGCGCATCGCTTCCCCCCGGGGTCGCGCTCCGCCGCGAAGACTTCGCGCCGCGTGGCGACCTCATGCCGTGAAGCCTAGGGGGGTACCGGCGCGGTGTCCTTGTGCTGGCGCAAACTCGTCCCGCCGCGCTCGGCCGTCCCGCCGCTCAGGCCTCGGCGGGCAGGGCCTGCTGCGCCTCGCGCAGCACCTGCGCGCCGATGTCCAGGCTGCGCAGGCGCAGCTCGGGGTCGAACACGTCGCTGACCAGGATGAACTCGTCCGCCCGCGTGGCCTGGGCCAGGGTTTCGAAACCCGCGCGCACGGTCTGCGGCCCGCCGATCACCGCGGCGGCCAGGAAGTCGGCGATGGCCGCGCGTTCCTGCGCGTGCAGGCCCTGCAGGAAACCCCGCACCGGCGCGGGCAGCTTGCCACGCCGTCCGGTGACGATGCCCAGCACCCGCTGGTAGGTGCTGCTGGCCAGGAAATCCGCCTGCTCGTCGTCCTCGGCGGCGATCAGCGGCACGCCGATGGCCACGTAGGGCTCGCGCAGGGTCTGCGAAGGCTGGAAGCGGCTGCGGTACAGCTCCAGCGCCTGCAGCAGCAGGCGCGGCGCGAAATGCGAGGCGAAGGCGAAGGGCAGGCCCATCTGCGCGGCCAGCGAGGCCGAGAACAGGCTCGAGCCCAGCAGCCAGATGGGCACCTGGGTGCCGGCTCCCGGCATGGCGACCAGGCGCTGACCCGGCGTGGACGGGGCCAGCAAGTGCTGCAACTCGGCCACGTCGCGGGGGAAGTCGTCCTCCGACTCGACGCGGTCGCGACGCAGCGCGCGCATGGTCAGCGGATCCGTGCCGGGCGCGCGTCCCAGGCCCAGGTCGATGCGCCCCGGGTACAGCTCGGCCAGGGTGCCGAAGGCCTCGGCGACCACCAGGGGCGCATGGTTGGGCAGCATCACGCCGCCGGAGCCCACGCGGATGCGCTGGGTGCCGCCCGCGATGTGACCCACCAGCACGGCGGTGGCCGAGCTGGCGATGCCCGGCATGTTGTGGTGCTCGGCCAGCCAGTAGCGCACGAAGCCGAGTTGCTCGGCATGGCGCGCGGTGCGCAGCGCGATGGCCAGCGCATCGGCGACGCTGCCGCCCTCGCGCACCGCGACGAGGTCGAGCATGGAAAGGCGAATACGAGAGAGGGCTTGCATGATGCAGGGATTGTGCAGCCCCTGGCCGAGGCTTGCAGGAAGCCCCGCGCATCCGCCGCGTCTAGCCCCCCGTCTCAACCCCCCGTCTCAACCCCCCTGTTGCGTGCGTGGGCAAGCCCCCGCGGCTCCAGGCCACTGCTAGAGTCGGCTCGTTTCCTGGCTTCCCGCGTGTGCCGCGGCGCTGCGCGGGGGTCGCAACCCGCGGCCGCGCCTGCGCGGCCGGCACGCAAGAGGAGCTCGGCATGAGGAACGGCGACATGAACGAAGCGCAGCGCAAGGCTGCGCTGGCCCAGTTGAACATCATCCTGGAAACCGAGTTGGCGGGCGTGGTGCGCTATACCCACTATTCGCTGATGGTCTACGGCTACAACCGCATCCCCATCGTCTCCTGGCTCAAGGCCAATGCCTCCGAGAGCCTCGCCCATGCCCATCGCGCCGGCGAACTGGTGACCCTGCTGGGCGGGCATCCCTCGCTCAAGATCGGGCCGCTGCTCGAAACCACCCAGCACGACATCGGCGACATCCTGCGCGAGAGCCTGGAGCACGAGAAGGCCTCGCTGGCCGCCTACTACGCGCTGCTCGACGCGGTGGAGGGGCAATCGGTGCTGCTCGAGGAATACGCGCGGGAGATGATCGGGCTGGAGGAACTTCACCGCGACGAGGTGAACAAGATGCTGCGCCGCCCCGGCGAGACGGCGCCCTACCGCGAATAGGCCTCGCGGCGGGCGAGCCGGCGGCCCCGGGCGCCCGGGGCCGGCTCGGGCTGGCCTAAAATACATCCCCGGAGTCTGGCGCACGGCGCCTTCCCATCGGCCGCCCCATCGCGGGTTCCGGATCGCGTTTCCCTCCACGAGGCCTTTCGCGGCTTGCCATGAAACTGTTGCGTCTCCTGCTTTGCGTTGCAGCCCTGGTCGCGGGGCTGGCGGCGGCCCAGGCCGCGCCGGCCGCGGTGCCCTCCATCCACGATGTGTACACCGCGGCCACCACCGGCCACGTGGCCCAGGCCCGCCGCGAGATCGACCAGGTGCTGGCGGCCTACCCCGACTCGGCCAAGGCGCACTACGTGTCGGCCCGCGTGGCCGCGCTGCAGGGCGACTGGCCCCGGGCCTCGCGCGAGCTGGCCAAGGCGCAGAGCCTGGATCCCGGCCTGGGCTTCGAGCGCCGCGACACCCTGCAGGCCTTCACCCGGCAGATCGCGGCCCACACCGGCCAGGGCGCCGCGCCCGCGCGCCGCGGCTTCCCCATGGGGGCGGTGGGCATCGCGCTGGTGGTGCTGGCGCTGATCGTGCTGTGGGGCGTGTACCGCGCCTCGCGCCGCCCCCCGGTGCAGGTCGTGCCCCCGGGCTGGCCGGGCACGCCCGGCGCTCCGGGGCAGGCTCCCTATCCTCCCGGCTACCCGCCGCAGCCCATGGGGCAGGCCCCCTACGGCGCCTACCCGCCCGCCCAGCAAGGCAGCGGCATCCTGGGCGCGGTGGGCACCGGCCTGGCCGTGGGCGCCGGCATGGCCGCCGGCCAGATGGTGGTCGACAAGCTGTTCGACCGCGGCGGCTCCGTGATGCCCGAGGCGCAGGCCGCCCCGCCCATGGCGGACGCCGGCGCCGCGCTGCCGGACGACCAGGATTTCGGCATCAACGACGCCGGCTCCTGGAGCGACGATTCCTCCGGTTCCTGGGGCGACGATTCCTCCGGATCGGACAACTGGAGCTGAGCCCCCGCGCATCCGTCATCGGCCTTGACCGTCATCAGGCGGAATCCGGGTTAACCCTGGGTCCCGCAGGGGGCTTCGAGGCTACAAAGTACCAGGCCCGCCCATGCGTCCGAACCCGCCCCCGCCGTGCCAGCAGGTGTATGCTGCGGCCGTTGCGCGGGCGGCGCGCGGTACGCGCGCGCCCGCCAGGAATCTGTCGAACATCGGTTTTCGAATCTTTCAGCAAGCACAAAGGAGTCTTCGATGAGCGTCGTGCTCGATCCAGTCCATGCGCCGGCACATGATGCCGACCATGCCCATGACCACCCGCATGGCTGGCGGCGCTGGCTGTTTTCGACCAACCACAAGGACATCGGCACGATGTACCTCGTGTTCGCGCTGTCCATGCTGTTCGTCGGGGGCATCCTGGCGCTGGGCATCCGCGCCGAGCTCTTCGATCCGGGGATCCAGTTCCTGAACCCCCAGATGTTCCTGTCGTTCTCGACCATGCACGGCCTGATCATGATCTTCATGGCCGTGATGCCCGCGCTGACCGGCCTGGCCAACTGGATGATCCCGCTGCAGATCGGCGCGCCGGACATGGCCTTCCCGCGCATGAACAACCTCAGCTTCTGGCTGCTGATCCCGGCGGCCATCCTGGGGGTGTCGGCCTTCTTCGTGCCGGGTGGCGCCCCCGACGTGGGCTGGACCCTGTACGCCCCGCTGACCATCCAGCAGGGCATGAGCATGGACCTGACCATCTTCGCCGTGCACATCCTGGGCGCGTCGTCGATCATGGGTTCCATCAACATCATCGTCACCATCCTGAACATGCGCGCGCCGGGCATGACGCTGATGAAGATGCCCATGTTCACGTGGACCTGGCTGATCACCGCCTACCTGCTGATCGCCATCATGCCGGTGCTGGCCGGCGCGGTCACGATGACCCTGACGGACCGCCACTTCGGCACCAATTTCTTCAACACCGCCGGCGGCGGCGACCCCGTGCTGTACCAGCATCTGTTCTGGTTCATGGGTCACCCCGAGGTGTACGTGCTGATCCTGCCGTCCTTCGGCGTGATGAGCACGGTGGTGCCCACCTTCTCGCGCAAGCCCCTGTTCGGCTACAGCTCGATGGTGTACGCCACGGCCTCCATCGCCATCCTGTCGTTCATCGTGTGGGCCCACCACATGTTCACCGCCGGCATGCCGACCTTCGGCCAGCTGTTCTTCATGTACGCGACCATGCTGATCGCGGTGCCCACCGGCGTGAAGGTGTTCAACTGGGTGGCCACGATGTGGCGCGGCGCGCTGAGCTTCGAGACCCCGATGCTGTTCGCCATCGGCTTCATCGTGGTGTTCCTGATCGGCGGCTTCACCGGCCTGGTGCTGGCCATGGTGCCCATCGACACCGAGGTGCACAACACCTACTACGTGGTGGCCCACTTCCACTACACCATGGTCGCCGGCTCGCTGTTCGCGATCTTCATGGCGGTGTACTACTGGGGCCCGAAGTGGTCGGGGGTGATGTACAACGAGCGCGCCGGCCAGATCCACTTCTGGCTGTCGATGATCGGCTTCAACCTGACCTTCTTCCCGCAGTTCTTCCTCGGCCTGGGCGGCATGGTCCGTCGCTACGCCGACTACCCGCTGCAGTTCACCGACTTCAACCAGCTCTCGTCCATCGGCGCGCTGATCTTCGGCCTGGCGCAGGCGTACTTCCTGTTCGCCGTGGTGCTGCCCATGCTGCGCCACCAGGGCGTCAAGGCCCCGCAGCGTCCCTGGGACGGCGCCGAGGGCCTGGAATGGGAAGTGCCGTCGCCGCCCCCCTTCCACACCTTCGAGACCCCGCCGCGACTCAACGAGTCCGCCACCCGGGTGCTGCACGACTGATCCGCGCGAGTTCCTCCGCGTCGACCCCCATGACCATGATGGCGTGGGGGTTTTTTATTTCCCCCGAGGATTCTGTAACACGGTCGACATCGCCTCGCTGTTAACCTTGTGCACTGCAGCAGACACGACGCAATCCTGCGCTGCCTGCCGTACGAGCCCAAGAGCGAGGCGAACATGCCCACCAAGAAAGCAAGGACTTCCTCCAGCTCCTCCGGTCTGTCCCGGCCCTCGGTCTCCGCCAAGCCCTCCGCCTCCAAGGTGGACGAGCGCTGCGCGCAGTCCGAATGCATCCTGGTCCTGCAGGGCGGTGGCGCCCTCGGCGCCTACCAGGGCGGGGTGTACGAGGTTCTCACCGCCGTGCACCGCGATCCCGACTGGGTGGCCGGGGTGTCCATCGGCGCCATCAACGCCGCGCTGATCGCCGGCAATCCTCCCGACAAGCGCCTCGAGCGCCTGCGCGAGTTCTGGGACCTGGTCAGCTCGCCCATGCCCACCGGCCTGGCCCAGGTGCTCGACGGCGACCTGCGAGGGGCCTTCAACGAAGCCAGCGCGCTGCGCGGCGTGCTGTTCGGCGTGCCGGGGTTTTTCATGCCGCGCATTCCGCCGGCGGGATGGCACCCCCGCGGCACCGACGGCGCGATCAGCCACTACGACACCTCGCCCCTCAAGCGCACCCTCGAGCGCCTGGTCGACTTCGACCGCATCAACGACGGGCCGACCCGCTTGTCCGTGGGCGCGGTGAACGTGCGCACGGGCAACTTCGAATACTTCGATTCCACCACGCGGCGCCTGGACGCGCGCCACGTGATGGCCAGCGGCGCGCTGCCCCCCGGATTCCCGCCGGTGGAAATCGACGGCGAGTCCTACTGGGACGGCGGCCTGGTGTCCAACACCCCGCTGCAATACGTGCTCGACCAGCCGGCCGAGCGGCGCCGGGTGGTGTTCCAGGTCGACCTGTTCTCGGCCCTGGGCCCCGTGCCCGGCACCATGGGCGAGGTCGTCGCGCGGGAGAAGGACATCCGCTTTTCCAGCCGCACGCGCCTGAACACCACCCATGTGCTCGAGCGCCAGCGCCTGGCGCAGGCGGCGCGCAGGCTGCTCGACAAGCTGCCCGCGCAACTGCGCGACGACCCCGACGTGCGCGCCCTGGCGCGCCTGCACCAGCGCCGCGCGGGCATGGACATCGTGCACCTGATCTATCGCAGCAAGGGCTACGAGGGCCAGTCGAAGGACTACGAGTTCTCGCGGCGCTCGATGGCCGAGCACTGGCAGGCCGGCGTGGCCGACATGAGCCGCACCCTCAGCGATCCGACCTGGCAGAACCACGATCCGGAGGCCGACGGAGTGCACGTATTCGACGTGCCCGCGGTCGACGCGAAACCAGGAGGCCCCCAAGCATGAACATCGACGACGTACGACGCAACGCCTTCGCGATGCCCCTGACCAGCCCCGCCTTCCCGCCGGGGCCCTACCGTTTCGTCAACCGCGAGTTCCTGGTCGTCACCTACCGCACCGACCCCAAGGCCCTGCGCGCGGTGGTTCCCGAGCCCCTGCAAGTGCCCGAGGACCCGCTGGTGAAATACGAGTTCATCCGCATGCCCGACTCCACCGGCTTCGGCGACTACACCGAGTCCGGCCAGGTGATTCCCGTGCTGCTCGAGGGGCGCAAGGGCAGCTACGTGCATTCCATGTTCCTCAACGACGAAGCCCCCATCGCCGGCGGGCGCGAGCTCTGGGGCTTTCCCAAGAAGCTGGCGGCGCCGGAGCTGCGGGTGCAGACCGACACCCTGCTGGGCACGCTGGACTACGGCTCCGTGCGCGTGGCCACCGCCACCATGGGCTACAAGCACCGCGCCCTCGACCCGCAGTCCCTGCTGCCCGGCCTGCTCGAGCCGAACTTTCTCCTGAAAATCATTCCCCATGTCGACGGAAGCCCGCGCATCTGCGAGCTGGTTGAATACCATCTGGAAGATGTGGTGGTGAAGGGCGCCTGGACCGGCCCCGCGGCACTGCAGCTCGCCGAGCATGCGCTGGCCCCCGTGGCGCGCCTGCCGGTGCTGGAGGTGGTGTCGGGCGTGCACGTGCTCACCGACCTCACGCTGGGCCTGGGCCGCGTGGTGCACGACTACCTGGCCTGAAGGCGCGGCCGAGCCGCCCCCGGAACTTCCCCTACCCACGTACAACGACAAGGAGATTGGCCATGAAACTCAAGGACAAGGTTTGCATCGTCACCGGCGCCGCCAGCGGCATCGGCAAGCAGATCGCGCTGACCTACGCGCGTGAGGGCGGCAAGGTGGTGATCGCCGACATCAACCTGCAGTCCGCGCAGGCCGTGGTCAACGAGATCCAGGCCGCCGGAGGCCAGGCCATGGCCGTCACCATGGACGTGACCAGCGAAGCCGAGGTGAACGCCGCCGTGGACAAGGTCGTGAAGGCCTGGGGCGGGGTGGACGTGCTGGTGAGCAACGCCGGGGTGCAGATCGTGCATCCGGTGGAGGAGTTCCCCTTCGCCGAGTGGAAGAAGATGCTGGCCATCCACCTCGACGGCGCCTTCCTCACCACCAAGGCCTGCGTGCCCCACATGAAGGCCTCGGGCCGCGGCGGCAGCATCATCTACATGGGCTCGG
>JAKBBK010000105.1 GCA_021808525.1 Pseudomonadota bacterium
ACTCGGCGATCTGGCGCTCGATGTCGGCGAAGCTGAGCTGGTCGACGTTGCGCAGGATGGGCACCACCAGGCCGCGCGGGCTGCCCACGGCGATGCCGATGTCGAAGTAGCCGTGGTAGATGATGTCATTGCCATCGACCGAGGCATTGAGGATCGGATACTTGCGCAGCGCGTGCACCGCGGCCTTGACGAAAAAGCTCATGAAGCCGAGCTTGACCCCGTGTTCCTTCTCGAAGCGGTCCTTGTGCGCGTTGCGCAGGTCCATGACCGGCTTCATGTTCACCTCGTTGAAGGTGGTCAGGATGGCGTTCTCGGACTGGGATTGCACCAGGCGCTGCGCGATGCGCGCGCGCAGGCGGCTCATGGGCACGCGCTGCTCGGGGCGCTCGTCGTAGGCCGACAGGTCCACGCGCGCGTCCACCTGCGGCAGGGCCTGCGGAGTGTTGAACGGCGTGCCGGCCGCGGCGGCGGCGGCGGCCGGCGCCGCGGCCTTCGCCGCGGCGGCGCCCAGCGCGTCGCCCTTGGTCACGCGTCCGCCACGCCCGCTGCCCGCCACCGAGGCGGGATCGATGCCCTGCTCACCCAGGATCTTGGCGGCCGCGGGCATCGCCACGCCCGAAGCGGCGGCGGCTGCCGGCGCCTGCGCGGCCGGCGCGGCGGCGGCGGCCGGCGCGGGAGCCGCAGCGGGAGCGGCGCCGGGCTTGGCGGCGGTATCGATGGTGGCGATCACCTCGTCGGCGACCACCGTGGCGCCGTCGCCCTTGACGATGCCGGCCAGCACGCCGGAGGCCGGCGCGGGCACTTCGAGCACGACCTTGTCGGTCTCGATCTCGATCAGGATCTCGTCCTGCGCCACGGCTTCGCCGGGCTTTTTCTTCCACTGCAGCAAGGTGGCCTCGGCCACGGATTCGGAAAGCTGGGGAACCTTGACATCAATCTGTGCCATGGTGGAGTCTCGCGATGGGTAGGTTTTCTGGGGTGTGGGGAGCGGGGCGGGGGCAAGCGCGCGCCGGGGAACTCTGGCGCGCGTGCCGGGGTCCGGACTGCCGGGCCCCGGCACGCGCGCTCAAGCCCGCGCGCGCCGCGTGCGCGGGCTCATTTGGTGAGCACGAAGCCCTTGAGCTTGCCGAAAGCGGCGGCGATCAGTTCCTTTTGCTGCTCGGCGTGCTTGGCGTAGTAGCCCACCGCGGTCGAGGCCGAGGCCGGGCGTCCGGCGTAGCCCAGGCGCTGGCCTTCCTGCAGGTTCTCGTGCACGTGGTGCTGGATGAAGAACCACGAGCCCTGGTTCTGCGGCTCGTCCTGGCACCACACGACGTCGCGCAGATTGGGGTAGCGGCGCAGTTCGGCCGCGAAGGCCTTGTGCGGGAAGGGATAGAGCTGCTCCAGGCGCACGATGGCCACGTCGTGCAGCTCGCGCTGGCGGCGCTCGGCGAGCAGGTCGTAGTACACGCGTCCGCTGCAGGCCACCACGCGCTTGACCTTGGCATCGTCGAGCTCGTCGCGCTCGCCCAGCACGGTGTGGAAATGGCTGTTGGCCAGGTCGGTGAGATCCGATCGCGCCTCCGGATGGCGCAGCAGCGACTTCGGGGTCATGATCACCAGCGGCTTGCGGAACTGGCGGATCATCTGCCGGCGCAGCAAGTGGAAGATCTGCGCCGGATTCGTCGGCTGGCACACCTGCATGTTGGTCTCGGCGCACAGCTGCAGGTAGCGCTCCAGGCGCGCCGAGGAGTGCTCGGGGCCCTGGCCTTCGTAGCCATGCGGCAGCATCAGGGTCAGGCCCGAGGCACGGCCCCACTTGACCTCGCCGGCGGAGATGAACTGGTCGATCAGCACCTGCGCGCCGTTGGCGAAGTCGCCGAACTGGGCTTCCCAGATCACCAGGGTGTTGGGGTCGGCGGTGGAGTAGCCGTATTCGAAGCCCAGCACCGCCTCCTCCGACAGGATGGAGTCGATGACCACGAAGGGGGCCTGGTCGTCCGACACGTTCTGCAGCGGCACGTAGGTGCCGGCATCCCAGCGTTCGCGCTTCTGGTCATGGAGCACCGCGTGGCGGTGGCTGAAGGTGCCGCGCCCGCAATCCTCGCCCGACAGGCGCACGGGGTAGCCGTTGGCCACCAGCGAGGCGAAGGCCAGGTGCTCGCCCATGCCCCAGTCCAGGCTCAGCTCCCCGCGGCCCATGCGGGCACGGTCGGCCACCACCTTTTCCACCAGGGTGTGCAGCTTCATGTCCGCCGGGATGGTGGTGATGCGTTCGGCCAGGCGCTTGAGCTCGGTCATCGGCAGCGAGGTGTCGGCGCTGTCGGTCCACTTGCGGTTGAGGAAATTGCTCCAGTCGACCGCGAACTTGCTCTTGTAGTTCGACAGCACCGGCTCGAGGGCGCGCTCGCCGTCCTCCATGGCCTGGCGGAAGCCCTGCACCATCGCGTCCGCGTCGGTCTCGCTGATCACGCCCTGGCTGGCCAGGCGATCGGCGTAGAGCTTGCGCGTGCCGGGGTGCGCGGCGATCTTCTTGTACATCAGCGGCTGGGTCACCGCCGGGGTGTCCTGCTCGTTGTGGCCCAGCTTGCGGAAGCAGACGATGTCGACCACGACGTCGTGCCCGAACTCGGCGCGGTAGTCCACCGCCAGCTCGCAGCACAGCGCCACGGCCTCCGGATCGTCGCCGTTGACGTGCAGCACCGGCGCCTCGATCATCTTCACCACGTCGGTGCAGTACAGCGTGGAGCGCGCGTCGCGCGGGTCGGAGGTGGTGAAGCCGATCTGGTTGTTGATGACGATGTGCAGCGTGCCGCCGGTCGAGTAGCCGCGGGTCTGCGCCAGCGCCAGGGTTTCCATGACCACGCCCTGGCCGGCGAAGGAGGCGTCGCCGTGCACCAGCACCGGCAGCACCTGCTGGCCGCGCTTGTCGCCGCGGCGTTCCTGGCGGGCACGCACCGAGCCCTCGACCACCGGGTTGACGATTTCCAGGTGCGAGGGGTTGAAGGCCAGCGAAAGGTGGATCGGACCCGACGGGGTCGACACGTCGCTGGAGAAGCCCTGGTGGTACTTCACGTCGCCGGAGGGCAGGTCGGAGGCGTGCTTGCCCTCGAATTCGTCGAACAGGTCCTTGGGACGCTTGCCCAGGGTGTTCACCAGCACGTTCAGGCGCCCGCGGTGGGCCATGCCGATGATCACCTCCTGCGCGCCGCGCTCGGCGCCGCGCTGGATGGTCTCGTCCATGCCGACGATGAAACTCTCGCCGCCTTCCAGCGAGAAGCGCTTCTGACCCACGTAGCGCGTGGCCAGGTAGCGCTCCAGGCCTTCCGCGGCGGTGAGCTTGTCCAGGATGTCGCGCTTCTTCTCCGCGCTCAGGCTGGGGCGGGTGCGGATGCTCTCCAGGCGCTGCTGCCACCAGCGCTTCTGGCCCTGGTCGCTGAGGTACATGAACTCGGCGCCGATGGAGCCGCAATAGGTCTCGTGCAGGTTGTTGATGAGCTCGCGCAGAGTCATCGACTCCTGGCCGAAATAGGTGTTGCTGACGTTGAAGCTGGTTTCCAGGTCGGCGTCGGTGAAGCCGTAGAAGGAAGGCTCCAGGTCGGGAATCTGGGGGCGCTCGGCACGCTTGAGCGGGTCCAGGTCGGCCCAGCGCACGCCGACGTTGCGGTAGGCCGCGATCAGTTGCTGCGCGGCGACGCGCTTGCGCGCGAGCTCGACGTCGGCGCCGAGCTGGATCGCGCGCGCAGGGCCGCTGCGGGCACGCTGCGCGAAGGCCGACACCACCGGGGCGTGCGGGATGTCGCGGGAATTGCTGCCGTCCACCGCCGGCACGTGCTGCAGCGCGTCGAAATAGTCGCGCCAGTGATCGGGCACGGCTCCCGGATTGGACAGGTAGGTTTCGTACAGCTCCTCGACATAGGGAGCGTTGCCGCCGAACAGGTAGGAGTTCGCGCGCTGCTGCTGGATGGTCATGGTGAGCTCACTGGGACGCCGGGTCTGCCGGCAGGGAGTGGGTGAAACACCATGCGCGCGCCCGGGTACCCCGCGCACGCGCACAGCGGTCCGATGACACTGAACCGGATCACACTTTAGCAGTGCTTTTGACGCGACGCAAAAAGCTGCATCATGGTGCCGGCGCACGAAAACAAATAAAAACGGGCCGAATTTGCATTCGGCCCGTTTTTATTTTGGGTATTCCAGGCTTTTACAGGATTTCCACCCTTCGCCTGTGTTGCGAATCCGACCTCAGGCCGCCAGGCCCGCGTTGCCCTTGACCCCGATCAGGCGCGGCTGGTTGGGCTTGAGGGGCTGGATGCTGGGGTTGTGCCGGAGGTATTCCTCCACCACTTCCCAGATCGGCGGGTTGCTCTTTTGCGCCGAGGCCTGCTGCACAGGCGCCCAGCCCGCCACCTTGTAGGTCTTGTTGGGGTCGATGGGTTTGCCGCCCAGGCGCATGTCCTGGATGCGGCTGCCCTGCTTCTGGCCCGGCTCGCAGGCATAGGTCAGCGCACCCACGCGCACCATGTCGCCGCCCTGCTGGTAGTAGGGATCCGGGTTGAACAGGTTGTCGCACACATCCTCCATCACCGCCTTGACCGTGGCGCCCGTCATGTCGGTGAGGGTGCAGTAGGGGTAGGTGATGGCCAGCTGGGTCATCAGCGCCTCGCGGGTGATGGGCTCGCCCGGCAACAGGCTGCCGCCCCAGCGGAATCCCGGGGAGAAGGCCAGGTCGCCGCCGCGCACCGCCAGCATCGCGTCCAGCACCAGCTGGTCCCAGGTGCCGTTGAAATTGCCGCGACGATACAGCACGCCCTCGGTGTGCGCCAGCACCTCGGAGAGCTTGCTCTCGTAGGGAGCGCGCACCTTCTGGATCAGGGCCTGCATGTCGGGGTCGGCGGGCAGCAGGTTGGAGAACACCGGCAGCAGGCGGTACTTGTAGCCCACCATCTTGCCGCCGCGCACGTCGAAGTCCATCACGGCGAGGAACTTGCCATGCGAGCCCGCGTTGGTCACCAGGGTCATGCCGCCGGAGGGCCGGCGTACTTCCACGGCCACCGCCTCGCCGTCGTGGGTATGGCCGCCGAAGATGCAGTCGATGCCCTCGACCATGCCAGCCATCTTGCGATCCACGTCCATGCCGTTGTGGGACAGCACGACCACCAGTTGCGCGCCCTTGGCGCGCACCTCCTTGACCACCTTCTGCATGTGGTCCGTGTCGATGCCGAAGGTCCAGTCCGGGGTCAGGTAGGCGGGATTGGCGATGGGGGTGTACGGGAAGGCCTGGCCGATCACCGCCACCTGCACCCCGTTCATCTGCTTCATCGTGTAGTACGGGAACACGGGATCGCCGAAATCGGCGGTCTTCACGTTCTGCGCGACGAAGTCGATGCGTCCCTTGAAATCCTTGGCCAGCACCTGCTTGACCCGATCCTGGCCGTAGGTGAACTCCCAGTGCGCGGTCATCACGTCCACGCCGAGTTGCAGCTGGGCCTCGATCATGTCCTGGCCCTCGGTCCACAGCGACAGCGCCGTGCCCTGCCAGGTGTCGCCGCCGTCGAGCAGCAGCGCGCCGGGGCGCGCGGCCTTCAGTCGCTTGACCAGCGTGGCCAGGTGGGCGTAGCCGCCCATCTTGCCGTACTGCTTGGCCGCGCGTTCGAAGTCCAGGTAGGTGAAGGCGTAGGACTCGCGCGAATCGGGCTTGAATCCCACGCGCTTGAGATAGTCCGCCCCCACCAGGTGCGGCAGGTGCCCGCTCATCGAGCCCACACCGATGTTCACGCTGGGCTCGCGGAAGTACAGCGGCTGCAGGTGCGCGTGGCTGTCGGTCATGTGCAGGAAATGCACGTTGCCGCTGACCGGCGGGCTGTACAGCGCGTCGACCTCGGCTGCGCTGGCCTCGCGCATCAGGGGAAAACCGCTGGCGCCGGCCGCGGCCAGCACGCTCAGGAATTCGCGGCGGGTAATGCTCATGATGACGGATCCTCGACGTAAAAATGCCCGCCGATGCAGCGTGG